>NZ_JBHWKO010000004.1:0-362300 GCF_042731035.1 Streptomyces sp. NPDC059895
GTACCGCCGGGCGGGCCGGGGCCGCGCCCCCGCCGCCGCGGCCCGCGGCGGGCGCGGCGGGCTTGGCGGGCGGGCGGCCGCCGCGGCGGGTCTCGATGAGGGCGACCGCCTTCTCGGGCAGCCACGCCGACGCCGTACCGCTGTCGTCGGAGCCGGAGCCGAAGAGGTGGGGGGCGAGCTGGGCCTGGAGGTCGGCGGGGCTGGGGCGGCCCGCGGCCTCCATCTGCATGCAGGACTCGATGAGCGGGCGCAGCTCGTCGGGCAGGCCCGCCAGGTCCGGGCCCTCGCGCAGCAGCATGAAGACCGTCTCGACCGGGTTGGCGCCGTGGAACGGGGGGTGACCGGTGGCGGCGAAGACCAGGGTGGAGCCGAGGGAGAACACATCGCTCGCGCCGGTGACGCTGCGCGAGTCCTTGGCCTGCTCCGGGGACATGTAGGCGGGGGTGCCGACGGCGACGTTCGTCATCGTCAGACGGGTGTTCGACACGCCGGAGGCGATACCGAAGTCGATCACCCGGGGGCCGTCCTCGACGACGAGCACGTTGGACGGCTTCAGGTCGCGGTGGACGAGTCCGGCGCCGTGGATGGACTGGAGGGCCTCCGCGACGCCCGCGGCCAGCCAGCGCACCGCCGGGGCCGGGAGCGGCCCGCACTCGTTCACTATCTCCTCGAGCGAGGGCGCGGGCACGTACGCGGTGGCCAGCCACGGCACGGCGGCCCGCGGGTCGGCGTCGACGACCGCGGCCGTGTAGAAGCCGGAGACCGCCCGGGCCGCCTCCACCTCGCGCGTGAAGCGCACGCGGAAGAGCTGGTCCTCGGCGAGCTCGGTGCGGACCGTCTTGATCGCCACGCGCCGGCCCGAGGCCGAGCGGGCCAGATAGACCAGCCCCATGCCGCCGGCCCCCAGCCGTCCCAGCACCTCGAACGGCCCGATCCGCCGCGGATCGTGCTGCGTCAGCTGATCCACCACTTGCCTGCCACCTCCCCGTACGAGCCGCGTCACCCACTTGTGCACGCGACCGAAGTGCAGCGTCTCACCACCGCACCGCCATGGCGGCACGCACCCCGATTCTTCCTGGCCGGGCCACCGGTTGCGAACCCGCGGACAATCAGGGTGTCTCACTTCATATACCGGCAAAGAGCGCGGTTGTCCCGGCGAACGCGGCGCGTGTACCGGCCAACGACCTGGCCGGCACCACCGCCGACGGCACGGTCGACGGCACGGCTCAGCGCTGGAGCAGCGCGAACGACGCCCCCTGATTGTCGGTGACGACGGCCACCGTTCCGTACGAGGCGGTGAACGGGCCCGCCTGCACGCGTCCGCCGAGCCGGCTCACCGCGCCGAGCGCCGCCTCGCAGTCCGTCACGCCGAAGTGGACGAGGAAGTGGGGCGGCATGACCTCGGGGAAGACGTCGGCGACCGGCGCCCGGCCGAAGTCGGGGTCGGCTCCGGGGCCGAACAGGGCGTCGTGGAAGAGGTGGCCGTAGAAGGTGTTCACGGCGTCGGTGTCGCGGGCGTAGAGCTGCGCCCAGGCGAAGGCGCCGGGCCGGTGGCGGACACCGAAGCCCCGGTGGCCGCCCGGCTGCCAGAGGCCGAAGACGGCGCCCTCGGGGTCGGCGGCGAGGGCGGCGGTGCCCAGGCCGCCGACCGGGAACGGCGCCGTGACGAGCTGCCCGCCCGCCGCCCGGATGCGGCGGGCCGTCGCCTCCGCGTCCGGGGTGGCGAAATACACCGTCCAGACGGTGGGCATCCGGCCGTCCGTCTTGGGGGCGAGCGCGGCGACCGGCTCGCCGTCCAGCCGGGCCCACACGGAGGCACCGTACGCAGATTCGAACGTCCATCCGAAAAGCGCACCGTAGAACCGGCGCCCCGCGTCCACGTCGGGAAGCTGCGCGTCCACCCAGCAGGGGACGCCCTCCGTGACTCCCTGTGCGCTCACCGATGCCCTGTTTTCGGCCATGCAGCCAAACTAACGGCGGTTCCCGCAGCCCGCAGACCAGGCACGGCCTCGCCCGAGCCCCCGCGCACCCCATTTGCAGTCGGCCGAATCGCGCTCAGATCACCCCTCGGTAAGCTGACGACATGACAGGACAAGTGCGTACCGTCGACGGCCGCGTGGCCGGCCGGCGCGGGCAGGCGACGCGGCAGAAGTTGCTCGACTGCCTCAGCGACATGCTCAGCTCATCGCCTTACCGGGACGTCAAGGTCATCGACGTCGCCCGGAAGGCGGGCACTTCGCCCGCGACCTTCTACCAGTACTTTCCGGACGTCGAGGGCGCCGTCCTGGAGATCGCCGAGCAAATGGCCGCGGAGGGCGCCGGGTTGACCGAACTGGTCGGCGGACGGTCCTGGGTCGGCAAGGCCGGCTGGCAGACCGCACAGGAACTCGTCGACGGTTTCCTGGAGTTCTGGAAGAAGAACGACGCCATCCTGCGCGTCGTCGAGCTCGGCGCCGCCGAGGGCGACAAACGCTTCTACAAACTGCGCATGAAGATCCTGAACTCGGTGAACAGCTCCCTCGCGGACGCCGTCGCCGAGTTGCAGTCCAAGGGCAGGGTCGACAAGGACGTGAACCCGGCCGCGATCGCCGGGGCCCTGGTCGCCATGCTCGCGGCGGTGGCCTCGCACCAGAAGGGTTTCCTGGCGGGGGGCGTCAAGCAGGCCGAGATCAAGCCCAACCTGGCGCTGCTGGTGCACCTGGGCGTCACCGGCAGGAAGCCGACGAAGTAGCCGCGGCGGCAGCGCTTCCGCCTCCCCCTTTTCCTTTTTCCAGGCCAGCCCCAAGTCCGTCCTGTCTGGCAGGCGGTGGTTCACCCGGTCACTCCGGGCGGTCCACCGCCTGTCGCGCTTTCCGGCGGCCGTCGCGCTTTCCGGCGGCCGTCGCGCTTTCCGGCGGCCGGAGCGGCGTACCGGGCCCTCGGCCGAACGGCCGTGACCGCACCCGGCGCCCATGACCGCCCCGGCGCTCCGCGACCGCCCCGGGGCGATACTCGGGCCATGGGAACGGATCTTCACGAACTGCTGAGGTCGCTGCGGGTGTGGGACCCGGAGGTGACCGAGCTGCGGGCGTTCGACCCGGCGGCGGCCCCCGCCGAACCGCTGCCGCTGTTCGCGCGGTGGCTGGCCGAGGCCGCCGAGGCCGGCGAACGCGAGCCGCACACGATGACCCTCGCGACCGCCGGCGAGGACGGCCTGCCGGACGCCCGGATCGTGATGCTGCACGGCGCCGACGCGCACGGCTGGTCCTTCGCGACCCACGCGACGAGCGACAAGGGCCGCCAGCTCGCCGCCCGCCCCTACGCCGCCCTCGCCTTCTACTGGCCCACGCTGGGCCGCCAGGTCCGCGTCCGCGGGCCGGTCGGCGTCGCCCCGGCGGAGGCGGCGCGGGCCGACCTGCGGATGCGGTCGACGGGGGCCCTGGCGGCCGCGCTCACCGGGCGGCAGAGCGAGGTCCTGGGCTCGGTGGAGGAACTGGCGAGGGCCTCGGAGGCGGCCTGGGAACGGGCCCGGCGGGACCCGGCGACCCCGTCCCCGACCTGGACGCTGTACCGGCTGCGACCGGAGACGGTGGAGTTCTTCCAGGGTGACGAGAGGCGACGGCACGTACGGCTGAGGTACCGGCGGGACGCCGGGGACTGGGTCGCGGAGCTGCTGTGGCCGTAGGGGCCCCGCGGCCCGCCCGCGGCAACGTTCCGGGTCCCGGCGGCGACCGAGAGGCAGCCGTGCTCTCCCGGACCGCGTTAGGACTCAGCCGTGGCATCCCCCTCGCACCGCCGTTCCCGTCGTTCGCGCCGTACGTGGCGTCCCGCCCCCGCCCCCGCCCTCGTCGTCGCGGTCGTCGCGGTCGTCGCGGCGGTGACGCTCGTCGTGTCCCTGGTGGTGGCCTTCCGCCCCGGCCACGGGGCCGACGGCACCCGGGAGGCGGCGGCCGGGGCCGTCGCGGGCGCCGGCGGCACCGCCTCGCCCACGGCTTCGACGCCGGCCCCGACACCGTCCACGGCGTCCCCCGCGTCCCCGAGCCCGGCGGCCGGCCGGAGCACCTCGCCCGCCACCCGGACGGCGGCCCCGGCCACCGCGTCGGCACGGTCCACGGCCGCGGGCGCCACCCGCACGCCGTCCGCCGCGGCACCGCTGGCGGGACGGATACGGCCGGGGGTCGCCCGCGAGGGCGTCGCGACCTCGTACGACGCCGGGGACGGCGACGGCGCCTGCTCGTACGGTCCCGCCGACGACCTCATGGTCGCGGCGATGAACACCGCCGACTACGAGACGTCCAAGGCCTGCGGGGCCCACGTCCTGGTCCGCACGGCGGACGGCGCGTCCGTCACCGTCCGGATCGTCAACGAGTGCCCGGCCCCCTGCGAGCCCGGCCAGCTCGACCTCAGCACCCAGGCCTTCGCCGAACTCGCCCCGCTCTCGGCGGGCCGGGTCGCGATCACCTGGAGCCTGCTGAGCCCCGCCGGCTCCGACCCGGTCTCGATCCGCTACAAGACCGGCTCCAGCCGCTACTGGTGCGGCATCCAGGCCCTCGGCCACCGCAACCCGCTGGCCCGGCTGGAGGTCCGTACGGGCAGTGGCTGGACCGCGCTGACCCGCACCGAGTACAACTACTTCCTCTCCGAGCAGGGCGCGGGCTGCGGCGGCGCGCTCCGCGTCACCGACATCTACGGCGAACGCCTGACAATCGACGGCATCGCGCTGCGGCCGGAGACCGTGCAGCCGACCGGGGTGCAGTTCGCCCGGCACTGACCGCCAGGCACTGACCGTCAGGCGCTGACCGCCCAGCGCTGATCGCCCGGCACTGACCCCGGTGGGGCGTACGCGGGTCCTCCGGCCGTTCACAGCCCCCCGAGGTCCGGCTCCGGGTCCGTCGCGAGGCGGCCGTGGCGGTGGACGTCGCGCCAGGCGTCCCTGCGGCCCGCCTCCCACATCGCCCCGCGCGAGGTTCCCTCGTACGGGAAACCGCACCGCTCGGCGATCCGGCAGGACGCCTCGTGGCCGAGGGCGTGGCCCAGTTCCAGGCGGTGCAGGCCGAGTTCGGTGAACGCCCAGCGTGCCGCGAGCAGCAGCGCCCGGGTGGCGACCTGGCGGCCGCGGGCCTCGGGCAGGACCCAGTAGCCGACGGTGGCGACGCTCTGGACGGGGTCGACGGCGGCGAGGCCGATCTGCCCGAGGACCGTGCCGGCACCGGCGTCCGTGACGCAGAGGCCGATGCCCGTCCCGGCCTCCGCGTCGGCGGCCTTCGCGCGCAGCGACTCCCGTGCCCCGTCGGCGTCCGTGACCGTCCGCAGCGGCGTGTTCCAGCGCAGGAAGTCGGGGTCGGCCAGCCCTCGCAGCCAGGCGCTCACATCGGTGTCGGACCCGGGGTCCCACGCGCGCAGGCGCAGGCCGTGACCTCGGAGGACCGGGGTGGCGGGAAGAGCGGGCGACTCGTGGATGTCGGTCATCCGGTCATTGAACACCCGTCCGACCGGGCGGGCGCAGTCCGGTCTCCCGCCACCAGCGACCCGGCTCGACCGACCGCCTGACCGCCCGTCATCACCACTTGTCGACGCGGCCGTCGAACCCCGGACCCACCCCCGCCCCGCCGACACCCCCGGTTCACGGATCTCCGGTTCCGCGGAGCCCGCGCCCCCGTCCGGCCGGCCTGTGGGATCACCATGAAGCTGTGTATCGCCCATGAGATTCGCGCATTGTTGGCAATTTTGTCGGCACTCCTACTACGTTCACACTCGCAAGCCAAAGGCAGCGAGGAGTCGAACCGTGAAGCACAGGGCAGTCAAGCGCAGGTCCGTCGTCATCGGCATCGGGGCCACCGCCGGCGTCGCGGCAGTGGGCGGCATCGCCCTGAGCGCGCAGGCATCCGACGACTCCTCGTCCTCCTCCTCGGACTCCCTGGTCTTCGACCCGGAGGCCTACACGAAGCTGACGACGACGATCACGGACGCGGACGGCGCCGACCACGAGGTGACGTACCACTTCTGGAAGGCGATCACCTACGTCGCCAAGCCGGTCGACGAGGCCTACCAGAGCCTGAACGTCAGCGTGCCCGTCGAGATCGACGGCACGGCCGTGGACGCGAGCGACGCGCCGATCCTCTTCGCGAACTCGGTGGGCGGCTACATGCCGTCCTCGGTCGCGGAGGCGACGGGCGTGGGCGGCGGCGGGATGACCGGCGCGCCCACCGGCGGCACCGGCGGCGCCTCCGCGAGCGCGGCCCCCAGCGCCTCCGCGTCGACCGGCACCGGCGAGGTCGCCTCCGGCGGCAACGCCATGCTGAACGGCGGCAAGATGGTCAGCCTCCCCAAGCTGGCGCTGGCGGCCGGCTACGTCGTCGTCGAGCCCGGCGCCCGCGGCCGCACCCTCAAGAACTCCGCCGGCGAGTACTACGGCGTCGCCCCGGCCGCGATCGTCGACCTCAAGGCCGCCGTGCGGTACGTGCGCGCCAACAAGGGCCGCATCCCCGGCGACACCGACCGGATCGTCTCCTCCGGCACCAGCGCGGGCGGCGCCCTGTCCGCCCTGCTCGGCGCCTCCGGCGACAGCCCGATCTACGCCAAGTACCTGAAGGAGCTCGGCGCGGCCGACGCCTCCGACGCGATCTTCGCGACCGGCACCTGGTGCCCGATCGCCGACCTGGAGCACGCCGACGGCGCCTACGAGTGGAACTGGGGCACCAACCTCCTGTCCACCGGCAAGGTCGCCGACCAGACGGTGTCGAAGGAACTCCAGGCGCAGTTCGCCGAGTACCAGGCCGGCCTGAAGCTCAAGGGCCTCGACGGCTTCGGCACGCTGACCGCCCGCAACTACGACGAGTACCTGGTCGAGCAGTACCTGGAGCCGTCGGCCACCACCTACCTCGCCGCCCTGTCGGACTCCGAGCGCGAGACCTACCTCGCCGCCAACACCTTCATCACCTGGAAGAACGGCAAGGCCTCCTTCACCTGGGCGGACTTCCTCACCCACGTCGGCGCCCGCAAGAAGACCATCCCGGCCTTCGACGGCTTCGACCTGTCGACGGGCGAGAACAACGAGTTCGGCAAGGGCACGACCATCGCCCGCCACTTCACGGCGTACGGCCTGAAGAACGACACGACCGGGCTCACCGCCAAGCGGCTCGACAGCGACATCCCCGAGCTGCTGCGCCTGATGAACCCGATGTACCACCTGGTCGACGAGCCCAACGAGAACCGCACCAAGCACTGGTGGATCCGCCTCGGCACCAAGGACTCCGACACCTCGCTGACGGTCTCCGCCAACATCGCCGCCGCCGCGCACACCCTCGGCGACGACGTCAGCCACCTCTACTACTGGGACGAGGGCCACGGCTCCAACACCGACCCGGGCGACTTCATCGCCTGGATCGCGAAGGTCGCGGGCTACAAGACCAAGAAGAAGAAGTAGCCACCGGCCTCCCCCCTCCGGGAGTTCTCCCCGCGTCCTCCCGGAGGCCCCTGGACACGGCGTCCGTTTCCCGTCATAAGAACCGACGCCGTCCGCCGCGCCGCCGGACCCCAGCGCACCTGGGCCCGGCGGCGCGGCTTCTCTTCCGGCGGGCGAGGGCGGGTTCTCTCCCGGAGGGCGAGGGCGGCTTCTCTCCCGGAGGGCGACGGCGGGGCGGCATACGCCACCGGCCGCGGGGCCATCTCCGCAAGCGTGATCAATCCGCAACCGATTCCGGTCTTGACCGAGACCCATCAATCCTGTGCTTGATTACGCTCCCGCTCATGGCCGACTCCACACCGTCCCCGAGCCCCTCCGCGCCCACCGCCCCCAACCCCGCCGACCGCCCGGTCTACGTCGTCGGCGGCGGCCCGGCCGGACTCGCCGCCGCGTACGCGCTGCGCACCCGGGGGATACGGGCCGTGGTGGTGGAGAGGTCCGACCGGGTCGGGGCGTCCTGGCGGCGCCACTACGACCGGCTGCGCCTGCACACCACCCGGCGCCTGTCGGCCCTGCCCGGGCTCGCGATGCCGCGCCGGTTCGGGCGGTGGCCGGCCCGCGACGACGTGGTCCGGTACCTGGAGAAGTACGCCGAGCACCACGAACTGGAGCTGGTCACCGGCGTCGAGGTGTCCCGCGTCGAGCGCACCGCCGACGGCACCGGCTGGCTGCTGCGCGCCTCCGGCGGCCGGGAGCTGACGGGCTCGGCGGTCGTCGTCGCCACCGGCTACAACCACACCCCGCGGCTGCCGGACTGGCCGGGCCGCGAGACGTACACCGGAGACCTCGCGCACGCCTCCGCCTACCGTGACGGCACCCCGTACGCGGGCCGGGACGTCCTGGTCGTCGGCGTCGGCAACACCGGTGCCGAGATCGCCGTCGACCTGGTGGAGAGCGGCGCCGGGCGGGTGCGGCTGGCCGTGCGGACCGTCCCGCACATCGTGCGCCGCTCGACCGCCGGCTGGGCCGCCCAGTACAGCGGCATCCTCGTCCGCCGGCTCCCGGTCGCGCTCGTCGACCGGCTCTCCCGTGTTCTGGCCGGGGTGAGCGTGCCCGACCTGTCGGCGCACGGGCTGCCGCGCCCCGACACCGGGCTGTACACCCGGGCGAGACAGGGGGCCGTACCGGTGCAGGACGTCGGCCTGCTCGACGCCGTGCGCCGGGGCAGGATCGAGGTGGTGGCCGCCGTGGAGGGCTTCGAGGACGGCAAGGTGGTCCTCGCCGACGGCACCCGGATCTCCCCGGACGCCGTCGTCGCCGCCACCGGCTACGTCCGCGCCCTGGACGGCCTGGTCGGCCACCTCGGCGTCCTCGACGGCCGCGGCCTCCCCGTCGCGCACGGCCCCCGCGCCCCGAAGAACGCGCCCGGCCTGTACTTCACCGGCTTCACCACGCCGATCAGCGGCACCCTGCGCGAGGTCGCGCTCGACGCGGAGCGGATCGCCACGGCCGTACGCGCTCACCTGCGGCGCCCCTGACGACGGCGCGTCCGACACCCCCGGCCTCCTGGCGGCGCCGCGGGGCCGATCCCGTGGACCGGCCCCACCGGCCTACCGGCCTACCGGCCCTACCGGCCCTACCGGCCCTACCGGCCCGTCGGCGCGGTCCCGCCGTCAGCCCGCCACCGCGAGCCGGACCGTCCCGGTGTCCGGGCGGCGCCGGATCACCAGGGCCATCAGCGCCGCGGCCGCGCACAGCGCTCCCGACGCGTACCAGACCACGTCGTAGGAGCCGAAGACGTCGCGGGCGACACCGCCGAGGAAGGCGACCAGGGCGGCGCCGACCTGGTGGGAGGCGAGGACCCAGCCGAAGACGATGGCGCTGTCGTCGCCGTACCGCTCGCGGCAGAGCGCGAGGGTGGGCGGGACGGTGGCGACCCAGTCGAGGCCGTAGATGACGATGAAGAAGATCATCGGAGGGTGGACCGTGGGGGCCAGCAGCATGGGCAGGAACAGCAGCGAGACGCCCCGCAGCGCGTAGTACACCGCGAGCAGACGGCGCGGTTCGCAGCGGTCGGTGAACCAGCCGGAGGCGATCGTGCCGACCACGTCGAACACGCCGATGACCGCGAGGAGCGAGGCCGCCGCCGTGACGGGCATGCCGTGGTCGTGGGCGGCGGGCACGAAGTGGGTCTGGACGAGGCCGTTGGTCGAGGCACCGCAGATCGCGAAGGTGCCGGCCAGCAGCCAGAACGGGCCGGTGCGCGCGGCCGAGAGCAGGACGGTGACCGCGCGGCGCGCGGCACCCGTGACCGGGGGCGGCTTCGGCACGAACTCCCGCGCGCCGTAGGGCTTCAGGCCCACGTCCGCCGGGTGGTCGCGCAGCAGCAGCCACACGAACGGGACGACGGCGAGGGCGGCGAGGGCGACCGTGACGGCCGCCGGACGCCAGTCGTACCGCGTGACCATCCAGGACAGCAGCGGCAGGAAGATCAGCTGCCCGGAGGCGGAGGCCGCGGTGAGGATGCCGCTGACCAGGCCCCGGCGCTCGGTGAACCAGCGGTTGGTGACCGTCGCGGCGAACGCCAGCGCCATCGAGCCCGACCCGAGACCGACCAGCAGGCCCCAGTACAGCAGGAGTTGCCAGGCCGCCGTCATCCACACGGTCAGGCCCGAGCCGACCGCGATCACGGTCAGGGCGACGGCGACCACGCGCCGGATGCCGAAGCGGTCCATCAGCGCGGCGGCGAAGGGGGCGGTGAGTCCGTACAGCGCGAGGTTGACCGAGACGGCGGCGCCGATCGTGCCGCGCGACCAGCCGTACTCCTGGTGCAGGGGGTCGATGAGCAGTCCGGGCAGGGAGCGGAAGGCGGCCGCGCCGATGATCGTCACGAAGGTGACGGCGGCGACGAACCAGGCACGGTGGACGCGCGTCGGCCGCCTCTCCCGACGGACGGCGGTCGCTGTGGCTTCGGTTGTCTGGGTCACGCCATCGAGCTTCCGGTGCCCGCCTCGCGCGAACGAGTGGCCCGAAAGACAGCGTTCGTTAGGATCGGGCCATGACCTGTGAGCAGGACACACCGCAGTTCCGTCCGCACCGCGTCGCCGTCCTCGCCCTGGACGGCCTGCTCCCCTTCGAGCTGGGCATCCCGCACCGGATCTTCGGCCGTCCCCGCGACGGCCTGGGGCGGCATCTGTACGAGGTCGTGACCTGCTCGGTCCGCCCGCCCGGACCGGTCGAGACGGACGCCGACTTCGCGATCCAGGTGGAGCACGGACCGGAGGCCCTCGCCACCGCCGACACCGTGATCGTCCCCGCCTCCTACGAGCTGGGCCCGGTCTTCCAGCAGGGCGTGCTCACCGAGGAGCTGGCCGCCGCCCTCGCCCACCTGCGCCCCGGCACCCGCCTCGCCTCCATCTGCACCGGCGTCTACGTCCTGGCCGCCGCCGGTTTCCTCGACGGCCGCCCCGCGACCACGCACTGGGCCGACGCCGAACGCCTCCAGCGGCTGTTCCCGGAGATCGAGGTCGACCCGGACGTGCTGTTCATCGACGACGGCGACGTGCTGACCTCGGCGGGCGTCGCCGCCGGCATCGACCTGTGCCTGCACATGGTGCGCCGCGACCACGGCACCGCCGTCGCCAACGAGGTCGCCCGCCGTACGGTCGTCCCGCCGCACCGCGACGGCGGCCAGGCGCAGTACATCGAGCGGCCCGTGCCCGATCCGCAGCTGTCCGGCACGACCACCGCCCGCGCCTGGGCCCTCGGCCGCCTCCACGAACCGATCCAGCTGCGGGACATGGCCGCCCAGGAGTCCATGTCGGTGAGGACCTTCACCCGCCGCTTCCGCGAGGAGGTCGGCGTCAGCCCCGGCCAGTGGCTGACCCGGCAGCGCGTCGAACGGGCCCGGCACCTGCTGGAGTCCACGGACCTGTCCGTCGAGCAGGTCGCCCAGGACGCCGGCTTCGGCACCGCCCAGTCGATGCGGCAGCACCTCCAGGCGGCGCTCGGGGTGACGCCGACGGCCTACCGCCGCACCTTCCGGGCCACCGCCCGGACGTGATCCGGCGGCCGGCGGCTCCGGTGGCTCCGGCGGCTCTGGCTACTCCAGTGGCTCTGGCGGCTCCGGTGGCTCTGACTACTCCGGTGGCTCCGGCGGCTCCGGTGGCTCCGGCGTCCCGAGAAGTTGTCCACAGCCTGTGGAGAAGCGGGTGAACGACGGACGGCGGCGCGCCTCCCCACTGCCGGCTGCACCCGGGCGGGAGATGTCCCCAGCCCGCCCCGGGCACGGCAGCGCGCGCCACCGTCCGACTCGGCGTACGCCTCCCCACTCGCGACTCGCCCGAGCGGGGGGACCCTCATCGGTTCCCCTCGGCCCTGAGGGATCCGACGCCGAACCGGCGACCCGCACTCGGCGAGGACTCCCGTCACCGGAACCCTCGTCGTCCCCTCACGGCGAATCACCGACCCAAGCGTGATCAAACGGACACGCCGCGTCAACACCCGATCGGAGATTCATCACTTACGCCCTCTTTGTGGTGGGCGCGCACGGAAGCACACCCGGCGCACCGCCACCCGCCGAATACCGGACGACGGCACTCCCCGCACCCGTGCACCCGCCGGCCGTGCGCCCCCAGCCGTCACACGGCCTCGCAGGCGAACCCCTCGTACGCCGGCCCCCGGTAGGCCACCGCCGGTTCGGGACGGGACGGCGTACCGCCGCGGTCCGCCACGCTCCCGCACTCGGCCTCGTCCGCGCGGGGCCGCGCACAGCGGTCGAGTTCGCACCAGATGCGCTTGCCCGGCCCCTCGACGCTCCAGCCCCAGCGGTCCGCGAGGCAGTCGACGAGGGCCAGCCCGCGGCCGCCCGTGGCGTCGCCGTCCACGCACCGGGGCACGGGCGCCCGGCTGCTGCTGTCGGCCACCTCCAGACGGACGGTGGACTCCCCCGCCTCCCCTCCGCCGCCGCGCGGCAGGGACAGGCGCAGCACGGCCGGACAGCCCGTGTGCACCACGGCGTTGGTGACCAGTTCGGAGACGAGCAGGATCAGCGTCTCGGCGAGCGGCTCGTCGGCCTTTATCCCGGACCCGGCGAGGCGCGAACGGGCCCAACTCCGGGCCCGCCCCACCTCAGCGGGGTCGGGCCGGATCTCCAGCTGCACTTGAAGCACCTGCACCGCTCACACCATCCGAACCGGCGGACACATGGCCGCGCGCCACGTGAGCCACGCAAGCCACGCGAGCACCATGACGACGATGGCCACGATCGTAGCCATTTTCTGCATGACCAGAACAATGGCCAGAGGCAGCGTGACGGAACGTGAATCCCTTACGAGACAGCCTGGTTGACGCACCGTCACCCCAACAAGCGCTTCGGGCATATTCCAGCGCGAAGGAGTACTCGTGCGGCATACTGTGCGACGCTCGCCCCGGGGAGTCGAACAGACGGGGCCCCGGCGCACATCCGCCCTGCAAGCAGGGGTGCGCACCCTCGTGTACGGCACCGCCCCCGGGGCACCACCGGCACGGCTCGCACTCGGAACCAGTCGCATCTCACAGAAGGTACCCGAGCGACTCCCCGACTCCGGGCCGTGACGGGTCACGCCTCGGACACAACCGCAATTCACGCTCCGTGACAGCGGTACGCCACAATCCGCGACATCGGCGTCGCCGGTCACTCATCACCGCAGGCCGGCGCCGTGCCGCCGCGTCCGCACCCGGGGCCGCGAGGGGACCTCTCGTCACTCTCCGTGCGGCTGGACGCACATCGAGTGCACCTATGTGCGGGTCGCGACTCCGCCTCCCAGGTGAACCCTGTTATATGCCTGACGTGATGTCAGATCGGTGTGGACGCGGGACCGGCTGACGTTCGGTCGGACGGCGTCGCGTCCTCGGCTACTCCGGCACGGTGAAGTAGCGGGCGAACGCCGGGACGATGTCCGCCTCGCCGACCTTGCCGTCGGCGTCGGTGTCGAGTGCCGCGGCCACCGCGCGGGCGGCCTCGGCGGGGGCGCCGAGGGCCTTGAGGACGCGGGCGGTGTCCTCGACGGTGGCGCGGCCGTCGCCGTCGGGGTCGGCGATGTCGAGGGCGGCGTGCAGGAAGGGGCGGGCGATCTCGGCGAACCGGTCCGGGTTGTCGCGCAGCCGCTTGACCGCGCCGTTCACGAACTCGTCGCGGCTGATGCGCTGGTCGCCGTCGCGGTCGGCGATCCCCGCCATGCCCTGCCAGAAGGCCTCGGCTCCGGCGTACAGGGCCTGCCCCTTGTCGGACCGGGCGGGTGTGCCGAACTCGGCGAGCAGGGCCTTGGCCGCGGCGCCGAAGTCCTGTCGGTCGATGCTGCCGTTGCCGTCCTGGTCGAAGGTGGCGAACCGGCCGGCGATCCTGCGTTCGTACTCGCTGCTGACCATGTCTTCTCGGGCCGCCTTACGTCGTCGCGTGCGGGTGCTTCCGGCAGGGAGCGTACGACGCCGGCGACGCTCCGGCGTCGGCTGAGTGACGGTTGTGCCAAGACAGGGGGAATTTCGGGACAAGAGTGTGGCCGAGCGGGTGGCGCCGGTCACGCCGACAGGGGTTCGGTCCCTTCGTCGACGGCCTCCGCGACATCCCCGTACACGTCGAAGAGCCGGCGTACGCCCAACGCGCCGAGGACCCGGTTGACGTGGGAGTCCTCGACGGCACCGCGCGCCGGGAGGATCAGGCGCAGCCGACCCCGGCAGGACCGGATCAGACGGCGGGCGGCGATGAGGACGCCGACACCGCTGGAATCGCAGAAATGCACTTCGGAGAGGTCCAGGACGAGGCTGTGGCGGCCCTCGGCCACCACGTCGTGGACCCGCTGACGCAGCACCGGCGACGTCACCAGGTCCAGCTCGCCCGACACATGGAGCACGGCCCAGTCGCCCCGCTCGCCGCCGGTCACTTTGAACGCCACCACCACGCCCTTCGCTCGCCGTAAACGGAAGCCGTCCCTTCGCTTCCTTGCAGCGCGGCTGCCCAGCGGCCGTGCCCCGAAACGCCGCACGGAAAACAGCCCCTGAAGGAAAGAGGCTGATTCCCATCACATTCAGTCCCGTTCAGTCTTGTTCAATCCTGATTGATCGGTTGCGAACTGATCCGATCGGGTCTGATCGGCACGAGGCCGGGTAGTCAACGCCCCATACCACCCCCCGCCGCGCAGGGGGCGCACATTGCAGCAAAGGGGCGTGCGGCATCGGGCGTGCCGACTACATTCGAGGTGACGGTGGACGCACGCTGGACGCAGACACGAGCACGACGAGGGGGCCGCATGGCGCGGAAGGACGCACCACCCCGCTGGGACCGCACAATGCAGCAGCGGCTCGCGCGCGGCGAGGCCGCCGCCCTCGGTGAGCTCTACGACCGGTTCGCTTCGCTCGTGCACGGCCTCGCCCATCGCGTGCTCGGAGACGAACGGGCCGCCGACGGCATCACCCGCGAGGTCTTCGCCCACGTCTGGGAGCACCCCGACACCTACGACCCCGCGCAGGGCCCCCTGCGGACCTGGATCGCCGCGCTGGCCCACCGTCTCGCCGTGCAGCGGCTGCGTGCCACCGAGACCGCGGCGCTCGCCCGCGGCGGCCCCGGCACCACCGAGCAACTGGAGAACAAGGTCCGCCACGCCTCCGTCGCCGCCCGCGCCGACTACATCGTCCAGTCCATGCCGGCCCCGTTGCGGGCCGCCCTCGAACTCGCCTACTTCCAGCGCCGCGACTACCGCCAGACCGCCGCCGACCTCGGCGTTACCGAGGACGAGGCCCGCCGCCGCCTCCGCCTGGGCCTGCAACTGCTCTCCACGGCCCACGACACCGCCGCCCCCGGCGCACCGCCCGGTTACGGGGGCGCGGCGTGAGCGGCATGGAACGCTTCGCGGCGTTCGACGACGACGCCCACGGACCCGCCGGTCCGAGCAACCCCGGCCCGACCGGCGGTTCCGGCGGTTCCGGCGGTTCCGGCGGTTCCGGCGGTTCCGGCGGTTCCGGCGGTTCCGGCGGTTCCGGCGGTGCGGACGGTCCCGGCGGTCCGTCACTGCCGTCCGCCACGGACCCCGCCGGCCCGACGCTCCCGCGCCTGGAGCACCCCGTGCTCAAGGCGCTGCTGGGCGCGTGGGCGCTGGCCGCCTGCTCGGCCGAGGAGACCGCCGCCGTGGAGGAGCACCTGGGCAACTGCGGCGCCTGCGCCGACGAGGCCCGGCGGCTGCGCGAGGCGGTCGGCCTGCTCCAGCGGCCCGAGAGCCTCGACCTGGACCCCGGCCTGCGCACCCGCGTCCTGGACGGCTGCCTGGACCGGCGCCCGCCCCGGGTCCCGGTGCCCGCGTGGGCGACGTCGTACGACGCCGAGACCGCCCGCCTGGACGCCCTGCTCCAGGACTTCGGGGACGCGGAGTGGCACGCGCCCGTCCGGCTGCGCTGGTTCGGGGGCGAGGACGGGACGAGCCGCCGTACGACCGTCGCCGGGGTCATCGCGCATCTGCTCGCGGTGGACGGCCTGATCGCCGTCGCCCTGGGTCTCGACGACCCGCTGGCCGGGGACAAGCCGGCGGAGACGCCCGCCGAGCGGACGGAGGCGTTCTGGGGCGCCTCGCGCTTCCCGCCGACGCGTACCGTGCGCGGACCGTGGCGGGAGCAGACCCACGCCGTCGTCCGCACGGTGTCCTTCACCGGCGGCGGCCGCGGCACCCTGCCGGTGTCGTACGGCGGCTTCGAACTGCCGCTGCGGGACGCGCTCGCCGACCGGGCCTTCGAGTGCTGGGTGCACGCCGAGGACATCGCGGAGGCCGTCGACTACCCGTACGCGCCGCCCGCGCCGCGCCACCTGCACGACATGATCGACCTGGCCGCCCGTTTGCTGCCGGGCGCCCTCGCCGAACGTCGGCGGGCGGGCCTCGCCGCGCCCGGACACAGCCGGCACCTGGTGACCGCCGGCCGGCCCGGCCGCAGTCTGCGGCTGGAGATCGAGGGCCTGGGCGGCGGTGAGTGGCTCATCCCGCTGGACTCCCCCGCCGCGGTGGGCTCCGCCGCCCACGAGGTGGCCCATGTCGCCCTGGACGACGTGGAGTTCTGCCGGCTGGCTGCGGGCCACGTGTCGCCGGAGGAGGCCGCGGCGGGGCAGGTCGGGGACCCGGAGGCGATCAGGGACGTCCTGTTCGCGGCGGCGTCCCTGAGCCGGATGTAGGCCGCCGACCGGTCACCGGCCGTCCCCGCACCACCCCCGGGCCCTGTCGTCACACCGCCGACCAGCGCTGGGACGCCTCTCCCGCGCAGGTCGTCGCCGCCACCCCGCCGCCGAAGGCGAGGTCGAGGCAGCCGCCGTTGTAGACGCTGACCAGGCTGCCGCCCGACCCGGAACGCCACAGCCGGGCGGCACTCCCGTCGCACGCGGCGACGAAGACGGCCTGGCCGAGCATGTTGGCGGACAGGCGCTGGCCGCTCTGCCCGTTGACCAGCTGGAAACCCCCGCCCGACGCGCTGCGGACCGTCCACGAGGCGCTCGCGTCCGAGCAGCTTCCGTCGTCCGCGGAACCGTGCACGGTGGTGAGGCGGTTGTTGTTGTCGCCGTTGCGGTAGCGGTGGGTGCCGGAGGCGGGGGCGGGGGCGGTGGTCGACGTCGACGTACCGCCGGAGGTGCCCGAGCCGGAGGTTCCGCTCGCGCCGGAGCCGGTGGTTCCGCTCGTGCCGGACGATGTGGAGCCGCTGCCGCCGTCGTCGCCGCCGCCCGAACCGCCGCCCGTGCTCCCCTGGCCCCCGGTGCCGGTGCCGGCGCCTCCGGCCGAGCCCTGGGAACCGCCGGTCCCGTCCGCGCCCTCCTGCGCCCTGCTGCTGCACTCGGCCACGGCCGACCGGTACGGCATGACGCGGGGGAAGGAGCTGCGCGACTCGCAGGAGGCCCGGATCTCGGCGATCGCACAGTGGGGCCGGCCCCACGTCGAGTCGGGCGAACTCGCCCCGCTCCCCCTCGCGTTGATCGAGTCGCTGGTCCTCGGACCGGTCATCGGCGTCGCCCGCCGCTGGCGCTCCGGGGTCGACGACGTCGACCCCGACGAGGCCGCGCGGATCCTGCCGGAGCGGATCTGGCGCTCGGTCAGCCCCTGAGAGCCGGGGGGCGGGGGCGGGTCAGGCGAAGACGACCGTCCGTCGCCCGTTCAGCAGGATCCGGCGCTCCGCGTGCCACTTGACGGCCCGCGCCAGCGCCTGGCACTCCACGTCCCGTCCGATCGCGACCAGCTGGTCCGGGGTCACGCCGTGCCCGACCCGCTCGACCTCCTGCTCGATGATCGGCCCCTCGTCGAGGTCCGCGGTGACGTAGTGCGCCGTCGCGCCGATCAGCTTCACGCCGCGCGCGTGCGCCTGGTGGTACGGCTTGGCGCCCTTGAAGCTCGGCAGGAAGGAGTGGTGGATGTTGATGATCCGGCCGCTGAGCTGCTTGCAGAGGTCGTCGGAGAGGACCTGCATGTAGCGGGCGAGCACGACCAGTTCGACGTTCTCCCCGCGGACGATCTCCAGGAGCTTCGTCTCGGCCTCGGACTTGGTGTCCTTCGTCACCGGGATGTGGTGGAAGGGAAGGTCGTAGGAGGCCACCAGCTCGGCGAAGTCGGTGTGGTTGGACACCACCGCCGCGATCTCCACCGGCAGTGCGCCGGTCCGGGCGCGGAACAGCAGGTCGTTCAGGCAGTGGCCGAACTTGCTGACCATGAGGACGATCCGCATCCGCTCGTCGGCCCGGTGGATCTGCCAGTCCATGTGGAAGGAGTCGCCGATCGCCGCGAAGCTCGCCCGCAGCTTGTCCACGGTCACCGGCGCCTCCGCCGAGAAGTGGACGCGCATGAAGAACAGGCCCGTGTCGTGGTCGCCGAACTGCTGGCTGTCCTCGATGTTGCAACCGGTCATGAAGAGGTAGCTCGACACGGCGTGCACGATGCCCTGCTTGTCGGGGCAGGACAGGGTGAGGACGTACTGGTCGGCGGGGGCCGCCGCGGCTCGGGTGGACTGCTCACTCATGCACGACAGGGTCTCACGACCGCACCGGCCCGGCGGAACTCCGTCCGCAGGACGGACCCGCTCCGGTACGCCCTCCCCGCACATCCGTCTCGGCACACCCTGCCCGGACATCCGCCCCGGCACACCCTGCCCGGACATCCGCCCCGGCACACCCTCCCCGGCATCCGCCCCGGCGCGCCCTCCCCGGACATCCGCCCCGGCGCGCCCGTCCCGGCTACGCGGACCGGGTCAGGATCCGCAGCACCTCCAGCGTCCGCGGCGGCGCGTCCGGGTCCTCCCCGTCGGCCACGGCCATCCGTACGTGCGCGTCACGGGCCGCCCGTACCGCCTCCGGCCACGCCTGGTGGTCGACGTAGGCGGAGACCGGCGCGTCCGGGCCGACCTGGTGCATGATCCGCAGCACCCGCAGCACGGCGGTGTCGACGAGCGCCGCCTCCTGCGAGTCGCGGAAGATCGTGCCGACGTACTTCTCGGCGGACCAGTTGTCCAGCCAGGTGTCCTCGACCAGGCGGTACACGGCGTCGGTGACGTCGCCGTACCCCTCGGCCCCGGCCAGCCAGACGTCCCGCTGGAACAGCGGGTCGGAGAGCATGTGCAGCGCGGAGCGCACATTGCTGCGCCAGCGCCACCACGGCATGTCGTTGAGTGGCATGCCGCCCATGGTGGAGGAGCGACGACTGCGACGGGAAGAGTTCTCCGAACCTTGTTGCACGGTCATCGATCGTACGTTCCGCGCTCCGGGCCTCCCACCCGCCCCGGTAATTCACCTGCGCGTCACCATGCGTTGACCGAAGGTCACTCGGCGGTTAGCGATGTGGCGGAATCGTGTGGGTTCATGACCGGCAGGCGACGCACGCGAAGCACCTCCCTCCCCAGGTACCTGCGCTTCACCCGATCCGCCAGAGCCACCGCCCTGTCGGCGGGCGCCCTCATGGCCTGCGCGTCACTCGCCGCCGCCTGCGGGATCGTCCCCGGCACCACGGGGAGTTCCGGCGACGATCCGATCGTCGTGATGACCTGGGCGCCCGAGGGCACGGCCGCGACCAACAAGCCCGGAATGCCCGCCTTCGCCCGTGCCTACGCCCGCTGGGTCAACGCCCACGGCGGGCTGGGCGGCCGCAAGCTGACCGTCCTGACCTGCAACGACCACAACGACACCGTGGACGCCGCGAAGTGCGCCCGGCGGGCGGTCAAGGAGGGGGCGGTCGCCGTCGTCGGCTCCTACAGCCAGCACTCCGAGTCCTTCCTGCCGCCCCTGGAGGGCGCCGGCATCCCCTATATCGGCGGCTACGGCGTCACCAACGAGGAGTTCACCAGCCCCCTGTCCTACCCCGTCAACGGCGGGGCGCCGGCGCTGCTGGCCGGGCTCGGCCGGGAACTCGCCGCGGTCTGCGGCTCCGTCGCCCTCGTCCGCCCCGACACCATCGCGGGCGACGCGCTGCCCGCCATGCTCGACGCGGGACTGAAGGCGGGCGCGCACGACGCGGCCGACGACCAGCTGGCGGCGGAGGACGCCGCCCAGTACACGGCGCAGGCCGAGACCGCCCTGAAGTACGCCACCGACGGCACCGACGGCGCCGAGGGGAAGGGGTGCGTGGTGCCCGCGCTCGGCGACCGCACCAGCACCTACATGGACTCCTTCCGCCGCGCCCGCGAGGACTACCCCGCCGTGCGCACGGCCACCGTCCTCAGCAGCGTCGACCAGGCGGTGATCAACTCCACCGGCGGCGCCTCCGGCCCCTTCGAGGGGTCGTACGTCACCGGCTGGTACCCGGTGGCGGACGACTCGCGCTGGGACGCGATGAAGAAGGTCATCAGCGAGCAGGCCTTCTCCGACACCCGGATCGACGCGACGGACACCGGGGTGCAGACCACCTGGATCGCCTACACCGTGTTCCGGCGGGTCGTGGAGTCCCTGGGGAGCGGCGAGGTCACCGCCGACAGCGTGCGCGGCGCCCTGGACGACGGGCTGGAGATCAGCACCGGCGGGCTCACGCCGACCCTGCGCTGGGAGTTCAGCGACAAGCTCGCCTCCATCGGCTTCCCGCGCCTGGTCAACGCCGACGTGACCCTCCAGACGGTGCGCAAGGGCCGGCTGGTGGCCGCCCGGGATGGTTTCGTCGACGTGACGAAGACGCTGGAGAACGCGGACGTCGACTGAGCCTCCCGGGCGGCGCGCCCCGGGGGCTCACAGCTGGGTCGGCTGACGCTCCGTCAGTCCGTACGTGGTGGCGATCGTGTTCCAGATCGCGGCGGCCTGCGTCTTCTGGGTGCTGGCGGTGCCGCTCTCGCGGTTGCCGGCCTGCGTCTGGGCGGTGGTCGGGGCCTGGCCCTTCTTGCAGCTCTTCTTGTTCGCGGCGACCTGGTCGGCCCAGGCCGCGTAGTGGTTGTCGGCGGACGCGGACGCCTGCCACGCCTTGGTGAGGGCCGTGGTCAGCGCCGCGTGGTTGGGGAGCTGGTCGACACTCAGCCCGGACAGCCTGGTCACCAGCTCGGTGCGCTGCGTCGCCGCGTCCCGCAGGTTCTTGGCGGCCTGCGCGAGGTTGCTGCACTTCTTCACGTCGGCCACCGCGCTGATCACGGTGGCCCGGCTGCTGCCGCTGTCCGCGAGCAGCGCGTCCAGCGCGATCGCCTGCTGCTCCGCGGGGTCGGCCGCCGACGCCGAGGGGGACGCCTCGGTGGCGGGGGCGGACGCCGCCACCGTCTTGTTGTCCTCGCCCTGGTCGCTCGTGCCCCCGCCGGCGAGCAGCGCTCCCGCGCCGATCCCGACGACGGCGATGCCCACGCCGACCGCGGCGAACAGCGGCACCCGCGATCCGGTGCGGCCTCCGCGGCCACGTCCGTGGTCGTCGTCCCGCGCGGCGCGCCGCCCGCCCCCGCCGCCGGGCGGGGCGTACGAGGACTGAGCGGACCCATGTCCGGGACCGGCGCCGTAACCTCCGTGTCCGGCGGGCTCGGGTTCGGAGAACCGCGGCAACTGCTGCGTCGACCCGGCCGGTCCGTCGTCGCCGGGCCCGCCGCGGAAGAGGTTCTCGAACTCCGCGGGCGGCTGCCGGTCCGCACCGGCCCCGCCGTACGGTGCCTGACCGGTCACCGGCGGGATGTACTGCGTGGCCTCCGAGTCGGGGTGCGCGGCACCGGGCAGCGGACCCTGGTGGGCGCCGGGGTGCGGGCCGGCGCCGGGCAGGGGTCCCGGGCCCGGGTGCGACGGCCCGCCGGGGTACGCCGGGGCGCCCGGGACGGGGCCCGCGCCCGCGTGTGCGCCCGCGCCCGGGAAGGAGCCGGGCTGGGCGCCGCCCGGCATCGGGCCGGGGCCGGGGCCGTGGCCGGTCGAGCGGCCCAGGAAGTGGGTCGACTCCGCCGGCGTCTCCGGGGGCAGGGCACCCGGTCCCACCGGCGGCAGGTACTGCGTCGCGCCCTCGTCCACGGGGGCCGCGGACACGGGCGGTATGTACTGCGTCGCGCCGTCCACCGGGGCGGCGGACACGGGCGGTATGTACTGCGTCGCGCCGTCGTCCACGGGGGTGGCCGGGACCGGCGGGATGTACTGGGTGGCGGCGTCGGCGGGCGGCGGCAGCGGGGCCGACGGCGCGCCGTGGCCGTACGACGGGGCCGGGGCCCCCTCGGGCGGCAGCGGGGCGGCGCCCGGGCGGGGCCCGGAGCCCCACGCGTCGTGGCCCGCCGGCTGCGGGGTGTCCCACTGCCGGTCTGCCGCGGGCTGCCAGCCCTGGCCGCCCGGCTGCTGCTGGTCGGGGCCCCACGGCCCGCCCCAGGTCTGCCCGCCGGGCGGCGCGGACGCCTGCGGCGCCTGCTGCCCGTACGGCCGCCTGTCGTGGGGACTGCTGATCATGCCCGGCAGCAGGGGTTCCCCGCCGTCGGAGGGCAGCACGATGCCTTCGCGCGCGGGCCGCGCCGAGGGCTCCTCGCCCTGTCCACTCTGCGTCACCGGGACTCCAACTGATGGGGGACCTTCGGAATCGTCGGCTCACGCTACCGGGTCGGCGGAACCCCGTGCCACGCAGCTCAGGACGCGACCTCCCTCCCAAGGGACGAGTGTGAGACGAGTGACGCGACCGGAGCGCCGTACGCCGTGTCCGTCGCGCCCCGGGCGACGACGGGCCGTTTCCCGGCCGTTCACGCGCCGGCGCTCCGTCCGTTCACGCGGCGGCCTGGAGGTCCAGACGGGCCCCGAACTCCCTGACCACGGGTTCCTCCCGGAACGGCTGGAGCCGCTGCTGGAGGTCCTCCAGGTACTCCGCGCCCCGGTTGGACCGCAGTGTCTCCAGCAACTCCACTGCCTTCGTACCGGTGTTGCAGGCCTGCTCCACCTCGCGCCGCTGCACCTGCGCCGTGGCGAGGAGCACATATCCGATGGCCCGCCGGCGGGCCCGGCTCTCCGGGTGCCCGGCCAGGGACTGCTCGGCGCACCGGGCCGCCGCCTCGGCCTGGCCCAGATCGCGGTGGCAGTGCGCCAACTCGTCGGCCAGATAGGCCGCGTCGAAGTGCGCGATCCACGACGGGTCGTCACCGGCCGCCGGATCGGCCGCCTCCAGCGCCTCCACCGCCCGGCCGCCCGCCGCCTGGGCCGCCCGTACGTCGCCCATGAGCGCGTGTCCACGGGCCTCGGCCGCGTGGAACATCGCCTCCGCCCTCGGTGTCACGCGCCCCCGTGCGCCCTCCTGCGCCGCCCGTGCCAACTGGGCGATCTCGCGCGGGTTCCCGAGCTGCGCGGCCAGGTGGCTCATGGAGGCGGCCAGGACGTAACCGCCGTAGCCGCGGTCGCCGGCCGCCTGGGCGAGGCGCAGGGCCTGGATGTAGTAGCGCTGGGCGAGCCCCGGCTGTCCGGTGTCGACGGCCATGTAGCCGGCCAGCTCCGTCAGCCGGGCCACGGAGGCGAAGAGTTCACGTCCCACCGCCTCCCGGTAGGACCCGGCGAGCAGGCCCGAGACGACGCTGTTGAGGTAGTGCACGACGACCGGGCGCACGTGCCCGCTGCCGTACTGGTGGTCCAGGTCGACCAGCGCCTGGGTCATCGCCTTGACGGCCGCCACGTCGGACAGTCCCACCCGCGGGCCCGCCGAGCGCGCCACCTGCGCGTCCGGGGAGGAGATCAGCCAGTCGCGGCTCGGCTCGACCAGCGCCGAGGCGGCCACGGACGACCCGGAGAGGAAGTCCCGGCGCCCCACGTCACTGCGCCACAGCTCGCAGACCTGCTCGATGGCCCCCAGTACCGTCGGCGAGAACTGGAGTCCGACACCCGATGCGAGGTTCTTGCCGTTGGCCATGCCGATCTCGTCGATCGTGACCGTACGGCCGAGCTTGCGGCCCAGCGCCTCGGCGATGATCGCCGGGGCGCGTCCCCGCGGCTGCTGTCCGCGCAGCCAGCGGGCCACGGACGTCTTGTCGTAGCGCAGGTCGAGGCCGTGCTCCGCGCCGCACATGTTGACGCGGCGGGCGAGCCCGGCGTTCGAGCAACCCGCTTCCTGGATGAGCGCCTGCAGCCGTTCGTTCGGCTGCCGCGCGACAAGAGGCCTTGCGGCCATGGGCACTACCCCCTGTTTCTCGGCGGCTCACCTCCGGGCGCGCCGCTGGTGCCGGGAGGACGGCCGGGCCGGGCCCGTGGGCCTCCGTCCGTTCGTCCCGCCGGCGCCGGCGCTCCCTTCGGATCGTCCGCCCTGTGGCTGCGGTGCCGTCCCGCGCACCGAGTTGATGTGTCTTCCACCGAAAAGTTCCGGCCGTGAAGATCAATGCCCCACGGATACGGCGAGAATGCGAGGCATGTGAGGATTGCCGGGGTAATGGCGGAAGCCGACCCCCAAGCGTGACTACCCGCTTCCGCGCTCATTCCTGCCGCGCGCCCCCGCCGATGCACCCATGCGCCCCGGACGCGGGATCGATGCTCCTCCCCCGCGCACGTGGGCGGGCGTAACCCCTGGTGACGCCCAGAGTTGTGTTCATCGTGGAAGAGACCATCGCGGGCACCGAAGCCACCCAGATCCCGAAGCAGCGCGGGGAATCGCTGCTGGACACCGCTGTTCGCTATGCCGAGGAACGTCACTGGGACGTCTTTCCCGGCACCTGGCTGGAAGCCGTCGAGGGCATGCAGCGGTGCTCCTGCGGTGACGCCGCGTGTCCGGCGCCCGGGGCACATCCCGCGCGGCCGGACTGGGCCACGCAGGCCACCGGCAGCGCGACCGTCGCGCGCCGGATGTGGCAGAAGCAGCCGACCGCCTCGATCCTGCTGCCCACGGGGCGGACGTTCGACGCGATCTCCGTGCCGGAGACGGCGGGCTTCCTGGCGCTGGCCCGGATGGAGCGGATGGAACTGTCGCTGGGGCCGGTGACGTTGACGCCGGACCGCCGGATGAACTTCTTCGTGCTGCCGGGCGCGTCCGCGAAGCTGCCCGAACTGGTCCGCAAACTGGGCTGGTCGCCGGGGTCGCTCGATCTCGTCACGCTGGGCGAGGGGATGTACGTGGCCGCGCCGCCCACGCGGTTCGGGTCGCGGGGTGCCGTGCAGTGGGCCTGTCGGCCGACTCCCGCGAACCGGTGGCTGCCGGACGCGGAGGAGCTGATCTCGCCGCTGGCCTATGCGTGCGGGCGGGACCGGTAGCGGCGCCCGCACGGTCCGGCGCGGCGGCCGTGAAGGCCGTGAAGGCCCCGCACGGTCCGGCCTGGACGGCAGTGAAGGCCGTGAAGGCCCCGCACGGTCCGGCGCGGACGGCCGTGGCGAACCCACACGATCCGACGCGGACGGCCGTGGCGAACCCACACAGTCCGGCCCGGACGGCCGTGGCGAACCCACTCACCCGGTGAGGACGGCCGTGACAGGCCCGCTCACCCGGTGAGGACAGCCGTGGCGAACCCACTCACCCGGCCCGGACGGCCGTGACAGGCCCGCTCACCCGGTGAGGACAGCCGTGGCGAACCCACTCACCCGGCCCGGACGGCCGTGACGGGCCCGTTCGCCCGGTGAGGACAGCCGTGGCGAACCCACTCACCCGGCCCGGACGGCCGTGACGGGCCCGTTCGCCCGGTGAGGGCGCCGTCGAGTCAGCCGGTGAGGACGCCGTCGAGGAACGGCTCGATGGCCGCGCGCCACGCCTCCGGCTGGTCGTAGTGGACGAGGTGGCCGGCGTCGGCGACCTCGGCGTACTCGCCGCGCGGGAGGACGCGGACCATCTCCTGGGCCTCGGCGCGGCCCAGCTGGCCGTCGAGGCCGCGCACGACCAGGGTGGGGCAGCGCACCTGGGCGAGCTCCTCCCAGTGGGCGTCGTAGATCCAGGTCTCGCGGGACTTCAGCATCTGCTCGGGTTCGAAGACGGGGCGCCAGCCGTCGGTGGACTCCTGCATCACCTCGGCGTAGAACTCGCCGCGCGCCGGGTTCGGGCGCTCCACCCAGGGGTCGTCCTCGCCGAACCACTTGCGGACGTCGGCGAGGGTGGCGAAGGGAGCGGGCCAGGAGCGGAACCAGTCGGCCCACTCGCGCTGCGAGGCGGCGCCGAGCGCGGAGGCCCGCATGTCGCAGATGACCAGCCCGGAGACCAGGTCGGGGCGCTTGGCGGCGAGCTGCCAGGCGGTCAGGGCGCCCATGGCGTGGCCGATGACGACGGCCGGGGCGAGGCCGAGCTGCTCCAGGGCGGCCTCGGCGTCCTCCACATAGGCCTCGCGGGTGTAGGCGGCCTGCGGGGGCTTCTCGCTCTGGCCGTGGCCGCGCTGGTCGAGGGCGATCGCGCGGTGCCGCCCGGAGAGCCAGCGGGCGGTGGACGCCCAGTGCGAGGCCCGGCCCATCAGACCGTGCAGCAACAGCACACCGGTGGTCCGGTCGGGGTCGGCGGACCCGTCCGGCACCGCCCCTCCTCCCGACGACTGGGCCGGAATCGTGGGCTCCGACCCGTTCTGCGCCGGGTCGGACTTGGGCGGGTCACCGAATTCCCAGGCCGCCAGGCGTACACCGCCCGCCCCGGTCACGTCGATGCGTCGCGCCATGGTCCTGGCACCCCCCTAGCTCCGCTCGGACCCCTCGCTCCCGTTCGAGCCGGCCGGTCCGGTCACGCGTCGTGTCTGCCGTCGTACCGCTGTGCTGTCCACTGCCTTCGCTCATCGCACACCCCGCGTGATCGTCACAGCCGTGGTCCGCCGCAGCCGTGATCCGCCACGGCCGTGATCCGCCCCACGCGAGGCCCTTCACCCGCAGGCTATCGAATGAGCATTCGAAAACACCCACTTACGCGGCCAACACCGCTCGTTCGAGTGACCACCCTCAAGGAATGATCGACGCCACCGAGGGGAGATCTTCATCAGGAGGCGGACCGCTCGGGGAAAACGGTCCGAGGGGATTGACCCTGAGAGCTCGGGGCTCCGGGTCAGGACAGGGGAGGACAGGCCCCGGCGCCGAACGGCGCCGGGGCCCTCCCTTCGTCTGCGGCACATCATCCCGCCCCCTCAGGTCATATGCCTCTCGCGACAGATTGGCACGCGAAGCGCCGGAGCGCTGCGATTCGGCACAGGGAATCACCGATTCGACGACATCGATGCGTGGCCTCAACTGCCCGGCGGGCCCCAGGAGTTGAACAATGCTCAGGCTTTCCGCAGGCACCGGCCGCCGGTCTCGCCGCCACCCGGTGGTCGATACGGGTGGGCGGACGGGGCCCCGGCTCCGGTGCGGCCCGGCTCCGGTGCGGCCCGGCTCCGGTGCGGCCCGGCTCCCGCTCAGCGCTTGGCGACGAACACGTGCGACGCGACGTCCGACTCCAGCTCGGCCGCCTCACCGCCACTGCCCACCAGCACGCCGCCGGCCGACTCGGTGACGCTCACCACCGAACCGGGCTGCACACCTGCCCGGCGCAGCGTGTACATCAGCTGCGCGTCCGTCTGGATCGGCTCGCCGATGCGGCGGACGACGACCGTCTTGCCCTCCAGGCCCGGGTCGAGGTCGGCGAGCGAGACCATGCCCTCGTCCAGGAACGGGTGGGCGCCGTCCGTCTCGCCCAGCTCCTCCAGGCCCGGGATCGGGTTGCCGTACGGCGACTCGGTGGGGTGGCGCAGCAGCTCCAGGACGCGGCGCTCGACGGCCTCGCTCATCACGTGCTCCCAGCGGCACGCCTCGGCGTGGACCTGCTCCCACTCCAGGCCGATCACGTCGACGAGGAGACACTCGGCGAGACGGTGCTTGCGCATCACGCGCGTGGCCAGCCGGCGGCCCTCGTCCGTGAGCTCCAGATGCCGGTCGCTGGCCACCGAGACCAGGCCGTCCCGCTCCATGCGCGCCACGGTCTGGCTGACCGTCGGCCCGCTCTGGTCGAGCCGCTCGGCGATCCGGGCGCGCATGGGGACCACACCTTCCTCCTCCAGCTCGAGGATGGTGCGGAGATACATCTCCGTGGTGTCGATCAGTCCGGACATACGTGCCCCTTGATGAGATGTGCCGAAGGCTCGACGGCTCTTCGGCGCGTGCGCTGGCCCTGGCTTCAATTCTGCCGGATAGCACTGACAAGCGTGCCGCGCCGGTGGAACGAGGCGGTTACATCGGGGGATCCGGGGGCCACGGCCGCCCGGGGGCGGGCCCGCGGCCGGGCCCGCGGCCGGGCCCGCGGAGGTCTGCGGGCCTGGTGGGGCCGAGTGGGTTGGTCGGGCGGGTGGGGCGGTCGAGCTGGTGGGGCCGATGGGGTTAAGGGGGCTCTGGCCGAGGGGATCGGCTCAGCGCCGGTAGAAGATCCGGTCCCCGTACTCGTCCATGATCCGCCCGTTCCACTCGTGCCCGCCGTCCACGTTGCCGGAGCGCAGCAGCGGGGGCTCGATGCCGCGGGCGGCGAGGGAGGCGGCGGCGGTCGCCATGACGGCCTGGAGGAGGGCCGCGGTGACGACCGTGGAGGCGGGCGCGAAGGGCGCGGGAACGGTGTCGAGGGTGAGCTCGGCGTCCCCGACGGCGATCTTGGAGTCCAGGACGACGTCGCAGTGGTCCTTCAGGAACGTGCCCGAGGCGTGCCGCGAGACGGTCTCGGTCGCGTACGCCACCGAGGTGACGCCGATGACCCGCACGCCCAGGGCGCGGGCGGTCCGGGCCATCTCGACGGGCAGGGCGTTGCGGCCGGACAGGGAGACGATCACCAGGGCGTCGCCCGCGCGCAGCGGGGAGGTGCCGAGAACGGCACCCGCCAGACCGTCGACGCGCTCCAGGGCGGAGCCCAGGGTGGCGGGCACGACGTCGACGCCGACGACGCCGGGGACGGCGAGCAGGTTCATCAGGGCCAGGCCGCCGGCCCGGTAGACGACGTCCTGCGCGGCCAGCGAGGAGTGGCCGGCGCCGAAGGCGAAGAGGCGGCCGCCGGAGGCGACGGTGTCGGCGAGCAGGGTGCCCGCGACTTCGATGGCCCCGGCCTCCTCGTCGCGGACCCGGTGCAGCAGGCCGATCGCGGCGTCGAAGAACTGGGCGGCGGGCGTGCGGTCGCTCATCCGAAGGGCCCCTCTGCCGTGTGCGGTGTCCATGTCGCGGATCACCTGTCCGGGGTCCGGTGTCCGGTGTCCGTGTCGCGGATCACCGTGCGGTCTGGACCAGTGCGCTGTCAACACGGGGACGCCGGGCGGGTGCTGGTGCTGCCGCCCTGGGGCGGTTTTCCTCCTGGGCCGGTCCTCCTCCTGGGGCACTTCTCTCCCGGGGCGTGCGGGATGCCGTCCAGGACGACGAGCCGGTGCCGCTCGCGTCGTCCTCCTCCGGCACCCTGCCGTCAGGCCCGCTGGGCCGGCGCGGCCTCAGGCCCGCCGGTTCGAAGGCGTCAGGCCCGCTGGGCCGGCGCGGCCTCAGGCCCGCCGGTTCGAAGACGTCAGGCCCGCTCCCCCGGCGCCGTCGCCGCCGCCAGGTCGAGGGCCAGGGCTATGCGGACGGCGACGTCCTCGGCGTACGTCGCGTCGGAGCGTTCGAACGGGGTGCGGGCGGCGCCCCGGAGGAACGTCACGACGCCCAGGGTGCGGCCGCGGCTGCGCAGCACGGCGCACAGGGCGTGCACGGTGTCCTCGGGCCACTGGCGCGCGTGCGCCCACTCCCGCGCCCGGTCCTGCGGCA
The DNA here is from genome assembly GCF_042731035.1 of Streptomyces sp. NPDC059895. Lineage (NCBI taxonomy): Bacteria > Bacillati > Actinomycetota > Actinomycetes > Kitasatosporales > Streptomycetaceae > Streptomyces > Streptomyces sp. NPDC059895. The sequence goes on from NZ_JBHWKO010000004.1 coordinate 29,460, forward strand.
CAGCGCCGGCGGAGGCGCGCACACAGCCGGCGCGGGCCACGCACTGGAGCGCCGGGTGCCCGTCGGCGTAGCGCACGGGCAGGCCCGCGCGGCCGTCGAGCGCGCTGGGGCCCGGGCCACCGGAGGGCGTGGCCGCGACCCGCACCAGCCGGGGCGGCGCCCCGGACTCGCCGTCGGCCCGCGGGGCGCCCGCCACCCGGTCGATCAGGGCGTGGTCGGCGAAGCCGGCGAGCGCGAAGTCGAGGTGCACGGTGGCCGCCTCCGCCGGGTCCTCGCACTCGGCGGCCGCGCGGGAGGCACGGTGCAACTGGTTGGCGCGGAAGCGCAGCAGCGCGGCCTCCTGCTCGCCCCGCTTGGCCTCGGTGACGTCCTGGAAGAGCCAGCCCACCCCCAGCGGCACCGGCTCCTCCGTGAGCGGCGACGCCAGCCGCAGGAAGCCGCTGCGCCAGCAGCGCCGCTTCTCGCCCTCCGGGGTGCGCACCCCCACCCACATCTCGGCGGGCGCGGGCGGGGCGCCCTCGGCGAGGACGTGCGTCAGGGCGTTCTCCAGTTCCTCGACGCCCCGGGTGAGCAGTTCGCCCAGCGGGCGGCCCAGGACGGTCGTACGGCCGGTGCCGAGCGCGCGGGCGGCGTGCGCGTTGACGACGGCGGGGCGCAGGTCGGCGTCGACGAGCACGACCCCCCAGGAGGCGTCCTCGAACAGGGCCTCGCTGAGCGCTATCGAACGCTCCAGGTCGATCTGGGCGTGCACCTCGCTGAAGGCGCAGTACAGGCCGGCGGGCTTGCCGTCGGGGCCGGGCACGGCGGCGGACTGGGTGCGCACGAGGACCCGGCCGCCGTCCTTGGTCACCAGGGCGAACTCGTGCACCTGCCGGCCGGGGGCGTGCATGGCCGCCAGCAGACGGCTCTCGGTCTCCGCGGCGTCCGCCTCGCGCACCGCCCACCCGGCGAAGCCGCGGCGGCCCACGGCCTCCTCCGCGCTCCAGCCGAGGATCCGCTCGGCCTCCCGGTTCCAGTGGGTGACGACGCCGTCGGCGTCGAAGGCGCACAGCGCCGCGTCCATGCCGTCGAGCAGCGCGGCCAGCAGATCCGAGCCGCCCGGGCCCGCCGGGCCGTCCGAGGCCCCCGGCCCGGACCGCTCGGGCTCGTCCGGCCCCAGCTCGTCGGTGGTCCCACTACGGCGGGAAGCACTCACCTGGACCCCCTGCAGGTTCGCTCACGTGCCCTCATTCAACTCGAACGTGACGCAGCCCACATAGGGTTCCCGCAAGATTGCAGAGGAATCGTTGCACCGCTCACACCGCCTGCTGAGAGGCGGTGAGCCGCAGGTCGATCCAGACGTCGCTCTCGCCGTCGAGCACATACCGTTCGATCTCCACGAAGCCGCGCGCCACCGCGAACCGCAGCCCCTCCTCGTTGGCGGCCGGCACGCACGTCTCGACCGTCGCGGCGCCGAGCACGCGCGCGTGCGCGAGGCCTTGCTGGTACAGGGCGGAGCCGTGGCCGCGACGGCGGTACGCGGGCAGCACGCGCGCGATGACCGTCGCCACCCGCTCCTCGCCCTGAGGCGGACGCACGGTCGAGCAGCCGACGAGGACGTCGCCGACGTAGGCGTTCTCCAGGTGGTACCGCCGCGCACGCGCGCGTACCTCGTCGAGGGAGAGGGCGGCCGGCGGCACGATCGTGTTGTGGACGTGCCGCCACTGCCGGAGCATGGCCTCGCCGGCCACGGGCGCTGTTCGAAGATCCGTCACCCGGACAGGGAAACGCGGCCCCCCGCGTGCGTCAACGCGTGAGCGGCCGGCGTGCGCACACCTCGATCTCGATCCTCATCCGGGGGTCGGCCAGCCCGCACACCATCATCGTCGCCGCCGGCCGCACCTCCCCGAAGCAGCGGCGCAGCACCGGCCAGCACGGCTCGAAGTCGTCCCGCTCCGGCAGCAGGTAGCGCACCCGCACGACGTCCGCGAACCCGCAGCCCGCCTCCGCGAGCGCGGCCCCGATGTTCCGCAGACACTGCTCGGCCTGCTCGACCACGTCGTCCGCGATGGTCATCGTCGTGTAGTCGTAGCCGGTCGTCCCCGACACGTGCACCCAGTCGCCGTCGACGACGGCCCGGGCGTAGCCGATCCGCTCCTCGAACAGGGATCCGCTGAGGATGGCACGTCGCTCACTCATGCCCGGACCGTAGGCGGACCAGCGCGGATACGTCCAATACGCATCCACGTGTCATCTGATACCTCTGGAGATATGGAGCGCCCGGAACTGCCCCTCGCCCAACTGCACGCCTTCGTCGTCCTCGCCGAGGAACTCCACTTCGGCCGGGCCGCCGACCGCCTCGGCATCGCCCAGCCGCCGCTCAGCCAGCAGATCCGGCGCCTGGAGGACAAGGTCGGCCACCCCCTGTTCACGCGGGACCCGGGCGGGACCGCGCTCACCCCGGCCGGACGGCAACTGCTGCCCGCCGCCCGCCGCGCCCTCACCGGCCTCGCGGACGGACTCGCCGCGGCCAGGGCCGCCGGTGACGGCCGCACCGGCCGGCTCCGCCTGGGCTTCGCCGCCTCGCTCGCCCTCACCGTGCTGCCGGAGCTGCTCCGCGCCCACCGGGAGCGGTTCCCGGGTGTCCACCTGGACCTCCGCGAGATGACGACCGCCCCGCAACTGACCGCCCTGCGCGAGGGCTCCATCGACGTCGGTCTCCTGCGCGAGCCGCCCGCGCGGGACCCGGATCTGACGTTCACCCCGCTCCTGACCGAGCCGCTCGTCGTCGTCCTCCCCGCCTCCCACCCGCTGGCCGCCGGCCCCACCGTGGCCCTCGCGGACCTCCGGGACGCCCCCTTCGTCCTGCTCCCCCGCGAGACCGGCCCCGGCCTGCACGACCGCATCACCGCCGTGTGCGCCGACGCCGGCTTCACCCCGCGGGTCGCCCAGGAGGCCGTCGAGTGGGTGACGGTCTGCGCCCTGGTGGAGAGCGGCCTGGGCGTGTCCCTCGCCCCGGCCGGCATCCGCCGCGTCCGCCTGGAGGGCGTCGCCTTCCGGCCTCTCGACCAGCCCACCGCCCACACCACAGTGGCCCTCGCCCGGCGCACGGAGGACCGGAACCCGCTGGTCACCCATGTGCTGGCAACCGTCCCCGGACTCGCCTTGGGTCCCTCATGACGCTGCCGGACCGGCCGATCGGCGCACGACATCGTGGAGTGGCCAGAGTGGCCAGGCGTTTACCACAAGAATCGCCCACTCGTTCGACAATTCTGCCCCGTTCGCGCGTATGAGCTGCTTCTGCCTGGTTCGATGCTCTCCTCCGGCTTCGGCACCTAGCGTCAGCGGCGTACTTCGGAAAGGAGGTCATTCGCTCCCCGGCCGCACGGCCGTCGAATGACCAGCCCCAGTCATCACGATCCATCGGGCATCTCGGTCCCGCGGACGGCAACAAGATCGTGCGGTTCCCCAGCCAGGTCATCGTGGCGAAGGCCACCGGGCGCGGCTCCTACGCCCGCACCACCCCCGACCGGTACGGCTTTCCCCGCCTGCTGCGATCCCGTGCCAAGCGGCACTTCGGATACGCCACCGGAGATCTTGTGCGTGCCGTCGTGCCGTCGGGCAAGTGGGCGGGGACATGGACCGGCCGCATCTCGGTTCGCGCAAGGGGACAGCACAGTCTCATGACGCGGAAGGGTCGTCTCCAAGTCACCCACCGCTGTCTGGACCTTCTGCAACGGGGCGACGGGTACGGCTATGGCGTCCGAAGTGAGGTGCCCCGGTAAACATCTCAGAAAAGGGGTTGAACCGGGCGGAGAGCGCTTCTTAAAGTGGCTTCACTTCTGAAGGGAGGTGATTCGGTAGATGTATGCATACCGGACGGAAGAGGTGACTGCGGGCTAGCAGCCCGTCGTCGTACTCGGTTCGGCGCCGGACCCGCGTGTGTGAGATGCACGCAGCCGGCCAATTCCACGCAGTCACCCGACCCGCGAGTCGCCGGTACGTCCGGCCGGCCCCTCCTCCGGAGGGCCAGACTCGCGGGTCGCCTGCGTTTCCGGCGGTGGTGGAGTGTCTCGGTCACGCGTGTCGGTCACGCGGAGCGGTTCGGCCCCGCGTGACGTGTGGGCTTGCTGTGCTCAGTGGGCGATGTCCGCGTAGCCCTCGATCTCGCGGGGGCTGCGGGAGCCGGGGCCGATGTAGCGGGCGGAGGGGCGGACCAGGCGGCCGGTGCGCTTCTGTTCCAGGATGTGCGCCGACCAGCCGGCGGTGCGGGCGCAGGTGAACATCGAGGTGAACATGTGCGCCGGGACCTCGGCGAAGTCGAGGACGATGGCCGCCCAGAACTCGACGTTCGTGGCGAGGACGCGGTCGGGGCGGCGGTTGTGGAGCTCCTCCAGGGCGGCCTTCTCCAGGGCTTCGGCGATCTCGAAGCGGGGGGCGCCCAGCTCGCGGACCGTGCGGCGCAGGACGCGGGCGCGGGGGTCCTCGGCGCGGTAGACGCGGTGGCCGAAGCCCATGAGGCGCTCGCCGCGGTCCAGGGCCTGCTTGACGTAGGCCTCGGCGTCCCCGGTGCGTTCGATCTCCTCGATCATGTTGAGGACGCGGGAGGGGGCGCCACCGTGCAGCGGGCCGGACATGGCTCCCACGGCGCCGGAGAGGGCGGCGGCGACGTCGGCGCCGGTGGAGGCGATGACGCGGGCCGTGAAGGTGGAGGCGTTCATGCCGTGCTCGGCGGCGGAGGTCCAGTAGGCGTCGACGGCGGCGACGTGCTTGGGGTCGGGCTCGCCGCGCCAGCGGATCATGAAGCGTTCGACGACGGACCGGGCCTTGTCGATCTCGCGCTGCGGGACCATGGGCCGGCCCTGGCCGCGGGCGGACTGGGCGACGTAGGACAGGGCCATGACGGCGGCGCGGGCGAGGTCCTCGCGGGCCTGCTCGGCGTCGATGTCGAGGAGGGGCTTGAGGCCCCAGACGGGCGCGAGCATGGCGAGGGCGGACTGGACGTCGACGCGGATGTCGCCGGAGTGGACGGGGATGGGGAACGGCTCGGCGGGCGGCAGGCCGGGGTTGAAGGCGCCGTCGACGAGCAGGCCCCAGACGTTGCCGAAGGAGACGTGGCCGACCAGTTCCTCGATGTCGACGCCCCGGTACCGGAGTGCGCCGCCCTCCTTGTCCGGTTCGGCGATCTCCGTCTCGAACGCGACGACTCCTTCGAGTCCGGGTACGAAGTCGGACATCAGGCGGCTCCTCGTGATGTGTGCGACGGGTGGTGGGGCGGGGGTGGTGCGACGGGTGGTGCGAGGGGTGGTGCGACGGTTGTGGTGACTGGCTGAGTGTGACCGGTGTGCCGGTGGTTCCGCGGTCCGGGGACTCGCGGTCCTGGGCGGTCACCCCTTTTGATGCCCCGTGCGGCCGGCGGTCACCCGACCGGGCCGGTATCAGCACCATATCCCTGAGTGCCATGTTTGGGGAGTCCTCGCGGCACTCAGTGCCACCCTGGGTTTCGGTGCGTCGGTACGGCAAGATGACCGCGTGACCCCCGCAGACGCCGCTTCCCCCGATCCCGCCTCGATGCGCAAGCAGTACCGGGCCGAGGGCCTCGCCGAGTCCGGCCTGGCCGCGACGCCCCTGGAGCAGTTCGCGCGCTGGTTCAAGCAGGCCGCGGCGGAGGCCCACCTGTTCGAGCCGAACGCCATGGTGGTCTCCACGGCGGACGGCGAAGGGCGGCCCAGCTCCCGCACGGTGCTGCTGAAGCACTTCGACGAGCAGGGCTTCGTCTTCTACACCAACTACGACTCCCGCAAGGGCCGCGACCTCGCGGAGAACCCGTACGTCTCGTTGCTCTTTCCGTGGCACGCGATGGCCCGGCAGGTCATCGTGCGGGGGGTGGCCCGGCGCACCGGCCGGGACGAGACGGCCGCGTACTTCCGGACCCGGCCGCACGGCTCGCAGCTGGGCGCGTGGGCCAGCGCCCAGTCCTCGGTGATCGCCGGCCGCGCCGAGCTCGACGCCTCCTACGCCGAGCTGGAGGCCCGCTATCCCGAGGGCGAGCAGGTGCCGGTGCCGCCGCACTGGGGCGGTTTCCGGGTGGCGCCGCAGTCCGTGGAGTTCTGGCAGGGGCGGGAGAACCGGCTGCACGACCGGCTGCGGTACGTGGCGCGGGCGGACGGCAGCTGGCGGGTGGAGCGGCTGAGCCCCTGAGCCCCTGAGCCGGGTCCCTGGGCCGGACCCCTGGGCCGGACCCCTGGGCCGGAGCGGCGTGTTCCGCCGGTCCGCCGGTCCGCCGGGCGGACCACGGGGCTTTGCGCAGGGGTGCGGCGCCCGTCAGCCGAGCGTCTGCTCCAGCAGCGCCGCCCACTGCGCCACCACCCGCTCGCGGCGCGCCGCGTCGTCGGTGAGGAGGTTGGCGAGGCCCAGGCCGCGGGCCATGTCGAGCAGGCCCTGGACGGTTTCGCGGGTGCCGGGCCGGGACTCGTCGGCGCCGAGCAGGTCGACGGCTATGCGGTGGGTCTCGCGGCCGACGCGGGCCTCCAGTTCGGTCACGCGCGGGCGGAGCTGTTCTTCGTCGGCGGCGGCCACCCACAGGTGCAGGGCGGCGCGGAAGAGGGGGCCGGTGTAGAGGTCGACCAGGGCCGTCACCACCGCGCGCCGGTCGCCGGACGCGCCCTGCGGGAACAGGGCGCGCAGGGCGAGGGAGCGTTCCTCCGCGACGTACTCGACGGCGGCGGTGAACAGGTCCTCGCGGGTGGGGAAGTGGTGCTGGGCGGCGCCCCGGGAGACGCCCGCCCGTTCGGCGACGACGGAGACCGTGGAGCCCGCCCAGCCGTGTTCGGCGAGGCAGGCCACGGCGGCTTCCAGGAGCCGCTGCCGGGTGGCCCGGCTGCGGTCCTGCTTGGGGGCGCGGTCGCGGTCGACTGCGGTCACAGCACCCATGAGGGATCCCGTCGTTCGAGGAAGGCCGTCATCCCCTCGCGGGCCTGCGCGGAGGAGAACAGGCGGGCCGAGAGCGCGGTCAGGGCGGCCGCGTCCCGGTCGAATGCCTCCAGCACCCTAGCCGTGAGCAGTCGTTTCGTCTCGGCCAGGCCCTGCGGCGCGGATCTGCGCAGACCGTCCAGGACGGGTTCCAGGACGGCGTCGACGTCGTCGCCGGTCGCGGTGAGCAGGCCGATGCGGGCGGCTTCCGCGGCGTCGAAGCGCTCGCCGGTGAGGTAGTAGCGGGACAGGGCGCGCGGGTCGGTGCGGGGCAGCAGGGGCAGGGAGATCACGGCGGGGGCGACGCCGATGCGCACCTCCGTGAAGGCGAAGGACGCCCCGGTGGACGCGGCCGTGATGTCGCAGGCGGCGAGCAGGCCGAGGCCGCCGGCCCGGACGTGTCCGGTGACCCGGGCGACGACCGGTGTGGGCAGTTCCACGATCTGCCGCAGCAGGTCCACGAACGCGTCCGGGTCGGGCGGGTCCCGCAGGTCGGCGCCGGCGCAGAAGGTGCCTCCGGTGTGGGTGAGGACGACGGCGCGGACGCCGGGGTCCGCGCCGGCCCGCTTCAGCGCGTCGGCCAGTTCGGCCACGAGCGTGCGGGACAGGGCGTTGCGGGTGTCGGGCGCGTCGAGGCTGAGGGTCTCGGCGCCTCGCGCGCGCGTGCGGCCGATGGGTGACGTCATGTGCGGTCCTCCCTGAGCTGCCGGCGGAGGATCTTCCCGGAGGCGGCGCGCGGCACGGCGTCGACGAAGGTGACGCGGCGGACGCGTTTGTAGGGGGCGACCCGTTCGGCGACGTACAGGGCGACCTCTCCTTCGGTGAGGTCGCCGGCGGTGGGCTGGCGGACCACGTGGGCGTGCGGCACCTCGTTGCCGTCGGTGTCGTAGGCGCCGATGACGGCGGCGTCCGCTATGCCGGGGTGGGTGAGCAGCAGTGCCTCCAGTTCGGCGGGGGCGACCTGGAAGCCCTTGTACTTGATGAGTTCCTTGACGCGGTCGACGACGAAGAGCCAGCCGCCGCCGTCGACGCGGCCGATGTCGCCGGTGTGCAGCCAGCCGTCGGGGTCGATCACGGCGGCGGTGGCGTCGGGGCGGCCGAGGTAGCCCTTCATGACCTGGGGGCCGCGGATGAGGATCTCGCCGGCCTCGCCGACGCCGAGGTCCTTGTCGGGGTCGTCGAGGGAGACGATGCGCATCTCGGTGCCGGCGATGAGTTTGCCGACGGTGCCGGCGGGGGCGTCGCGCATGGCGTCGAGGGGGACGACGTGGGTGCCGGGGGAGAGTTCGGTCATGCCGTAGGCCTGGCCGACGGGCGGCAGGCCCAGGCGGGCCGAGCAGGCGGCGGCGAGGTCGGCGTCGAGGGGGGCGGCCGCGCTGATGACGTGCCGCAGGGAGGACAGGTCGTACCGGGCGACGGCCGGGTGTTTGGCGAGGGCCAGCACGATCGGCGGGGCGACGTACAGGCCGGTGATGCGGTGGTTCTGGATGGCGGCGAGGAACGTCTCCAGGTCGAAGCGGGGCAGGACGACGACGGTGGCGCCGTTGCGGAGGGGGCCGTTCATCAGGGCGGTGAGGCCGTAGATGTGGAAGAAGGGCAGGACGGCGAGGATGCGGTCGCCGGGGCCGGCCGGGATCGCCGGTTCGAGCTGGGCGAGGTTGGTGGCGATCTGCCGGTGGGTGAGCATCACGCCCTTGGGGACGCCGGTGGTGCCGGAGGAGTACGGCAGGGCCGCGACGTCCTCGGCGGGGTCGACGTCGATGCGGGGTTCGGGGGCTGTCGAGGCGAGCATGTCGATGAGGGAGCGGTGGCCGGGGGCGCTGTCGCAGACGAAGATCTCCTGGACGCCGCCGGCGAGTTCGGCGGCCCGGCGGGCCGTCTCCAGCAGGGGGGAGACGGTGACGATCCAGCGGGCGGCCGAGTCGCCGAGCTGTTTGGCGAACTCCTCGGCGGTGGAGAGCGGGTGCGCGGTGGTGACGGTGGCGCCCGCGCGGGTGGCGGCGTAGAACGCGGCGGGGAAGGCGATGGTGTTGGGGCTGTGCAGGGCGAGCACGTCGCCCTTGCCGACACCGGCCTCGGCGAGGGCGGCGGCGATCCGCCGGTGGAAGCGGTCCAGTTGGTCGTACGTGAGGGTGGTGCCGTCGGTGCCGTCGACCAGGGCCGGCTGGTCGCCGAAGCCGGCGGCGTGGCCCAGTACGGCGTCGTGGATGGGGAGTTCTACGGGCGGGACGTCTGCGTACTCGCTGCGGAACATGGCTGGTTCCTCCTCGCGCGACTGGCACCGAACGGTGCCGCTCAGTACGACTTGGGCAGCCCCAGGGTCTGGTGGGAGACGTAGTTCAGGATCATCTCCCGGCTCACCGGGGCGATACGGGCCACGCGGGAGGCCGTGATCAGCCGGGCGAGGCCGAACTCGCGGGTCAGGCCGTTGCCGCCGAGGGTGTGCACGGCCTGGTCGACGGCCTTCACGCAGGCCTCGCCGGCCGCGTACTTGGCCATGTTGGCGGCCTCGCCCGCGCCGATGTCGTCCCCCGCGTCGTACAGGTGGGCCGCCTTCTGCATCATCAGGCGGGCCAGTTCGAGGTCGATGTGGGCCTGCGCCAGGGGGTGGGCGATGGCCTGGTGGGCGCCGATGGGGGTCTTCCAGACGGTGCGGTCGCGGGCGTACGCGACGGCTTTGGCGAGGGCGTGGCGGCCCATGCCGATCGCGAAGGCGGCCGTCATGATCCGCTCGGGGTTGAGGCCGGCGAAGAGCTGGAGCAGGCCCGCGTCCTCTCCCCCACTGCCGAAAGCGTGGGAGGGGCCCCCACCGACGAGTGCCTCTGCTGGCAGCCGTACGTCGTCCAGGACCAGCTCGAACTGCTGCTCCACGCTGTGGAGTTCCATGTCGATGGCGCGGCGGGTGAAGCCCGGCGCGTCGCGCGGGACGATGAACAGGCAGGGCTTGAGCCGGCCGGTGCGGGCGTCCTCGGTGCGGCCGACGATCAGGGTGGCGTCGGCGATGTCGACGCCGGAGACGAACACCTTGCGGCCGGTGAGCAGCCAGCCGGCGCCGTCGCGGCGGGCGGTGGTGGTGATGCGGTGGCTGTTGGAGCCGGCGTCGGGTTCGGTGATGCCGAAGGCCATGATGCGGGTGCCGTCCGCGAGCGCGGGGAGCCACTCCTGTTTCTGGGCTTCCGTGCCGAAGCGGGCGATCACCGTGCCGCAGATCGCCGGGGAGACGATCATCATGAGGAGGGGGTTGCCGGCGGTGCCGAGTTCTTCGAGGACGAGGGAGAGTTCGGTGATGCCGCCGCCTCCGCCGCCGTAGGCCTCCGGCAGGTTGACGCCGATGTAGCCGAGCTTGGCCGCTTCCTGCCAGAGGGCGCGGTTCCCCACGTCGGGGTGGTCCTTGGCGAAGGCCGCGACCGCCTTGCGGAGGGCTTTGTGTTCGTCGGATTCGATGAGGGTGGTCATGGTGGCTCCTTCGGGTGCGGGTCGTAGGGGGCTGGTCGCGCAGTTCCCCGCGCCCCTACGTTTCTTTGACGACCGCCAGCAGCATGCCGACCGTCACTTGCTGTCCCGGCGTCACCGGGAGCTCGGCCAGCTCTCCCGTCACCGGGGCGGAAATGACGTGTTGCATCTTCATCGCTTCGAGCCAGACGATCGGTTCTCCCGCCTGGACACTCGATCCGGTGACGAGGCCGTCCGCGATCTTGACGACGGTGCCGGGCATCGGGGCCAGCAGGGAGCCGGGGGCTCGCTGGGTCTCGGGGGCGGGGAAGCGGGGCAGGGCGGTGAGGGTGGTGGCGTTGACGTGGACCTGGTCGCCGTAGCGCGCCACCCGGTAGCGGCGCCGCAGGCCGTCGGCCTCCAGGACGACCAGGCGCGCGTCGGCGTGCACGATCTGCACGCCCTCCGCGGTCAGGCCGGTGCGCGTGTGCCGGTAGTGGACCTCGTGCTCCTCCCCCGCCATGGCGTACCGCTTGGTCTGCGGCTGTGAGGGCAGGTTGCGCCAGCCGCCGAGGCGGGGGCCGGGTCCGGTGCCGGTGTGCGCGTCGGCGAGCGCGGCGGCGAGGGGGGCGTACGGGTCGGGGGCCGGTGCGGTCAGGGCGGGCAGGTGGCGGTCGTAGAAGCCGGTGTCCATGCGGGCCGCGGCGAACTCCTCGTGGCGCAGGGAGCGGACGAGCAGGTCGCGGTTGGTGACCGGGCCGTGGATCGCCGCCCGTTCCAGGGCTCCGGCGAGTGCGCGGGCCGCCTCCGCGCGGGTGGGGGCGTGGGCGACGACCTTGGCGAGGAGGGGGTCGTAGTGGACGCCGATCTCGTCGCCGTCGTCGTAGCCGGTGTCCAGGCGGACGCCGTCGGGGACGGCCAGGTGGTGGAGGGTGCCCGTCTGGGGGGTCCAGCCGTTCGCCGGGTCCTCGGCGTAGAGGCGGGCCTCGATGGCGTGGCCCCGCGCGCGTGGGGGGTGGCCGGCGAGGGCGCGGCCCTCGGCGACGCGGATCTGCTCGGCGACCAGGTCGACGCCGAACACAGCTTCCGTGACGGGGTGTTCGACCTGGAGGCGGGTGTTCATCTCCAGGAAGTGGGCGGTGTCGCCGGCCACCAGGAACTCGACCGTGCCCGCGCCGACGTAGTCGACGGCGCGGGCGGCGCGCACGGCGAGCGCGTTCACCTCTTCGGTGAGCTTCTCGGAGAGCGCGGGCGCCGGCGCCTCCTCGATCACCTTCTGGTGGCGGCGCTGGAGGGAGCAGTCGCGGGTGCCGAGGGCCCAGACGGTGCCGTGGGTGTCGGCGAGCACCTGCACCTCCACATGGCGGCCGTTCTCCACATAGGGCTCGACGAACACCTCGCCGTCGCCGAAGGCGCTCGCGGCCTCGGCGCGCGCGGCCTCCAGCGCGGCGCCCAGGTCCTCCAGGCGGCGTACGACGCGCATGCCGCGCCCGCCGCCGCCCGCGGCGGCCTTCACCAGCACCGGCAGGTCGGCGTCGGACACCTCGTCCGCGCGCAGGGGGGCGAGTCCCATGAGGGCCTTGGCGCGCGTCTTGGACGCCATCGCCTCGATCGCCTCGGGCGGCGGCCCGATCCAGACCAGGCCGGCGTCCCGTACGGCGCGGGCGAAGGCGGCGTTCTCGGAGAGGAAGCCGTAGCCGGGGTGCACGGCGTCCGCGCCGGCCGCGACGGCCGCCTTCACGATCAGGTCGGCGCGCAGGTAGGTGTCGGCGGGCGCCGCTCCCGGCAGCCGTACCGCCGTGTCGGCCACGCGCGCGTGGAGGGCGCCTTCGTCGGCGTCCGAGTGCACCGCGACCGTGCGGATCCCCAGCTCACGGCAGGTGCGGAAGACGCGGCAGGCGATCTCGCCCCGGTTCGCGACAAGTACGGAGGTAATCACTGGGCCTCACATCCGGAAGACGCCGAAGCCGCCGCGCGCGCCCTCGCAGGGCGCGGTGTGGACGGCCGACAGGCACAGGCCGAGGACGGTGCGGGTGTCGCGCGGGTCGATGACGCCGTCGTCGTACAGCCGCCCGGACAGGAACATCGGCAGGGACTCGGACTCGATCTGCTGCTCGACCATCGCGCGCAGGGCGGCGTCGGCCTCGTCGTCGTAGGGCCGGCCCTTGGCGGTGGCCGACTGGCGGGCGACGATCGACAGGACGCCGGCGAGCTGCTGCGGGCCCATGACGGCCGACTTGGCGCTGGGCCAGGCGAACAGGAAGCGGGGGTCGTAGGCGCGGCCGCACATGCCGTAGTGGCCGGCGCCGTAGGAGGCGCCCATGAGGACGGACAGGTGCGGGACCTTCGAGTTGGACACCGCGTTGATCATCATCGCGCCGTGTTTGATGATGCCGCCCTGTTCGTACTCCCTGCCGACCATGTAGCCGGTGGTGTTGTGCAGGAAGAGCAGGGGGATGTCGCGCTGGTTGGCGAGCTGGATGAACTGGGCGGCCTTCTGGGACTCGGCGCCGAAGAGCACGCCCTGGGCGTTCGCCAGGATGCCGACGGGGTAGCCGTGGAGGGCCGCCCAGCCGGTGACCAGGCTCGTCCCGTACAGCGGTTTGAACTCGTCGAAGTCGGAGGCGTCGACGATCCGGGCGATCACCTCGCGCGGGTCGAAGGGCACCTTCAGATCACTGGGGACGATGCCGAGCAGTTCTTCGGGGTCGTACTTGGGGGGCTCGGCCGGTCCCGGGTCCTGGTACGCCTTGCGGTGGTTGAGGCGGGCGACCACGCGCCGCGCCTGGCGCAGGGCGTCCCGTTCGTCGACGGCGAAGTGGTCGGCGAGGCCGGACACGCGCGCGTGCATCTCCGCGCCGCCCAGGGACTCGTCGTCGCTCTCCTCGCCGGTGGCCATCTTCACCAGCGGCGGGCCGCCGAGGAACACCTTGGCCCGCTCCTTGACCATGATCACGTGGTCGGACATGCCGGGGACGTACGCGCCGCCGGCGGTGGAGTTGCCGAAGACGACCGCGACGGTCGGGATGCCGGCCGCCGACAGCCGGGTGAGGTCCCGGAAGATCGCGCCGCCGGGGATGAAGATCTCCTTCTGCGAGGGCAGGTCGGCGCCGCCGGACTCCACCAGGCTGATGCAGGGCAGCCGGTTGGCGAGCGCGATGTCGTTGGCGCGCAGGGCCTTCTTCAGCGACCAGGGGTTGCTGGCGCCGCCGCGCACGGTGGGGTCGTTGGCGGTGATCAGGCATTCCACGCCCTCGACGGTCCCGATGCCGGTGACGAGCGAGGCGCCGACGGTGTACTCGCTGCCCCAGGCGGCCAGCGGCGACAGCTCCAGGAAGGGGGTGTCGGGGTCGAGGAGCAGCTCGATGCGCTCCCGGGCGAGCAGCTTGCCGCGCGCGCGGTGGCGGGCCACGTACTTCTCGCCGCCGCCCGCCAGCGCCTTGGCGTGCTCGGTGTCGAGGTCGGCGAGCTTGGCGAGCATGGCCTCGCGGTTCGCGCGGTGGTCGGGGCCGTTGGGGTCCAGCTCCGACGGCAGGACGGTCACAGCAGGACCTCCGGGATGTCCAGGTGGCGGGAGCGCAGCCATTCGCCGAGGGCCTTGGCCTGCGGGTCGAAGCGGTGCTGGGAGGCGACGCCATCGCCGAGGAGTCCCTCGACGACGAAGTTCAGGGCGCGCAGGGCGGGCAGGGTGTGCCGGGTGACGGTCAGCTCGCGGCTCTCCGGGATCAGTTCGCGGAAGCGGTCCACGGTCAGGGCGTGGGCGAGCCACCGCCAGGCCTGATCCGACCGCGCCCAGACGCCCACGTTGGCGTCGCCGCCCTTGTCGCCGCTGCGGGCGCCGGCGACCAGGCCGAGGGGGGCGCGGCGGACGGGACCGGCGGGCAGCGGCTCGGGCAGGGGCGGCTCCGGCAGGTCGGCGAGGGCGAGGGCGTCGGGGGGCGGCGGCACGGGGACGCGGCGCCCGTCGTCGAGCACGGCCACATGTCCGACCTCGCCCTGCGGCACGTACGCGGCCTCGAACACGCCGTACGGCGCGCCCTTGCCGGGCGGGGCGAGCACATGGAAGCCGGGGTAGCTGCCCAGCGCCAGCTCGACCGCCGCGCCGCTGAGCGCCCGTCCGACGACGGCCTGGTCGGGGTCGCGCACGACGAGCCGGAGCAGGGCGCTCGCGGTCTCCTCGGTGCCGGCGTCGGGCCGGTCGGTGCGGACCCGCTCCCAGCGCACGTCGGCGGCCTTGGCGAGCGCCGGCTCCAGTTGCTCGCGGACCAGGGCGGCCTTGGCCTCGACGTCGAGGCCGGTGAGGACGAAGACGACCTCGTTGCGGAAGCCGCCGAGGCGGGTGCGGCCGACCTTGAGCGTCGGGGGCGGGGGCTCGCCGCGCACGTGGTCGATCCGGACCCGGTCGGGGCCGTCCTGGGTGAGCCGTACGGTGTCCAGGCGGGCGGTGACGTCCGGTCCCGGGTACCGGGCGCCGGCCGTCTCGTACAGCAGTTGGGCGGTGACCGTGCCGACGTCGACGAAACCGCCCGTGCCCGCGTGCTTGGTGATCACGCAGGTGCCGTCCTCGTGCAGTTCGGCGAGGGGGAAGCCGGGGCGGCGGACGTCGCCGTCGCGGAAGAAGGCGTAGTTGCCGCCGGTGGCCTGCGTCCCGCACTCCAGGACGTGCCCGGCGACGACCGCGCCCGCGAGCCGGTCGTACTCCGTGGGGCCCCAGCCGAAGTGGGCAGCGGCGGGACCGGTGACCAGCGCCGCGTCCGTCACCCGCCCGGTGACCACGATGTCGGCGCCCTCGCGCAGACAGGCGGCGATGCCGAAGCCGCCGAGGTAGGCGTGGGCGGTGAGGCTGCCGGGGTGGCCGGGGCCGACGTCGTCGCCCTCGACGTGGGCGACGCGGACGGGGACGCCGAGACGGTCCGCCAGCGCGCGTACGGCGTCGGCGAGGCCGGCCGGGTTGAGGCCGCCGGCGTTGGTGACGAGGCGGACCCGGCGGTCGTGGGCGAGGCCGAGGCACTCCTCCAGCTGGCGCAGGAAGGTGCGGGCGTAGCCGGCGGCGGGGTCCTTCAGCCGGTCGCGGCCGAGGATCAGCATCGTGAGCTCGGCGAGGTAGTCGCCGGTGAGGACGTCGAGCTCCCCGCCGGTGAGCATCTCGCGCATCGCGTCGAAGCGGTCGCCGTAGAAGCCGGAGGCGTTGCCGATGCGCAGGGTCACTCCGCCTCCCCCTTCGGGGGGCGTCCGCCGCCGGGCGGGCCGGCGAAGGCCTGGGCGATGTCCAGCCAGCGGTCGGCGTCGGGGCCCTCGGCGCGCAGGTCGAGGTCGGTGCGGTGGGCGCGCTGGGTGACCAGGAGGCAGAAGTCGAGGGCGGGTCCGGTGACGCGCTGCGCGGCGTCCTCGGGGCCGTAGGTCCACCGGTCGCCGGAGGGGGCGACGAGTTTCACGTGAAACGGCTCGGTGGGGGCGGGGAGCCCGTGGACGCCGTACGCGAAGTCGCGGGTGCGGACCCCGAGGAAGGCGATGTGCCGGATCCGGTCGGTGGGGGTGCGCGGGACGCCGAGCGCGTCGGAGACGTCCAGGCTGTGCGCCCAGGTCTCCATCAGGCGGGCGGTGGCCAGGGAGGCGGTCGACATGGGCGGCCCGTACCAGGGGAAACGGGCGCCGGGCGGGGCCTCGCGCAGGGCCCGGTCGAGGGCGGTCCGTCCGTCTCGCCAGCGGGTGAGCAGTTCGGCGGGCGGGAGGCGGGCGCCGTCCTCCGCTCCGTCGTCCACGAAGGAGTCGGGTGCGGCGAGGGCCTTCTCGACCAGGGTCCGGAAGGCCTCCGGGTCGGTCGCCGCGAGGTGGGCGGAGTGGTCCGTCCAGGCGAGGTGGGCGATCTGATGGGCGATGGTCCAGCCGGGGGCGGGGGTGGCGAGGGCCCACTGCGTGGGGGTCAACTCGGCTACCAGGCGGTCGAGTTCGTCGCTTTCGGCGCGTAGGTCGTCGAGGACGGGCGTCGGGTCGGCCATGGGGAGGAGCATGGCAGCGGGGGTAGAAACAAGCAAGCATGCTTGCATGGATTTATGGGGTGGGCCGACGCCGCCCTTCGCCCTCGGGTGGGATGCCGTACGACAGGGGGACCGCCGCCGGTTCACCGTCTGTGGAACCGCAAGCCGCGCCCCAGGCCGACTCAGGCCTCCGGGGCCGGCGGGACCGGGGGCTTGCCCCGGCCCACCTGGGTGCGTACCGCGCCCATGCTCGCCGCGATGACGAGGGCGATCGCGGCCGCCTCCATGGCGGACAGGGCCTGGTCGAGGACGAGGAAGCCGGCCGCGGCCGCGAGGGCGGGCTCCAGGCTCATGAGGATCGCGAACGTGGAGGCGGGCAGGCGGCGCAGGGCGAGGAGTTCAAGGGTGTACGGGAGAACGGAGGACAGCAGCGCCACCGCCGCGCCCAGGCCCAGCGTCACCGGGTCGGCCAGTTTCGCGCCCGACTCGGCGATGCCCAGCGGCAGGAAGAGCAGCGCGCCCACCGCCATCGCCAGCGCCAGCCCGTCGGCCTGCGGGAAGCGGCGGCCGGTACGGGCGCTGAACACGATGTACGCCGCCCACATGGCGCCCGCCCCGAGCGCGAACGCGGCCCCCACGAGGTCGAGGTCGCCGAAGCCGCCGCCGCCGAGCAGGAAGACCCCGGCGAGGGCCAGCCCGGCCCAGACCAGGTTGACCGCCCGGCGTGAGGCCAGCACGGAGAGGGCGAGGGGGCCGAGGACCTCCAGGGTGACGGCCAGGCCGAGCGGAATGCGGGCGACGGCCTGGTAGAAGAGGCCGTTCATCCCGGCCATGGCGATGCCGAAGGCGACGACCGTGCCCCAGTCGGCCCGCGTGTGCCCGCGCAGGCGGGGCCGGCAGACCAGCAGGAGCACGACGGCCGCGACCACCAGTCGGAGGGTCACCACCCCCAGCGCGCCCGCCCTCGGCATCAGCATCACCGCGAGCGCCCCGCCGAACTGCACGGAGACGCCTCCGGCGAGCACGAGGCCGACCGGCCCGAGCGAGCCGAGGCGGCCCGGGCCGCCCACCTCGTCGACGGCGGAGGCCGGCCGGGTGGGGGTCGCGGTGTCGGGGGTGCTCACGGGCGGTCCTGGGGGTTCGGCGCTGAGAGAAATGTGCAGCCTGATGTACTGCCGAGTCCAGGGTAATGGACCTGCGTCAGGTGTGTGAAGCGCTTATGCCAATGTCCCAGGATACGGGGATACGGTCAGCGCCCCGCCCAGGGCTCCTCGTCGCGGAAGAGGGGGCGGCCGTCGTCGAGGACGGTCGGGATCCCCTCGGGCGGAACGTACTCGTAGTGCTCGTGGACCTGGTACGCGTACGGGGCGGCCTGCTGAGGGATGAGCTGTGTCGCCTGCCGGGCCATCTGCTGGGGCAGCGGGTGGGTGACCTGCTGAGCCATCTGCTGAGGGAGCGGGTGGGTGACCTGCTGAGCCATCTGCTGAGGGAGCAGGTGGGTGACCTGCTGAGCCATCTGCTGAGGAATCAGCTGAGTGACCTGCTGAGCCATCTCCTGGGGCAGCAGCTGGGCGACCTGCTGAGCCATCTCCTGCGCGGCCTGCTCATACATCTGCTGGGGCACCTGCTGCGGCATCTGCTGGTGGGCGTGGGCGGCGGCCGCGTAGTCGTACGCCGGCTGCTGCGGTGCCTGTGCGTCGAACAGCGGCAGCCGCAGCTCTCCCGTGTCCATCACGGCGTTGTTCTGCGAGCGGTGCAGCCGCGCGTACGCGCCTCCCCGGGCCAGCAGCTCGTCGTGCCGGCCGGTCTCCACGATGCGGCCGTGGTCGATCACGAGGATGCGGTCGGCGTCGGGGGCCAGGTTGAGGTCGTGGGTGATCATGATCGTCGTGCGGCCCGTCATCAGGCGGCGCAGGGGCTTGACCACCCGGCGCGCGGCCATCGCGTCCAGGCCGGTCGTCGGCTCGTCGAGGACCAGGACCGGCGCGTCGCGCAGGATCGCCCGTGCGATGGCGAGGCGTTGCATCTGGCCGCCGGAGAGCCGGGCCGAGTTGGGGTCGACCCTGGTGTCGTAGCCTTCGGGCAGCTTCTGGATGAAGTCGTGCGCGTCGGCCGCCCGGGCCGCCTCCACGATGGCCTGCTCGCTGGCGCCGGGCCGGCCGCAGGCGATGTTCGCGCGGACGGTGTCGTGCAGGACGAGGGTCTCCTGGGGCAGGAGCGTGATGTACTCGCGCAGCCGGGCCAGCGGGAAGTCCCGCAGAGGGACGCCGTCGAGGCGGACCGTGCCGGAGTCGGGGTCGTAGAAGCGGAGCAGCATCTTGGAGACCGTGGACTTGCCCGCGCCGCTGGGGCCGGTCACGATCACCAGCTCGCCGGGGTGGACGGTGAAGGAGAGGTCGCGCAGGGCGACGGCGTCCGTGCCCGGATAGCCGAAGGACACGTCCGTCAGCTCGACACGGCCGTCCGGGCGGCCGGTGTCCGTGCCGCGCCGGGGGTCGCTGACCGAGGGCCGTACGTCCAGGATCTCGATCAGCCGCTCGGCGCCCGCGGTGGCCGCCGTGATCGTGAGGCCGAGCTGGGCCAGACCCCGCACGGGCGGGTAGAGGTAGCCGAGGAAGGCGGAGAAGGCGAGCAGCTGGCCGAGGGTCATCCGGCCGGTGGAGATCTCCCAGGCGCCGATGCCGATGACGGCGAGCACGCAGATCGTCTCGATGACCGCCACAAGCTGTTCGTACGCCTCGTTCAGCCGGGTCGAGCGGACGGACGCCCGGAACCAGGCGGTCGCCTCCTCGTGCAGCCGCCTCCGCTCGGCGTCGCGCCGGTCGTAGGCCTGGGTGAGGACGATGTTGCCGAGCGACTCCTCGACCACGGAGGTGATCGCACCGTCGGCGACCCGGCCCTCGCGCGCGACCGATTTGATGGAGCCGGAGAAACGGCGGGCCGCCAGCCAGAACAGGGGCGCGAGGATGAAGGTGGCCGCGGCCAGGTCCCAGCGCAGCCAGAAGGCGGCGGCCGAGTAGAAAAGGGCGCTGAAGAGGGCCGAGCCGGCGCCGACCAGCCCGGACACGACCATCGTCTCGATGGCCTCGACATCGCCGGTCAGGCGGGACAGCAGATCGCCTTGGCGGTGGTTCTGGAAGAAGTGCGGCGGCAGCCGCTGGACATGGTCGAAGACCTGCTCGCGCAGCCGCATCACGAACCGTTCGGTGGTCCAGGCGGCGAGCGAGTTGCCCGCGTACGCGATGATCGCGCCGACGGTCGCCACGACCAGCCACTGGCCCGCGGGCTTCCAGAACGCGGCCAGTGAGCCCTTCTGGAGGGCGTTGTCGGTGAGCTCGCTGAAGAGCAGGATGGCGGCGGTCTCGGCGAGCGCGGCCAGCACCGTGCAGACCCAGACCACCGTCAGGCGTCCGCGCAGCCCCTTCGTCAGCGGCCAGAAGCGGCGGAAGGCGACGCGGGCGGGAATGGTGGGCGTTTCGTACTCGTATTCATCGTCATCCACGCCGCATTCCCCTTGCCCGAACAGGGATCAATTTCCCTGGTTCACGAATTCACGCAGAAATGAGGGTCGGCTGTGCACGGCCGACCCCCATTCACGGCTTCACGACCGAATTATCAGTCGCGGCCGGCGATCGGCTTGGGAAGCGGCTTCTTGGCGGCCTTCTTGGGCTGCGGCGGGGGCGGGAGCTGCTTCGTCTTGGGCTTCGGCAGGGGAGCAAGCTTCTTGAGGCTCATTCCAACTCCTTGGATTGCGCTGTACCTGAGAGGTTTGTCGGCGAGGAAATCCCCGAACCGACGTCACAGAACCTACACGCCTGTGTTGCAGTTCAGCGGTAAAAAAGGCAAAGCAGCGCTGTGAATACCCTTGGAAAACCTGGGGATTGGGTCAGCAGCCGCTCCTTCCGTCATGTTTCCGTCATCTCTCGCCGCCGCTCCTTCCGTCATGTTTCCGTCATCTCTCGCCGCCGCTTCTTCCGTCATGTTTCCGTCATCTCCCGTCGCCGACCGGTCTCCCCTCGTCGGACGGTCCCCCGCCCTGAGGCAGTGCCTGCGCGAGGACCTCCGCGAGATGGCGCCCGCGCACCCCCGCCAGTTGCTCCAGCTGGGTCCGGCAGGAGAAGCCGTCCGCCAGCACGACCGCCCCCTCGGGCGCCCGGCGCACCGCGGGCAGCAGTTGCTCCTCCGCGCAGGCCTTCGACACCTCGAAGTGGCCCCGCTCGAAGCCGAAGTTCCCGGCGAGGCCGCAGCAGCCGCCGCTCAGGTCACCGGTGAGGCCGGCGGCCTCGCGCAGACGCCGGTCGGCGCTGTCGCCGAGGACCGCGTGCTGGTGGCAGTGGGTCTGGCCGGCCACCGGACGGTCCAGGCGGGGCGGTCTCCAGTCGGGGGCGTGGCGTTCCAGCACCTCCGCGAAGGTCAGGACGCGGGCGGCGAGACGGGCCGCGCGCGGGTCGTCGTGCAGCAGCTCCGGCAGATCGCCGCGGAGCGCCGCCGCGCAGCTCGGCTCCAGCACGACCACGGGTACGTCCGTCTCCAGGACCGGGGCCATGAGGTCGAGCGTGCGGCGCAGGACCGCGCGGGCGCGGTCGAGCTGGCCCGTGGAGACGTACGTCAGGCCGCAGCAGACCCGGCTGCGGCGGGCCGTGAGCAGGGCGGCCGCGGATCTGGACCGCCCGTCCCCGACCGGCCGTCCGCGCATCCGCAGGGTCGGCGGCAGCGCGACCCGCAGGCCCGCCGCCTCCAGTACGGCGACGGCCGCCCGGCCCACGGACGGTGCGAGGTACTCGGTGAAGGTGTCCGGCCACAGGACCACCAGGTCGCCGCCGGTGCCGGGGGCGGCCTCCCGCTCCCGCGACGCGCCTCCGGCACCGGGGGCGGCCTCCCACCCCCGCGACGCGCCTCCGGCACCGGGGTCGGCCTCCCGCTCCCGCGACGCGCCGTTGCCGGGGACCGGCGCCCTCCTGCGCCACCACCGGCTGAACGTCTCCCGGGCCAGCCGCGGGATCCGCCGCTCCGGCGCGATCCCGCCCGCCCTCTTCATGAGCAGGGCGAACGGCCGCAGGGAGGCGAGCGCGTTGACGACTCCCGCCGTGCCCGTACGGGCCACCGCGCGCAGCCACTGCGGCAGCCGGCCCATGCTGTAGTGGGCGGCGGGGCGGCGGCGGCCTGCGTAGTGGTGGTGCAGGAACTCCGCCTTGTAGGTGGCCATGTCGACGCCGACCGGGCAGTCGGAGCGGCAGCCCTTGCAGGACAGGCACAGGTCGAGGGCGTCGCGGACCTCCGTGGAGCGCCAGCCGTCGGTGACCGGCCCGCCCGCGAGCATCTCGTGCAGCAGGCGGGCCCGGCCGCGCGTGGAGTGCTGCTCCTCACCGGTGACCCGGAACGACGGGCACATCACGGCCGGCCCCGTCGCCGTCGTCGTACGGCACTTGGCGACGCCGACGCAGCGGCGGACCGCGGCGGAGAAGTCGCCCCGGTCGCCGGGGTAGCCGAAGGCGACGTCGACGGGCTCGCGGGGCAGGACGGCGAAGCGGAGGTTGGCGTCGAGGGGCTCGGGGCGCACCAGCATGCCCGGGTTGAGCAGGTCGTCCGGGTCCCAGACGGCCTTCGCCCGCTCGAAGAGGCGGACCAGGTCCTCGCCGTACATCCTCGGCAGGAGTTCGGCGCGGGCCTGTCCGTCGCCGTGCTCGCCGGAGAGGGAGCCGCCGTGGGCGGTGACGAGGTCCGCGAGCTCCTCGGAGAAGCGGCGGAAGCGGCCGACGCCCGCCTCGGTGAGCAGGTCGAAATCGATGCGGACGTGGATGCAGCCGTCCCCGAAGTGGCCGTAGGGCGTGCCGCGCAGGCCGTGGGAGGTCAGCAGGGCGCGGAAGTCCCGCAGGTAGGCGCCGAGCCGGGCGGGCGGGACCGCGCAGTCCTCCCAGCCGGGCCAGGCCTCGGAGCCGTCCGGCATGCGGGTCGCCGTGCCGCTGGCGTCCTCCCGGACGCGCCACAGGACGCGCTGTGCCGCCGGGTCGGTCACGACGGCCGCGTCGACGACGTCCGCCGCGCGCACGATCGTCTCGGCACGCGCGCGTGCCTCGGCCGCCGACTCCCCGCCCGTCTCCACGAACAGCCAGGCCGCGCCGCGCGGCAGACCCACCGCGTCGGGCACCAGGTCGGCCGCCATCCCCTCGACGGTCAGCGGCCGGTGCGGCAGCAGCCCGGCCGCGGCGTCGGCGGCGGCGCCCTCGTCGGCGTACCCCAGCACCGCCAGCGCACGCGCGCGGGGCGCCTCGACGAGGTCGACGACCGCTTCCGTGAGCACGGCCAGCGTGCCCTCCGAACCGCAGAGGGAGCGGGCGACGTCGGCGCCCCGCTCCGGCAGCAGCGCGTCCAGCGCGTACCCGGAGATGCGGCGGGGCAGGTCGGGGAAGCCGGTGCGCAGCCGGGCCAGCTCGCCCTCCACGAGGTCCCGCAGCCCGTCCGGCGCGCCCGCCCAGCCCCGGCCGGGCCGCAGCCGCTCGCCGCGCGCGGTGACGACGGACAGCTCCCGCACGTTGTCCGCGGTCGTCCCCCAGGCCACCGAGTGGGAGCCGCAGGAGTTGTTGCCGATCATGCCGCCGAGCGTGCAGCGGCTGTGGGTGGACGGGTCGGGGCCGAAGCGGAGGCCGTGCGGGGCGGCGGCCTCCTGGAGCCGGTCCAGCACCAGCCCCGGTTGGACGACGGCCGTCCGGGTGACGGGATCGAGGGCGACGAGCCGGTTCATGTACCGCGTGAAGTCCAGCACCACGCCCGTGCCCGTCGCCTGCCCCGCGATCGACGTGCCCCCGCCGCGCGCCACGACCGGCACACCGCGCGTCCGGCACACCTCCAGCACCGCCGCCACGTCCTCCGCGTCGCGCGGCGCGACCACGCCCAGCGGCACCCGCCGGTAGTTGGACGCGTCCATGGTGACCAGCGCGCGGGAGGTGACGTCGAAGCCGACGTCACCGCGGACGGCCCTGCGCAGTTCACCCTCGAGATCCCCGGGATCGGTCATGGGTCCAGCATGCACCTCGTCACTGACAGTGACGAAGGCTTCCGCCTCGCGAAGGACCGCCTCGTACATCCGTACAGGTTCGGAGGCCGGGAATCCCGTCTCATCGGACGGGACACGTTTCCGTAGGGTTTCGCCCAGGGGATACGCTCCGCCTCGTGGCTGAGATCCAGATTCCTGCTGACATCAAGCCCGCCGACGGTCGATTCGGCGCGGGCCCCTCCAAGGTGCGGGTGGAGGCGCTGGACGCCCTGGCCGCCACCGGCACGTCCCTCCTCGGCACCTCCCACCGCCAGGCCCCGGTCAAGAACCTGGTCGGCCAGGTCCGGGAAGGCATCCGCGAGCTGTTCCAGCTCCCCGAGGGCTACGAGGTCATCCTCGGCAACGGCGGCTCCACCGCCTTCTGGGACGTCGCGACGCACGGCCTGATCGAGAACAAGTCGCAGCACCTGAACTTCGGCGAGTTCTCCTCCAAGTTCGCCAAGGCCGCCAAGCTGGCGCCGTGGCTCGCCGAGCCCACCGTGATCGCCTCCGACCCGGGCACGCACCCCGAGCCGGCGGCCGAGGCGGGCGTCGACGTCTACGCCTTCACGCACAACGAGACCTCCACCGGTGTCGCCGCCCCGCTGAAGCGCGTCGAGGGCGCCGACGAGGGCGCGCTGGTCCTGGTGGACGCCACCTCCGGCGCCGGCGGCCTCCCGGTCGACATCGCCGAGACGGACGTCTACTACTTCGCCCCGCAGAAGTCCTTCGCCTCCGACGGCGGCCTGTGGATCGGCGTGTTCTCCCCCGCCGCCATCGAGCGCGCGGAGCGGATCCACGCGTCCGGCCGCCACATCCCGGAGTTCTTCTCCCTCCCCACGGCGATCGACAACTCCCGCAAGAACCAGACGTACAACACCCCGGCGCTGGCCACCCTCTTCCTGCTCAACCAGCAGCTGGAGTGGATCAACGGCCAGGGCGGCCTGGACTGGTCGGTCCGCCGCACCGCGACCTCCGCCCGCACGCTCTACGGCTGGGCCGAGGACGTCAAGTACGCCAACCCGTTCGTGACCGACCCCGCCAAGCGCTCCCAGGTCATCGGCACGATCGACTTCTCCGACGAGGTGGACGCGGCGGCCGTCGCCAAGGTCCTGCGCGCCAACGGCATCGTCGACACCGAGCCCTACCGCAAGCTCGGCCGCAACCAGCTCCGCGTCGCCATGTTCCCGGCGATCGACCCGACGGACGTCGAGGCGCTGACCAAGTGCATCGACTACGTCATCGAGAAGCTGTAGTCACGGCCTGAACGACAGCGAGGGGCGCCCGGCGGATCTTCCGCCGGGCGCCTTCGTGTCGTTGACGCACTCCCGCCTCGTCCGTCAGCCCGTCAGACGGCGGGAGCTCCCGCTCCGGGGCACATCTCCAACGAGCCCTGCCGCTGGTGCTGGGCCACCGGCTGCCCGGGCGCGGCGCCCACGGTGGCACCGCAGACCGGGCAGTTGCCTTCGGCCATCCCCGGGTCGAACCGGGCGCCGGGGCGGTCGTGCGTGCATCCCATATCGAGCTCCTCACATCATGTGGATGGTGCTGACAGGTGGTGCTGTGCTGCTCCCTGCACGGCCAAGACCCGGACGGGCAGGAAGGGTCTAGATCTTCCGCACGTACGCCCTCGCGCCGTTGTGGAAGTACACGGTTGCCCCCTGACTGGTTCGGCCGTCGCGAGTGGACCAGCGCTCGATCCGTGCGATCTCCGGAGACTCTGCCCGGCCGATCGCCGCCGTGAGCCAGCCCTCGGGGTTGTCGCCCGGCGTTGCGTCCGTCCAGGCTGCCGGAGCGGCCTCAACAGGCTGCTCCGCGTGGTCGTGGCGCTCGCCGTCGGCGAGTTGGCCCACGATCTGCCAGCGAGACTCGCCATCGCCGGTGGTGACCGCGACCCCGAAGGGGTGCTTGGCGTCACCGGCCTCGGCCAGGGTCTGTACCTGGACGGTTCCGGGGGTGTTCTTCAAGGTGTCGATCACGAAGGCCTGGAACCGTTCCGGTCGCATATCGATCATTCCTCTCTTGGCGGGCGGGGCCGCGCCAGTCTAGGAGCGGTCGGCACGCGACGCGCCGGTGGCCTTCGGCACCCGCCCCAAGCTCCATCCGTCCTGGGTAAGGGCCCGGGAGCCGGCGCCCCGGCCCCTCCGTCCCAGGACCGCCGTCCGGGACGGGAGGGGTATTCGGCGTGCACCCCTGGCCCTGCGGCTGCCATGGGGCCGGCCCCGCGCGCCGGAACAGGACGGCCGGTCTTCAGCAGGAGAGGCGAAGCCTCCTGTCGGCACAACAGCGTTGGATACGCTTCCTGGCGGAGAGGACCTGGCCGTACGGCGGGCTTCCGTCGCTGTCCTCGATCGCCTGGTCACAGGCCGGGCACACCGTGACACCAGCCAGCGCGTCGTAGTGGTCACGCAGCCCGACGACGGACCGTGCGAGTTGCTTGACGCGCTCGACTTCACCGTTCAGCCCGGGGCGTTCCGGGACACGGAGGAGCCGGCGGGCCTCGCCGACCTCGGCCTGTGCGGCCCTCGCCTGCGCGTCGCCCTCGGCACGTCCGTCGGTCAGTTGCTCGATCCGCGGAATCAACTGCTCCAGGTGGGTGCTGAAGTCCTCGCCGAACAGCTTCACGGTCTGGTGGCGCGGCAGTGTCTCCTGAACCAGGAACCAGGTGGCTGCGGCACGCATCGTGGGACTGGTCAGCGGCGGGGCGTTTCTCTTGGAGCTTGTGGCGTTCAACGGACCACTGCCAGACGGCACCTCGGGCAGGCACACGGCGGGAAGTCGTTGCTCAGCACTACGGGAAGCGACTTGACGTCGACCGACACAGTGCGGGTGCCACGGTCGTTGGTGATTCTTCCGTCACGGTCCACGGTGTAGACCCGCATCGTCATTCCTCCTTCCCGTGGGCGGGCGGAGGGTTGGGCGGTACGGTTCGTCATGTCGACGCTCCTTCGTAGCGTGGGCCATGCCCCCGGACCGGTTGCGCGGTCGCGGGGGTGCTTTCTCGCCTTGACCAGCCCCAGGCGCCCTGGTGTCACGGGTGTTGCCGTGTGGTGGTCTGCGAGTTCAAAGAGTCCCAAGAAGGCCACTTGGCGTCACGGGCAGTCGCGCCCAACTTTCTTGGACACCTCATCCTCTCGTGACCAGCCAAAATTCCCCTTTTTGGACCGCCCGTTGGGCGTGCTCGCGCATCGATTCCGGTTCGCCATCACACGTCTGAGCGACGAGACCGTTACGTTGAGTCCACCACGCAGCGCAGGGAGCTCGCCCATGAACGCCCCCATCAAACCCGGCTCGAAGCATGACCGGAACGCCCTCCGCCACAGAATGACTACTGTCGGATGCAGCACCGTGGACATCGTCGTCGAGATGCGCAGCCGCTATCGGATGCGGCCCAGGGAAGCCTGGCGGCAGGCGCACGGATGGACCCTTCAGGATGCGGCCGACCGCATCACCCAGGCCAGCGACCGACTTCCCGGTGAGGCCGTCGCCGCCGACGCCTCGCTCGTGGGCAAGTGGGAGAAGTGGCCAGGACCGTCGTCACGCCGGCCCAGCACAGCCGTACTGCTCGCCATGGCCTCGGCCTACGCATGCACCCCGGCCGATCTGCTGGACCTCGACGACCGGCAAGCCCTGCCGGAGAGGGACGTCCGTGTGCTCACTCGTCCTCAGCCTCAACCGAGTCCCGTCCCAGAGAGTGCGACCGTACCGGTCCCCGCCATCACGCCGACCGGCCACGAACTGGTCCGCCTCGCTGCCGACGAATCAACCACTTGGGCACAGTGGGCAGAAGCATCCAACGTCGGAGACATCGCGCTCGAACAGATCATGGCGGAGACCCGTGCCTTGGCCGCCGACTACCTCACATCAGAGCCAGTCACACTGTTCACGCGCACGCGTCAGATGCGCGACCGCGTGTTCAACCTGCTCGAAGGCCATCAATATCCACGGCAGTCTGCCGACCTGTACGTGGCCGCCGGGTACCTGTGCGGGCTGCTGGCGTGGATGTCGAGCGACCTCGGCCAGCTGCCTGACGCAGACACTCAGGGCCGAACAGCGTGGCTGTGCGCTGAGCTCGCGGGTCACGATGATCTACGCGCCTGGGTGCTGTCCACCCGCTCGAAAGTGGCCTTCTGGGACAACCGTCTGCGGGACGCCATCACCTACGCCAGACGTGGGGCGGCCTACCAGCC
Source organism: Streptomyces sp. NPDC059895 (assembly GCF_042731035.1). NCBI lineage: Bacteria > Bacillati > Actinomycetota > Actinomycetes > Kitasatosporales > Streptomycetaceae > Streptomyces > Streptomyces sp. NPDC059895. The sequence continues at coordinate 57,044 of NZ_JBHWKO010000004.1, forward strand.
GGGCGGAACCGTCGGAGTACTGCTCGCCTGCCAGGAAGCTGACGCGTGGTCGGAACTCGGCGCACGTGACGAGGCCCTTATGGCACTCGCCCGCGCCCAGGACGCCCGTGACGGCGCAGCGGAGGCGGACGACATCGGCGGCATCTTCTCCTGCCAGCCCGCACGACAGGAGAACTACGCAGCAGCCGTACACCTTCGCCTGGGGAAGCCGGCCGAATCCCTCCGTGCCGCGGACAACGCACTGCAACTCCTGGCGACCCAGCCTGTACGCGCCTACGGCACCGAGGCTCAGATCCACATCTGCAAGGCCGCCTCACACCTGGTCCCAGGGGAGGCAGAGGGAGCGTTGGAAGCCCTGGCCCCCGTTCTCGCTCTCCCTCCGAACCATCGCCTGGCACCCGTCACACGCCGACTGCGCGAGCTGATCTCCGGCCGTTCCCACCACGCCAGCTCCGCCTCTGTCGGGTTGCGCGCGGCCATCGAGGAGTTCTGCCTCGACTCCGTTCCCCGTAACCTCGCACTCTCGTCAGGAGGCGACGCGGCCTGATGAAATCTCAGTTCATGAAGTCTCAACCCGAGATCATGCGGAATCACTGGTGGTGGCGGCCAGGTTGGAGCGTGGGCCGCCGCTTCTACACCTGGCACCTGACGTTTGAGGGTCAGGACGACGTGCATCGGCTAGCCGGGCAGTACCGGGTAGGGCTGGCACCTCTCGGCCCCGTCCTCACCCCTATCCCCGACCAGTGGCTGCACCTGACGATGCAGGGCATCGGTTTCGTCGGCGAAGCCAGGACGTCGGACGTCCAAGCGGTCGTGGAGGCCGCCCGAAAGCGTCTTGCCTCCGTGCCGGCCTTCGACCTGCGGGTCGGTCCGGCGGACCTCCATCCCGAAGCGGTCCTCCTACGCGTCCATCCCGAGGAACCCGTGCGTGCGGTGCGTGACGCCGTCCGTGGTGCGATCGGCGATGTCCTCGACGACGTCCCGGAACAGGCGGACGGGTTCACTCCGCATGTCTCGGTCGCGTACAGCGCAGCCGACGGCCCTGCCGAGCCGGTTGCACGCATTCTCGACAGCCTCGAACTCCCGGCTGCTCAAGCGCGCATCACCAACGCGGAGCTGATCGTGCTGCACCGCGACCACCAGATGTACGAGTGGGAGTCCTTCGCCACGGTGCCACTCGGCTGACCACGGCCGGTGGTGGTCACCGGCCAGGGCGCCCAGTGACCACCACCGAGCGCCCTTCACCTCGCTACGCCATCGGCGTCTACCACTTCGCCCAGCAAAGCCGGTCGTTCGGGCTGCCCATCTGAAAACCCTGCCTCCCCGCCAGCGGTTCCGACCCACCCTCGAACAGGCCGGACCGGCCAGGTAATCCACCGAACAGGACGAACGGTGCACCACCACGCCTACCTGTGGACCGGCCCCAAGGCCCGCTTCGACCAGGAAGCCCTGCGGCGGCCGCCGCACCCCGATCCGCCCCCGCCCGGCAGCCGGCCCGAGCTGATCCAGCGCTACCGCGAGGTGGCCGCGGAGTTCCCCACGTCGGACCTGCCGCCGCTGGAGACCGCGTACTGGCTCGTCAAGCCGCGCTCGCTCGTGCGCGGGACCTGGCCGGACCCGGCGGAGGCGGCGGCCTGGCTCGGTACACAGGTGAACGCCTACGTCACCCGGTTCGCGTCCGAGGCCCAGCGCGACGCCCGTCACCTGGCCGCCCTCGTCGCCTCCGCCGCCGGCCGGCTGGGGTCGGGCCACGACGTGTCGCTCGGGTTCTATCTGGAGCGGCCCTCGTACCTGTCCCTGGCCCTCGTGACCTGTTCTCCGAACCGGGAGAACGCCCGCCTCCCCTGCCCCCTGGCGGCATGAAGGGGCGCCCGGCGGCACGGCCACCGGGCGCCCCTCCCTCACGCCGCCGTACAGCTCACGCTCGGCACGCCCCCGCCCCCGGGCGCGCCCCCGAAGCCGAAGCTCGTCGACGCCCCGGTCGCGACCGACCCGTTGTGGGCCGCGTTGACCGCCGTCACCGTCGCCCCGCTCTGCGTGTACGACGCGTTCCACATGCTGGTGACCTGCTGGGCGCCCGGCCAGGTCCAGGTCACCCGCCAGGACGTGATCGGCGTCGTCCCGGTGTTGGTGACCTTCACGTCGGCGTTGAAGCCGCTGCCCCAGTCGCTGGTGACGGTGTAGGCGGCGGCGCAGGCCGCCGAAGAGCCGGGGTCCTCGGGGTCCGAGGGGTCCGTACCGCCGTCCCCCGGGTCGAAGCCCGCCGACTTGATGCTCGCCAGGTAGCCGTCCTTCACCGTGTCCACGGTCGTCCAGTCGTCCTTGAGGATGCCGCCGGTGTCCCCGGAGTTGGGGTTCCAGGACCAGAAGGTCCAGTGGAAGGAGTCGGCGCCGTACGCCGAGGTCGAGCGCAGGTAGTCGACGAGGGCGGCCAGCCACTGCTGGTCGACCGTCGACTGGAGGGTCGTACCGAACTCGCCGAGCCAGACCGGGGCGATGTTCTGTTGGAAGATGTAGCCCCAGTACTTGTCCCAGATGCCGGGCATGTTGGACGGGAACGACGGGTCGCTGAACCAGCTCTGCTGGGCCACGCTCGTCGCGTAGTCGTGGGCGGAGTAGACGAGCCGGTTCGGGACGTCGAGGCGGACGGGGTACTGGGCGACGCCCATCAGATTGCCGCCCCACCATCCCGAGACGCCGTTGAAGGACTGCACGCCCTCGACGAAGACCAGCAGGTCGGGGTTGACGGCGAGGACGGCGTTGCCGGCCCGCTCGGCGGCGAGGCGCCAGTCCAGGGCCGTGTCGCCGCAGCCCCAGCAGGCGGGGTCGTGCGGCTCGTTGTGCAGGTCGATGCCGACGACGGTGGCGTCACCGGCGTAACGGGAGGCGAGGGAGGTCAGATTCGCGATCCACGTCGACTCCGGGACCGCCGAGGTGTACCAGAGCGCGGACTGCCCGGCCGCGTCCGGGCGGTGCCGGTCCAGGACGACCTTGAGGCCGGACTGGCCGGCGTACCCGACGATCTTGTCCAGTACCTGGAGCGAGGTCAGGCCCGCCAGGTCGGCGTTCTTGCCGCCGGAGAAGTCGATGCTGTCCGGCAGGGTGCCGCTCTTGAGGATGTCGTCGCTGAACGGCAGCCGGAGGGTGTTGTAACCCAGCGACCTCATCTGGTCGATCATGCTCTTGTAGTCGCGGGCCCACAGGCCGTGGACGACGTGGTTGGCGGTCTCGAAGCCGAACCAGTTGATGCCGGCGATCCGGACCGGCTGCCCGGCCTCGTCCAGGATCTGACGGCCGCTGGTGTGCCAGTAGCCGGCTCCGGCGTCGGCCGCCGATACGGCGGTGTCGGGTTCGGCCGCGCGGGCGCTCTGCGCGCCCGCCGCCAGCGGTAACAGCAGGGCCGCGACCACGGCGCACAGCGCTCTGCGCATGCTGCGGAACATGGCGTTGCTTCCTCTCGGGGAGGCGCGGGCCCGGAACATATGGGAGCGCTCCCACACACCGCGCACCCCCCAGGAAACTAACGCTGCATGGCCACGTCAAGAAGCGGGGCGGGAGACTCGCCCCGAGGGGACGAGTCTCCCCACGGACCTACCGCCGGCTCCGCACCAGCAGATACAGGAAGTACGGTGTCCCGATCACCGCCGTCATCAGGCCCGCGCCCAACTGGGCGGGCGCGATGACCGTGCGGCCGAGGAGGTCGGCGGTGCAGACGAGCGCGGCGCCGAGGAGGACGGCGACCGGGACCACGCGGACGTGCCGGCGGCCCACGAGGGCGCGGGCCGCGTGTGGTGCGACGAGGCCCACGAAGCCGATGGTGCCGGCCGAGGCCACGGCGGTCGCGCTGAGCAGGACGCTCACCACCAGGAAGCCGAGCCGGGTCCGGGACAGGCTCAGGCCGAGGAGGCGCGGGGTGTCGCCGTTCAGGGAGACGAGGTCCAGCTCGGTGCGCCGGGCGACCGCGACGGCGAGGCCCAGCGCCAGGACGAGCGCGACGGGCGCGACGTCCGGCAGGGTCCGCCCGTACGTCGAACCGGACAGCCAGGTCAGCGCCTTCGTGGCGTTGAACGGATCGGTGAGCACGATGAGCAGGCTGATCAGCGCCGTCGTCCCGGCGGCCACACCGACGCCGACGAGGACCAGCCGGTTCTGCTGGTAGCCGCCCCGCGCGGCGAGCCCGAAGACGATCACGGAGGCCGCGGCGGCGCCCGCGAAGGCGGCGCCCGCGACGCTCCAGGTGCCGGCGACGGGCACGGTGGTGACGAGCAGGACGGCGCCCAGCGCGGCTCCGCCGGAGACGCCGAGGACGCCCGGTTCGGCGAGCGGGTTGCGGGTCACGGCCTGCACCAGCGTGCCGGCCAGGGCGAGCGCCCCGCCCGCGCACAGGGCGGCGAGCACGCGGGGCATCCGGGTGTCCAGGACGAAGGAGACGGCCCGCCCGGCCCGCCCCTGCGCCCAGTTGGCGACGTCGCCGAGCAGGAGCTTGCTGTCGCCCAGCAGGACGCCGGCGATCGTCACGCCGACGGCGACGGCGACGAGGGCGGCCACCGTGACGAGGAACGCCGTGCGGCTCGGGATGCGCATCCGGTCCGGGGCCTCGGCGCCGGAGGTGTCCCGCAGCCGCAGCGCCATCACCACCAGGAAGACCGCGCCGACCAGGCTGGTGACGACACCGGTGGGCACGGCGACCGCGGTGTCCGCGGGGACGAGGGCCCGCAGCAGCACGTCCGACCCGAGGACCAGCCCGGCGCCGACCAGACCGGCCACCGGCAGGGTCGTCCGGGCGCGGAAGAAGCCCCGGTAGCGGCGGGAGAGCGGACGGACCAGGGCCGGTGCGCACAGGCCGACGAAGCCGATGGGCCCGGCGAGGGTGACCGCGGCCGCGGACAGCAGCGCCGCCAGCACGACGACCGTGACGCGGGTGGCGCGGACCGGGACGCCCAGTCCGCGCGCGGCGTCGTCGCCGAGGGCGAGCGCGTCGACCCGGCGGGCCGTCAGCAGCAGTCCGGCGAGACCGATCACGGCGACGGGCAGCATCTGGAGGACGCCGTCGAAGCCGTTCTGGCCGATGCTGCCCTGGTTCCACTGGTAGAGGCCCTCCGTCTGTTCGGGGAACAGCAGGAGCAGGCCCTCCGTCACGGAGTTCAGGCCCAGCGCCAGCGCGGTGCCGGCGAGGACCAGCCGTACGGTGCCGGTGCCGAGGCCGGACAGCGCGAGCACGACGGCCGCGGCCAGGAGCCCGCCGGCGAAGGCGACGCCGGAGGAGGCGAGCATCGGCAGGGAGACGCCGGTCGCGCCGACCAGCCCGAGCGCCAGGTAGGAACCGGCGTTCACCGCGAGGGTGTCGGGGGAGGCGAGGACGTTGCGGCTGACGGCCTGGAGCACGGCGCCGGCCACGCCGAGGACGGCGCCGACGAGGAGGCCGGCGGTCATCCGGGGCAGCCGGGAGGCGATCACGACGGACGCGTCGGCCGGATCGGCCCGGCCGGTCAGGGCCTTGAACACCTCGGCCGGTCCGACGGAGGCGGTGCCCTGGGTGATGTCGACGACGGCGAGGACGGCGACCAGGAGGACGAGCCCGGCCGTCACCGCGGCCGCGCCCGTCCGGGACGTGGCCGTCGACGGACGGGTGGCGGGGGTCGTTGCGGTGACGGCCATGGGGCGCGTTACTTCGTCAGCGCGTCGACGACGGCGTCGATGTACGCCTCCATCGACCCGGGACCGCCGAACATCCAGATGCCGTCGGGCAGCCGGTGCACGTCGCCGGCCTTCACGAACGGCAGGGACGTCCACACGGCGTTCTTGGCGAGCGCGCCGGTGAAGGGGGTGCTGCTCGCGTCCTCGTCGCTGCCGATGTAGGCGAACCGGACGTCGTCCGGAAGGTCGGTGAGGCCCTCGACGTCGGTGGAGCCGAGGCCGTACGCCGCGTCGCCCTCGACCGTCCAGGCGTTCTTCAGGCCGAGCTGCTCGTTGACCTCGCCGATGAGGGAGGTGCCGGTGTACGGGCGCAGGGTGACCTGGTTGGAGGTGACGTAGCCGTCGGCGAAGGCGTACTGGGCGCCCGCGAGACCGGCGTCGGTGAGGGCCTTCTTGCCCTCCGCGACCTTGGCCTCGAAGCCGGCGCGGAGCGTCTTGGCCTTGTCGGTGGTGCCGGTGGCCTCGGCGATGAGGTCGACGTTCTCCAGCATCTGCTCGATCTGGCCCGTGCCGTCGGCGGACTTCACCGACAGGACCGGGGCGACCTCGCGCAACTGCTTCACGGCGGCGGCGGTCAGGTCGGTGGTGGCGACGATGAGGTCGGGCGCGAGGGAGGCGACGGTGTCCATGCTCGGCTCGCCGCGCGTGCCGATGTCCTTCGGCTCGCTCTTCAGCGGGACGGCGGTGTCCCAGGTCTTGTAGCCCTTGACGTCGGCGACGCCGACGGGGTCGATACCGAGCGACAGGACGCTCTCGGTGACGTTCCACTCCGTGGTGACGATCTTGGTGGCCGGGCCGTCGAGCTCGACCTTCGCGCCGGTGGCGTCGGTGAGGGTGATGGCCTCGGAGGTCTTCTCGGCCTTGTCGGCGGCGGGCTCGGTGGTGCCGCACGCGGCGAGGGTGAGCGCCGCGGCGGCCGTGGTCGCCGCGGTCAGCAGGAGTCGTCTCATGAGGTGGTGCCGAGCCTTTCGCTGGGAGTGCCACGCGTGTCCCGCGTGTGGTGGCGGCCGATCGGGCGGGTGCGCAGCCGGCCGGTGAGGGGGTCGGTGTCGACGTCGATGCGGATGCCGTAGACGGCGGTGAGGCGCTCCGGTGTCAGGACGTCCTCGGGCGGGCCGTCGGCGACGATCCGGCCCGCCTCGAGCAGGGTGATCCGGTCGCCGACGGCCGCCGCCTGGTCGAGGTCGTGCAGGACGACGCCGACGGCGATGCCGTGGTCGTCCGCCAGGTCGCGGATCAGGTCGAGGAGTTCGACCTGGTAGCGCAGGTCGAGGTAGGTGGTCGGCTCGTCGAGGAGCAGGACGCCGGTCTCCTGGGCGAGGCAGCTCGCGAGCCACACCCGCTGCAACTGCCCGCCGGACAGGTGGTCGGCGCCGCGCGCGGCGAGCCCGGTGACGCCGGTGAGGGCGAGCGCCCGGTCGACGGCGGCCGGGGCGTCCGGGTCGGGCCGGCCGAAGCGCCCCCGGTAGGGGTAGCGGCCGAACTCGACGACGTCCCGCACGGTGAGTCCGCCGGGCGTGGGCCGGCCCTGGGTCAGCAGGGCGACGTGGCGGGCGAAGTCACGGGCCGTCAGGGCGAGGGCGTCGGTGTCGGTGTCGATCCTGAGGGTGGCGCTGCGGGCGCGCTGCAACCGGGCGATCGTCCGCAGGAGCGTCGACTTCCCGCTGCCGTTGGGGCCGACCAGGACGGTCACCTCGCCGGGCCGGAGCGCGACCGCGGCGTCGTGCACGACGTCGGTGCCGTCGTACGACACGGTCACGCCCGTGGCCGACAGTTCATGACCGCGCAGACGGGGGGTGCCGGCTGCTTCTTCACCAGATCTCACACAGGCAAGGTTAGCCTCACCTAAATCATTTTCGACAGGGTGTCCTGATATCGAACTTCCGGCCGGAACGCCGGACTCGGCCGACCGGCGGCCCGGATTCAGCCGACCGGTGTCCCGAAGTCAGCTGACCGGCGGTCAGGATTCAGCCGACCGGCGGCCAGGACGCCGGGTCCCACACGCCCGAACGGCGCAGCGACTGCGGGCAGTGCAGGTAGATCTCGTCGATGTCGAGAACCAGGGCCAGCGTGGGGCGCCGGCCCTCCTCGGCCATGGCGTCGAAGAACGGGGCGTCGGTGAGGACGCGGGCCCGGCCGTTGACGCGCAGGACCTCCTTGCCGCCGGGAACCAGGTACAGCAGACCGGCGTGCGGGTTCTGGAGGATGTTGTGGAAGCTGTCGCCGCGCCGGTTGCCCGGCCGGTCGGGCAGGGCGATCCGGCCGGGCCCGAGGACATGGGTGAAGCCCGCGCCGTCACCGCGCGGGGAGACGTCGCAGTTGCCCCGCGCGTCGGAGGTGGCCAGCAGACAGAAGGGCGAACGGGCCAGGATCTCCAGGTCCTTGTCGGTGAGCCGGTCGTGGACCTTCTCGATCACCACGGGCCACGGCTCGCCCAGCAGTGCGCGCAGCTCGGCGGGGGACCCGAGCTCGGTCCATCCCTCCTCGGTCACGGCGTCGGGCCCGTGTCCCGCGGTCCGTCCCGCGGTCTGTCCCGCGGTCCGTCCCGCGGTCTCGCTCGTGTGCGGCAAGGCCGGCTCCCCAGATGTGTACGCCTCACAGGTAGTTGCAAACAAAACCTTATCTGATGTTAGGTTCGCCTTACCTTACTGATCCGGGGTCAAAGGTCCGGGTCCGCGGTCCTGTTCAGCCGCGGCGCCGCAGCCGCCGCAGGCCGAAGACGGCGGCGCACACGACGGCCAGGGCGAAGGCGCCCGTCCGCACGGTGCCGCCCGTTCCCTCGCCGCCGTCGTCGCCGCTGCCGGAGGCCCCCGGACTCCCGCTGCCCGAGGGCGACTCGGAGTCCTCCGACGCGCCGGGCGCGTCCTGCGCCCGCACCTCACTGGCGGTGCCCTCGGTGCCGTACAGCAGCTTCGAGCCGTCGGCCGAGTACGTCACGGACTCCCCCTGCCGCTGCAGGGGTACGTCGAGCCGCTCCAGCCGCTCGGGGGTGCCGTCGTTCCAGTCGTAGAGGATGCCGCCGAAGTAGCCGCGGACGGCGAGCCGGCCGCCGTCCGGGGAGAGGGCGGCGTCGGTGGCCCACAGGTCGATGGGGGCGACGGGCTCGTAGACGTTGGTGCCGGACGCGGAGAGCCGGGCCGGCCCCGCGTACAGGTGCCCGCCGTCCTCCTGCTTGTCGATGATGTAGACGCGCCCGGTCTTCGGGTGCACGACGAGCGACTCGGCGTCGCGGGGCCCGTCGGAGTACCGCACGACGTACTGGGTGGCGCGGACCGCCTGGTCCTTCAGCGTCTTCGGCTCGGGCAGCTCGTAGATCCACACGTGGTCCCACTCGACGCCGTCGTTGTCGCCGATGTCGCCGACGTAGATCCGGTCGTCGGGGCCGATGCCGATCGCCTCGATGTCGCGGGGGGTGCCCACGCCGGTCATCGTGATCCTCGCGACGGTCTCGCCGGTGCCGCTGTCGACCGCGTAGAGGTAGGCGCCGGTGTCCTGGTCGTTGTGCGTCCAGTACACACCGGGATGCTGACGGGAGGCCGCCAGTCCGCTGGACTCGGTGATGCGGGGGTCCTCGACGGTGAAGCCCTCGTCCCCGTCGGCGGCGGAGGCGGGCACCGCGGAGGCGGGCACCGCGCAGGCGGCCACGAGCAGGGCCCCGGCGAGCAGGGCGAACGGTCGGCGCATCCCCCAAGACTGCCACCCCGCCCGGCTCCGGAGGGGTCGTGGCGGGCCTCACACCCCACGCGTCTCCCCGATCCACCATGATGAGCGGATGCTCAGGTTGATGCCCGTCGGCGACTCGATGACGATCGGCAGCGCCGGTGAACACACGTGGCGCCACCGCCTGTGGCAGCACCTGTGCGCGACGTACGGCGGCCCCTTCACCTTCGTCGGCCCCCGCGAGACGCTGTACGACAAGGCGGCGGACGCGCCCGTCTCGTACGCGTACGCCGACCCCGGCTTCCCCCGCCGGCACCTGGCCGGCTGGGGCGAGGGCTGGCTGCACATGGCCCCGCTGATCGGCGAGGCGGTGCGGGCCGGCCGGGCGGACGTGCTGCTGGTCTCCCTGGGCCTGATCGACCTCGGCTTCTACACGAACGCCGAGCAGACCGCGGAGAACGTCCGCGCCTTCATCACCGCCGCCCGGACGGCGAACCCGCGAGTGAGCATGGTCCTCCTCCCCGTCATCCCCAACATCCGCGCCGCCGCCGACGAGCCCTTCGCCGAGCAGGTCGCCCGCTTCAACGAACTGCTCGGCAAGACGGCCGCCGACCTCGACGAAGCGGCCTCCCCGCTGCTGCTGGCCTCGATCCCGCCGTCGTACGACATCCACGGCGACACCTACGACGGCACCCACCCCAACGCGAGCGGCGAGCACAAGATCGCGGCGGCGTTCGCGGAGGCGATGTACCAGGGGTGGGACGTGGGCGGACCGTACGGGACCGATTGACCGCACGGGCGCGGCTGACCGCACAGGACCGGCTGACCGCACGGGCACGGTGAGGCCGCCGCGTGACCCGGTCACCGTGCGTATCGTTGTACCGCGCGGCCGCACGCGTCGACGGTGCGGCCGGTGAGGAGCGCCACGATGACCGTCCTAGACGACAGGATCGCGATGGCCGAGAGCGACAACGCGGACACGCTCGACGAGATGTTCGAGCGGCTCGAGAAGATGCCCGTCCCCGAGGGATACAAGGTCGAGATCGTCGAGGGGACCGTCCACATGTCGCCGCAGCGGGACACCCGCTGGGAGATCATCCTGGACATCGTCGAGCAACTGCGGACGAAATACCCGCGCACCCGCGTGAAGTCCGACGTGCGCATCGACTACCCGGGGCACCTCAACGGGTTCGCGACCGACGTGACCGTGGTGGCCGAGGGCGCCGCCAGGACGGAGGACGGCCGCTGGCGGCACGAGGACGTGGTGTTCGTCGCCGAGGTGATCTCCAAGGGGACCGGCGCCAACGACTACGGCCCGAAGAAGACCGCGTACGCCACCGCCGAGGTGCCCGTCTACGTCATCGCGGACCCCTACCAGGGGCGGTGCCACCTCTACACCGACCCCAAGGAGGGCGACTACCAGGTCGAGACGACGGTCGCCTTCGGCAAGGACCTCGACCTCACCGGCACCCCCGTCGGCCTCGTCCTCACCACCGGCGAGTTCCCCCGCGACTGACCGCCCCCTCTTGCATGGAGCGCACTCCAAGCCGTTGGCTGGGCGGTCATGAAGTACACGCAGCTCGGACGCACCGGCCTCAAGGTCAGCCGACTGGTCCTCGGGACCATGAACTTCGGCCCCCAGACCGACGAGGCCGACAGTCACACCATCATGGACGCGGCGCTGGACGCCGGCCTCAACTTCCTCGACACGGCGAACGTGTACGGCTGGGGTGAGAACAAGGGCCGCACCGAGGAGATCATCGGCAACTGGTTCGCGCAGGGCGGCGACCGCCGCGACAAGGTCGTCCTCGCCACCAAGGTCTACGGCAACATGGCGGCGGACGGCGACGCGTGGCCCAACCACGACAAGCTCTCCGCGCTGAACATCCGGCGGGCCGTCGACGCCAGCCTCAAGCGGCTGCGGACGGACTACATCGATCTCTACCAGTTCCACCACATCGACCGCGCCACTCCCTTCGAGGAGATCTGGCAGGCGATCGACGTGCTGGTGCGGCAGGGCAAGATCCTCTACGCCGGGTCCTCCAACTTCCCCGGGTACAAGATCGCCCAGGCCAACGAGATCGCCGGCCGCCGGCACGGGACGATCGGCCTCGTCAGCGAGCAGTGCCTCTACAACCTCGCCGAGCGGCGCGCCGAGATGGAGGTCATTCCGGCCGCGCAGGAGTACGGGCTCGGCGTCATCCCCTGGTCGCCGCTGCACGGCGGCCTGCTCGGCGGGGTCATCAAGAAGGAGGCCGAGGTCGGACGCCGGACCAGTGGCCGGGCCGCCGCCACCCTCGCCGACCCCACCGCACGCGCCCAGATCCAGGCCTACGAGGACCTGCTCGACAAGCACGGTCTCGAACCCGGTGAGGTCGCTCTCGCCTGGCTGCTCACCCGCCCCGGCGTGACCGGCCCGATCGTCGGCCCGCGCACCGCCGAGCAGCTCGCCTCCGCCGTCCGCGCGGTCGACCTGGACCTCACCGAGGACCTCCTGACCGACCTGAACGACATCTTCCCGGGCCCGGGCCCGTCCCCGGAGGCCTTCGCCTGGTGACGCCTTGGGGGCACACCCCGCCAGGGGCGCACCTGCCGACGCCGCAAAGGCACCCCACCAGGGGCGCACCTGGCAACACCGCAAGGCCACACCCCACCAGAGGCGCGGGGAACCGCGCGACCAGCCCCCACCGGCCCGCGGCCGACCACGACGCACGGATCCCCGCCCCCGCGGAGCGCGACCGCACCGCTACTTTCCGAGCGCCGCCGCCACCGCCACCACGACGAACATCAGCACAAGCACACCGGCCATGATCCGGTTACGGGTCTTCGGGTCCACCCTTCGAGCCTAACGGTCGCCCCCGAGCGCCCAGCGCCCGACCGGCTCATAGCGGGGCTGCTCGCCCGGCACCCCGGACCGGGGCAGGCGGCTGCGGACGAGGACCAGCTCCTCCACGGTCCACGTCCGGCCGGCGAAGGCGCGCAGCGCCTCGACGTACGGCCGGACGTCGACGGCGTCCCGGCTGCGGGCCAGCGTCAGATGGGCCTGGTAGCGGCGGTGCTCCCCCAGGTCCAGGCCGGCCTTGCGGGCCGCCGCCTCCGCCCGGCCGGCCAGCAGCCGCAGCGCGGCCACGTCCCCCGCCGCCCCGGTCCACAGGGCCCGCCCGCGCCCGAACTGCCCGCCGCCCCGCAACGCCAGCTCGAACGGCGCGCTGCGCCGCGCCGCCCGCTCCAGCCGCGCCGACAGCTCCGGTACGACGTCCTCGTCGACCTCGCCGTAGAAGGCGAGCGTGAAGTGCCAGCCGGGCAGGCCGGTCCAGCGCAGCCCGTCCGCCCCCGGCAGCCTCCGCAGCACGGCCACCTCGGCGGCGAGTTCGTCCGTGACGGCCCGCGGGGGCAGGACGGCGGCGAAAAGTCTCATGGAGCCAGTGTGAGCCAGTGTGACCGCCACCACGCGCGTCCGGGCGTGTCCCGGTCACCGTGCGTATCGTTGTACCGCGCGGCCGCGCCCGCCCACGGGGCAGCCGGGGAGGAGCGCCACGATGACCGTCGTAGACGACAGGATCGCCATGGCCGATGCCAACACCAAGCGCTTGGACGAGTGGTTCGAGCGCCTTGAGCGGATGCCCGTCCCCGAAGGATTCCGGGTCGAGATCGTCGGGGGCAACGTCCATACGACGCCGCAGCGCGAAACCCACTGGGAGATCATCCGGCGCATCGTGCTGGCCGTCGACGCCAGGTTCGGGACGGACGTGAAGGTCTTCTCGGACGTACGCATCGACTTCCCCGGCCACGAGAACGGGTTCTGTCCGGACGTGGCCGTGCTCAGGGCCTCCGCCGCGAAGGACGACGAGGGCCGCTGGCGCCATGAGGACGTCGAGTTCGTCGCCGAGGTCATCTCCCGGGGCACGGCCGCCAACGACTACGGCCCCAAGAAGACCGCCTACGCGCTGGCGGAAGTCCCCGTGTACCTCATCGTCGACCCGTATCAGGGCAGGTGCCGCCTCTACGTCCACCCCAAGGACGACGACTACGCGATCGAGACGATCGTCTCCTTCGGGGACGACGTCGACCTCACCGGCACCGTCGTCGGCCTCACCCTCCAGACCGACGGGTTCCCCCGGGACTGACGCCCCCGCCGGTCAGGCCGCCGCCGCCAGCTCCTCCCGCCGCTCCCGCGGCACGAACCGCACCGTCGGGTGCCCGCGGCGCCAGCCCACCGTCAGGCGCAGGTTGCCCACCCGGGCCAGGACCAGGCCGATGGCCGCCGCCGCGAGCGCGGCGATCGCGCCGCCCACCGCCAGACCGGCCCGGACGCCGTACGCGTCCGTGATCCAGCCCGCGATCGGCGCGCCCACCGGCGAACCGCCGAGGAAGACCATCATGTACAGCGCCATGACACGGCCGCGCATGGCCGGGTCGGTGCCCATCTGGATGCTGGTGTTCGCGGTGACGTTGACCGTCATGCCGAACATCCCGATCGGGGCCATGAGCAGCGCGAACAGCCACAGCGAGGGTGCCGCCGCCGCGACCAGCTCGACCAGGCCGAACGCCACCGCCGCCGCGATCAGCACCCGCATCCTGGCCGTGCCGCGCCGGGCCGCCAGCAGCGCGCCGGCCACCGAGCCCAACGCCATCAGCGTGTTGAACAGGCTGTAGGAGCCCGCGCCCGCGTCGAAGACGTCGTCGGCGAAGGCGGAGAGGTAGACGGGGAAGTTGAAGCCGAAGGTGCCGACGAACCCGACCAGGACGATCGTCCAGGTCAGATCCGGACGCCCGGCCACGTACCGCAGCCCCTCCCGCAGCTGGCCCTTGCCGCGCGGCGCCCGCTGGACGACGTGCAGCTCGCGGGCGCGCATCAGCAGCAGGCCGGCGATGGGCGCGACGAAGGACAGACCGTTGAAGAGGAACGCCCATCCCGTGCCCACGCCGGTGATCATCACGCCGGCGACGGCCGGGCCGACGAGGCGGGCGGACTGGAAGTTCGCGGCGTTCAGGCTCACCGCGTTCTGGAGCTGATCCGGGCCGACCATCTCGCTGACGAAGGACTGGCGGGCCGGGTTGTCCAGGACGGTGGCGAGACCGACGGCGAAGGCGGCGACGTAGACGTGCCAGACCTCCACGTGCCCGGAGAGGGTGAGGAGCGCGAGCGCGATACCGGTGACGGCCATCGCGGACTGGGTCCCGAGCAGCGTGCGGCGCTTGGGCAGCCGGTCGACGAGGACGCCGCCGTACAGGCCGAACAGCAGCATCGGCAGGAACTGCAGGGCCGTCGTGACGCCGACGGCGGTGGCGGAGCCGGTGAGGCTGAGCACCAGCCAGTCCTGGGCGATGCGCTGCATCCAGGTGCCGATGTTGGAGACGACCTGGCCGCCGAAGAACAGGCGGTAGTTCCTGACCTTCAGGGCACCGAACATCGAGGATTTGCGGGGGGTGTCGGGGGCGGGCGGGGAATCGTGGGTGGTCGGTGCGGGGGCGGAGTCTGCTCCGGATCCCGTACTCAAAAGGGTTCGCCTCCTCGTGGACTGCCTACAGGTGTGCGAGCTTCTCCAGCACGGGGGCGGCCGCGCGCAGCTTCGCCCACTCGTCCTCGTCGAGGCCGTCGACCAGCGTGGCGAGGAACGCGTTCCGCTTGCGGCGGCTCTCCTCGAGCATGGTCTCGGCCTGCTCGGTCTTGGTGACGACCTTCTGCCGCCGGTCCTCCGGATGCGGCTCCAGCCGGACCAGGCCCTTGGCCTCCAGCAGGGCGACGATGCGGGTCATCGAGGGCGGCTGCACATGCTCCTTGCGGGCGAGCTCACCCGGGGTGGCGCTGCCGCAGAGGGACAGGGTGCCGAGCACCGACATCTCGGTCGGGCTCAGCGACTCGTCGACCCGCTGGTGCTTGAGCCGACGCGACAGCCGCATCACGGCGGAGCGCAGGGAGTTGACGGCGGCCGCGTCGTCGCCATGGCTAAGGTCCGGCATCTCTTTAGCGTAACTCATTACCCTGGCTAAGGACTACCGGGGGGAGCGTCTTTGCCCGTGATGCCCGCCACTCATTCTCAGCCACCGCCGGAAGTCACTCATACGGGTGATAGGAGTGCGGAACGCCACCCACCGGACGGAACCGGGCCGCGACCCTCGTACCCATGGGGACCAGTGTGCTCAGCCTGCGAATAGACCACGACCTGCTCGAACGGCTCCGGCACCACGCCGCCAAACGGGGAATGAGCGTCCAGGACTATGTCGTCCGGACGCTCATTCGGGATGACTTCGACGAGCGGTTCCAGACCGCCGTCGAGGAGACGGAGAAGTTCCACGGGCTCACCTGACCCCGCGGCCCGCCACCGGGCTCACGCCCGGCCCGGGGCCGGTGTCGGGCCCTGTCGGGCTCAGGCCAGGCCGAGGGCCGGCGTCGGGCCCTGTCGGGCTCAGGTGACGCCGAGGGCCGGCGTCGGGCTCAGGTGAGGCCGAGGGCCGGCATCAGGTAGTAGAAGGCGAACACGGCCGAGACCGCGTACAGCGCCGCCGGGACCTCCCGGCCCCGCCCGGCCGCCAGGCGCAGCACCACGAAGGTGATGAAGCCCATGCCGATGCCGTTGGTGATCGAGTAGGTGAACGGCATCATCACCATCGTGATGAAGGCCGGGATGGCGATGGTGTAGTCCGCCCAGTCGATGTCCCTGACGGAGTTCGCCAGGATCAGGAAGCCGACCGCGAGCAGGGCCGGGGTGGCGGCCTGGGACGGGACCATCGTCGCGACGGGGGTCAGGAAGAGCGCGACGGCGAAGAGACCACCGGTGACGAGGTTCGCGAAGCCGGTGCGGGCGCCCTCGCCGACGCCGGCCGTGGACTCCACGAAGGCGGTGGTGGCGGAGGAGGAGCTGGCACCGCCGGCGGCGACGGCGAGACCGTCGACGAAGAGGACCTTGTTGATGCCCGGCATCTGGCCCTGCGCGTCCGTCAGCTTGGCCTCGTCACTGACGCCCATGATCGTGCCCATCGCGTCGAAGAAGCACGACAGCAGCACGGTGAAGACGAAGAGGATCCCGGTCAGCACGCCGACCTCGGAGAACCCGCCGAAGAGGCTGACCTCGCCGATCAGACCGAAGTCGGGGGTGGCGACGGGGTTGCCGGGCCACTGCGGGACGGTGAGGCCCCAGGACGGCACCGTGGCGACGGCGTTGACGACCAGCGCCAGGACGGTCATGGCGACGATCGAGATCAGGATCGCGCCGGGCACCTTGCGGACGATCAGGGCCAGGGTGAGCAGCGCACCGAGGACGAAGATCAGGACCGGCCAGCCGTCGAGGTGACCGTCGGCGCCCAGCTGGAGCGGGACGGTGGTCTGGGCGGCGTCCGGCATCCGGGTGACGAACCCGGAGTCCACGAGCCCGATCAGCATGATGAACAGGCCGATACCGATCGAGATGGCCTTGCGCAGCCCGAACGGCACGGCGTTCATGACGCGCTCGCGCAGACCGGTGGCGACCAGCAGCATGACCACGAAACCGGCCAGCACCACCATGCCCATCGCGTCCGCCCAGGACATGCGGGGCGCGAGCTGGAGCGCGACGACGGAGTTCACGCCGAGACCGGCGGCCAGCGCGATCGGCACGTTGCCGATGACGCCCATCAGCAGCGTGGTGAACGCGGCGGTCAGGCAGGTCGCGGTGACCAGCTGGCCGTTGTCGAGCTGATGCCCGTACATGTCCTTCGCGCTGCCGAGGATGATCGGGTTGAGCACGATGATGTAAGCCATCGCGAAGAAGGTGGCGAAACCGCCGCGCACCTCACGGGCGAGCGAGCTGCCCCGCTCGGAGATCCGGAAGTACCGGTCGAGTGCGCCGTACGCGGGCGCGCCGCCCGGTCCTTCGGGCGTGGGAACCTTGGCGGGGGCCGAGGTGGACATGCGTAACCTCATCACCAGCGGGCTTCCCCCAGCCGCTTTGGCGCTTCCTACGAACATAAGTGAACAGGCACAAACGGTTTCAGTATGAACATATGAGACCGTGATCGCTATCTCCGCGCGTAGACCCGCGCGCCGCGGGCCGTCCACCGGCCGTCCCCCGGCCGTCGCGACGGCCGTTCCCGCCGGTCACGGCCACCGTCCCCGCCGGTCACGGCCGCCCTCCCCCGCGAGCCGGAAGCGGTGGCCGCGGGCCGCGGGCCGGCCCCCGCGCCTCGTAAGCTGTGGACATGGCGAAGTGGACACCGAGGCACGAGGCGCCGGAGCCCCTGGAGGGGCCCGTGGTCGCCACCATCACCGGCGGCACGATCCTCTGGTTCGCCCTCTTCCTCGTCCAGCTCCCCTTCTACGGCTGGTTCGACGACCACGGCCATCTGTGGTGGCTGTGGACCTGCCTGGCGGGCGGCGGCCTGGGCCTCATCGGCGTCTGGTACGTCCGCCGCAGGGACGCGGCCCTCAAGGGCGCGGCCGCCCGGGACGCCGCGGCCCCGAAGGAAACGTCCGGGGCCGAGTAGGCCGAGTAGTACCAGCGCACGACGGCCCTCCTCCCGAGGTCGGATCTTCCGGGCATCCGGCGGGTGAACGCCCGGATCCGCACGTACCGTCGATTCCATGACCCATACCGACGCCGCCGCCCCGGCCCGTACGGCGACCGGGCTCACCAGTGCCGAGGTCGCGGAGCGCGTCGCGCGCGGTCAGGTCAACGACGTCCCCGTGCGCAGCAGCCGCACCGTCGGGGAGATCGTCCGGGCCAACGTCCTCACCCGCTTCAACGCGATCATCGGCGTGCTCTGGCTGGTCATGCTGGTCGTGGCGCCGATCCAGGACGGCCTGTTCGGGTTCGTGATCCTCGCCAACACCGCCATCGGGATCATCCAGGAGTGGCGGGCGAAGCAGACCCTCGACTCCCTCGCGGTGATCGGCGAGGCCCGGCCGACCGTCCGCCGCGACGGGATCGCCGTCGAGGTCGCCACCTCCGCCCTCGTCCTGGACGACGTCGTCGAGATCGGGCCCGGCGACAAGATCGTGGTGGACGGCGTCTGCGCGGAGGCCGACGGCCTGGAGATCGACGAGTCGCTGCTCACCGGCGAGGCCGACCCCGTCGTCAAACGCCACGGCGACACCGTGATGTCCGGCAGCTTCGTCGTCGCCGGGGGCGGCGCGTTCCGGGCCACCAAGGTCGGCCGCGAGGCCTACGCCGCCATGCTCGCCGAGGAGGCCTCCCGCTTCACCCTCGTCCACTCCGAGCTGCGCTCCGGCATCTCCACCATCCTCAAGTACGTGACGTGGATGATGGCGCCCGCCGCGATCGGCCTGGTCGTCACCCAGCTCGTCGTCAAGGGCAACGACCTCAAGGACTCCGTCGCCCGCACGGTCGGCGGGATCGTCCCGATGGTCCCGGAGGGCCTGGTCCTCCTCACCTCCGTCGCCTTCGCCATCGGCGTGATCCGCCTCGGCCGCAAGCAGTGCCTCGTCCAGGAACTCCCGGCCATCGAGGGCCTCGCCCGCGTCGACACCGTCTGCCTGGACAAGACCGGCACCCTCACCGAGGGCGGCATGGACGTCACCGAGGTCCGCGGCCTCGACGGCAGCGACGAGACCTACGTACGGCAGGTGCTGGGCGCGCTCGGCGAGTCCGACCCGCGCCCCAACGCCTCCCTCCAGGCGATCATCGACGCCTGCCCGGACAGCGACGACTGGCGCTGCACCGAGTCGCTGCCCTTCTCCTCCGCCCGCAAGTACAGCGGCGCCACCTTCAGCGAGGGCGACGGCGAGACCAGCACCTGGCTGCTCGGCGCCCCCGACGTCCTGCTGCCCGCCGACGACCCCTCCCTCGCCGAGACCGAGCGGCTCAACGAACAGGGCCTGCGGGTGCTGCTGCTCGCCCGCGCCGCCCGTGACCTCGACGACGACGAGGTCGCCCGCGGCGCCCGCGCCACCGCCCTCGTCGTCCTGGAGCAGCGGCTGCGCCCGGACGCCGCCGACACCCTGCGCTACTTCGCCGAGCAGGACGTCCACGCCAAGGTGCTCTCCGGCGACAACGCGGTCTCGGTCGGCGCGGTGGCCGCCAAGCTGGGGCTCGACGCCAGGACGGTCGACGCGCGCCGGCTGCCCGCCGAGCGGGACGGCATGGGGCGGGCCCTGGACGAGGCCACCGTGTTCGGCCGGGTCACCCCGCGGCAGAAGCGGGACATGGTCGGCGCCCTCCGGTCCCGCGGGCACACGGTCGCGATGACCGGGGACGGCGTCAACGACGTCCTCGCGCTGAAGGACGCGGACATCGGCGTCGCGATGGGGTCCGGCTCCGAGGCGACCCGGGCCGTCGCCCAGATCGTGCTGCTGGACAACAGCTTCGCCACGCTGCCGTCGGTGGTGGCGGAGGGCCGGCGGGTCATCGGCAACATCACGCGCGTGGCGACGCTCTTCCTGGTGAAGACGGTCTACTCGGTGCTGCTGGCGCTGCTGGTGGTGTGCTGGCAGGTGGAGTACCCGTTCCTGCCCCGCCACCTGACCCTGCTGTCCACCCTCACCATCGGCGTCCCGGCCTTCTTCCTCGCCCTCGCCCCCAACCGGGAGCGGGCCCGCCCCCACTTCGTGCGCCGGGTGATGCGGTACTCCGTGCCGGGCGGGGTGCTGGCGGGCCTCGCGACCTTCGCCACGTACCTGATCGCCCGGCGCCACTACACCGGGCCGGGGGCGCTGGACGCCGAGACGAGCGCCGCGACGCTCACGCTGTTCCTGATCACCCTGTGGGTCCTGGCGATCATCGCCCGCCCGTACACCTGGTGGCGGATCGCCCTGGTGGCCACGATGGGCGCGGGGTTCCTGGTGGTGCTGGTGGTCCCGTGGCTCCAGGACTTCTTCGCGCTGAAGCTGGTCGGGGTGACGATGCCCTGGGTGGCGGTGGGTGTCGCGGTCGTGGCGGCGGCCGCCCTGGAGATCGTCTGGAGACAGGTCGACCGCCGGGCGCCCGCCTGACTCCCGGCGGCCGCCGGGAGGACGCGGAAGGGCCCGCACCCCGCCGGCTGCGGGGTGCGGGCCCTTCACGGTGCGTCCCTCGGGACTCGGCCGCCGCGATGCGACGGACCTCGCTTCAGCGCGTGTCGCTTCAGCGAGTGTCGCTTCAGCGGATGGGGCTTCAGCGGACGTCGCGTCAGCGGACGTCGACGTAGTCGCCCGCGGCCTTGACCGCCGGGGCGGTCGTGGTGCCCACGAAGCTGTAGCGGTAGTAGCCGTCGACCGAGGCCTTGACGGTGGTGCTCAGACCGCCGGTCGAGGTGGTCTTGACGCTCTTCACCGTGCTGTAGGTGGTGGAGCCCTTCTTGCGGAACTGGAGCTGCGCGTAGACGCCGGAGTAACCGGTGTACGTGCCGCTGTCCCAGTTCGCGCGGGTCAGCTTGCCGGTGACGGTGATGGTCTTGCCCTTGGTCACCGGCTCCGGGGAGGCGTTGACCGTCAGCTTCGACAGGCGCTGGAGCTTGGCGGTGGTCAGGGCGTCCTGCTCGGTGTAACCGACCTTGGTCCAGTCGATGACGTCGGAGTAGACGTCCTGGTCGTTCCAGTCGATGACGTAGCCGACCGCCTTGAAGGTGGTGGCGTCGGCGTTGGTCAGCTCCTCGCCCGGGTAGACGTCGACGGTGCCCTTGCAGGTGGAGACGGTCGTCGAGACGTTGGTGCAGACCGGCCAGTCGTCCCCGAAGAGGATGTTCGAGGCGTTGTCGACGGAGCTGCCGCGGTACAGGACGACGTCCAGCTCGGTGTCGGCCGCGGTGGGGTCGACGTCCGCGGAGTGCGTGAGGGTGTAGGTCACCGGGACGCTGACCCTGCCGGTGGTGCCGGCGACGATCGGCTTGCCGTTGTTGACCTTGACGGCGGAGAACTTGGCGTTGAGAACGTAGGGCTCGCCCTCGGCGGCGGTCTCGCCGGCGAAGGTGCTCCGGCCGGAGGCGGCCTCGTGCGCGGCCTTGAAGGAGTCGGCCTTGCTCGGCTCGGTGTCGGCGGCCTGCGCGGCCGGCACGGCAAGGGCGGAAAGGGCCAGGGCGCCGGTGACGGCGGCCACGGTGGCACGTATGCGCATGCATGTCCCAAGTGAAGAAGGGGCTGTCCGGGAGGGTGCCTCCGGTGAGCCCGAGTGGACGCGAGCCTGTCGGCTCGCAGGATGAGATGTCTGACGCGGGGGAATGGTTGTACGGCGCGGGGCCGTCACCTGACCGGTCCCGCTCGGGGGACCGTCGTTTTGGCCTCGCCCGGCTCCGCGCCCGCGCTCCTACTTGACGTCGGCGAAGCCGCTCGCGCCGTCGGCGGAGCCGCTCGCGGCCGTCACCGCGGACGGTCCGGTGACGGCGAGGGCGCCGCGCGAGGCGGCGACGGCGGTGCGGATGCGCATGTGGTGTCCCCCGTGTTCAGGGGCCCGCGGGGCGGATGCGTCCGGCGGGGCCCGAGTGCTCGGTGAAGCGGCTGTTCGCGCCGCTTCACCGCATGAGACTCACCACCCCGCCGAACGGTTGCACGTTAAACGGAGGAAATGTGCGGGACGCGTAGAAGGACGTCAGTCGAACCAGCGGTCCCGTGCCAGTTCGCCCGTCCGCGACGGGTCCTCCAGCAGTGCCGCGACCTCGAACCGCCGAGGCCACTGGCCCGCCGCCCAGGCCAGCCCCGCGGCGACGCCCTCCAGGGTGGAGGCGTGCAGGACGCCGTCGTCCGTCAGCCGCCAGTCGATCTCCACGCCGTCGACGACGAGTTCCCCGTGCTCGACGTAGGTGTCCGGCGTCCGCGGACCGAGCAGCACCCGCACCGGGTCCGGCACGTCGTGCTCGGTGCCCTCGGAGCCGACCTCGCCCGTCACGGACTCGCTCAGCCGCCGCACCTGGAACAGCTCGGCCAGCTCGGCGGCGCGCGCGGGGCGCACGGGCAGCAGCGGGACGCCCTCGGTGAACGGCAGCAGGTCGGGCGAGTCGACGACGACCGCGTCGGCCGCGTCCACCACCTCCACCCGCCCGTCGACGACGGCCCGCACCTCGTCCGGCAGGGTCACCCGGTCCGGGTCCAGCTCGGCCAGCGCCCCGTACAGCCCGTGCAGTTGGGCGGCGGTGACCGGCCGCTCCGGGTCGGCGAGCCGGTCCAGCAGTTCGGCGGCACCGCCCGGCTCATCGAGCAGGGCCGCCACGGACGTCCGCACGCCCAGCGCCCGCAGCACCTGCTCGTCGTCGAAGCCGGTGGCGTCGGCCTCGTCGTACAGCCCGCGCAGCAGCGGGTCCCCGCCGGAGGCGAGCAGCCCCGCCGGACGCCGCCCGTCGAGCACCGGGTGCCCGCGCAGCCACCAGGCCGTGTAGGGCCGTACGACCTCGTGCGTGCCGTCGGGCAGCAGGACGCGCACCGGCTGGGTCAGGGCGTCGCGCAGGGGCGGCTGGGCGAGCAGGGCGAGCGCCTGCGGCCACCGGTCGTCGTCGACCAGGTCGAGGTCGCGGACGGCGACCAGCTCGGTGGCGACCGGGGGCACGGGCGTGTCCGGGAAGCGGTCCAGGACGTCCTCGCACCACACGTCGACGGCGTCCAGCAGTCCGGCGTCGTCGGGCTCGGCGAAGTCGCCCTCCCGGGGTTCGAGCTCGTCGGGGTCGAGGACGACGTCGGTGGCGCGGACGAGCGCGAAGTCGGCGAGCACACCGCACGCGGCGAGGGGCTGCTCGCCCCACTTCTCGGCCAGTTCGGCGTCCACGCAGGCCAGTTCGCCGTCCCGGATCACCTGGGCGAACGGGCTGCCGGGCAGCACGAGTTCACCGGCCGGGGCGAGTTCGCCGTCCTCGTCCGGCAGGGCGAGCGCGCCGAGCCAGGGCTCGTCACCGGGCTCCAGAGCGGCGTCGCGCACCAGGGCGAGGACGGTGTCGGCGAGTTCCTCGGCGTCCGGGGCGTCCTCGTCCCAGGCACCGCCGTCCTCGTCCAGGGAGGCGGCGACGGCGGCCCGCACCTGCGGGGTGGTCAGGACGGCGCGCGGGGTCGCGGGCAGCGCCCCGAGCTTCTCCAGGAGCGGATGGGCGGCGTCCGGGTGGGCCATCTTCAGGCCGAGCCGGGTGAGGACCCCCGCGTCGACGCCCGCCGACTCCGCCGTGGGCAGCAGCACCTGGCGGGGGCCGATCGTGGTCCGCGCCGCGCCGGACGCCGGGGAGGCGTCCCCGGCCAGCGGCACGGGCAGCCCCGAGAGCCGGTCGGGATCCACGCCGGCGAGGCTCTCGTACAGCCGGTGCCACCACTCCGGGGCCTTCTCCAGCCCCGCCAGCCGGTCGACGGCGTCGGCGAGCGGGATCCGGGCCACCCCCAGGGTGCGCAGTTCCACCCGCCGCTCCAGCCCGGCGGGCAGCAGCGTCGGCAGCACCTCGGCCAGCACGCGCACGGTGTCGGCGCCGGCCCCCTCCACCACCTCGGCGTCCCGCGGGCGCAGGGCCTCCGGCAGGTCGCCGTCGTCCTCGGCGGGCCGCACGGCGGGCGGCAGGAAGGCGGTGCGCGGCAGCCGCTCCAGGATCGCCTGGCGCAGCGCCCCGTCCAGTTCGCCCTTGCCGAGCGGCCCCGGCACGAGGTCGACGGCCCCGGCGGTCACCGGCCGCCAGTCGGCGAGCAGTTCGGCGTACGTGTCCGCCGCCCGCAGCACCAGGAAGTCGGTGAGCGGCCCCGGCGCGGCGTGGCGGCGGGTGGTGTCGAGGGGGAAGGAGGCGATGAGCAGGGCGGGCACGCCGAGCGGCTCGTCGCTGGGCGTCGGCGCGTGCACGACGGGGCTGGTCCGCGGGCGGGCGGGCGCCCCCTCGGCGTCGACGGGCACGGCCCACGTCACCGACCAGTGCGGCCTCAGCCGCTCCTCCAGCGGCCGGTCCGCGAGCAGGTCGGGGGTGAGGGGGCCGTGGCCGCCGGCGGTCCGCCAGCGGGTCGTCCCGTCCCGCGAGTCCTCCACGACGGTGAGGGCGCCGTCGGTGTACCGGCGCAGGACGCGGGCGGGCGCGTCCCCGATCTCCACCGCGATCTCCTCCAGCCCGGGCAGCGCGAGGAGTACGGCGTCGTCGACGGCCGCGAGGAGCCGCTCGGCGAGATCGGCGGCGGCCGCGTCGCGCAGGGGCAGGATGACGGCGGTGTCGTACGGGTCCGGAGCGGTGCCCTCGGCGGCGAACGGCAGCCGCAGCAGCGGTACGTGCCCGTCCCGGCGCCGGATCTCGTCGCCCAGCCCGGGGCTGTGCCGGGCGGTCTCGGAGGCCAGCACACGGGCCTCCGGCAGGGACCAGCGGACCCCGCCGTGCCGTCCGACGACGGCGGGCTCGTCGGTCACGGCCAGGACGGCGGCGAAGCCGACGCCGAACCGGCCCACCGAGACCGCTTGCGCGTCCCGCTTGGCGGAGGCGCGCAGGGTGGCGAGCGACTCGACACCGGCGGCGTCCAGCGGCGCGCCGGTGTTCGCGGCGACGAGGACCTGCTCGCGCAGCGTCAGCCGGAGCCGGCCCGGGACCCCGGCCCGGGCGGCCGCGTCGGCGGCGTTCTGAGCGAGCTCCACGACCAGCCGGTCCCGGTAGCCGCCGAGGACCAGGTCCTCCTCGGCGTTGGCGTCCTCCCGGAAGCGGGCGGGGCTGGTGGCCCAGGCGTCCAGCACTCCGCGGCGCAGACGCGCCGTACCGAAGGGGTCCGCGCCCTCAGCTGCCGGCCGCACGAACTTGCTCACGTCGGTTCACTCTCCTCATCGGCGTGGGCTCGAAGGTACCGCGCGCCGGAGAGTGCGACGCGTCGGCCTCGGGCTGCCGCCCCGCCGGGTTGACGCCGGGCACCCGGCCGGGGTGGCCCGGGCCGCCCCTCGGGGCTGCCGCCCCGAACCCCGCACGCACCCGGCCGACGACCGCGTACAGCCTCCCAGGGGCTGCCACCCCCGAACCCCGCGCACACCCCGCCGACGACCGCGCACAGCCTCCCAGGGGCCGCCGCCCCCGAACCCCGCGCACACCCCACCGACGACCGCGCACGACCTCCCAGGGGCCGCCGCCCCCGAACCCCGCGCACACCCCGCCGACGACCGCGCACGACCTCCCAGGGGCCGCCGCCCCCGAACCCCGCTTCGGCCCTGGACGGGCCTCGTCCTCAAGCGCCGGACGGGCTGGTGGGTCGGCCCTCCGGCGTCGAGACCGATCGGCCGGGAAGCAGCAGCCGGCCGCCGGGAGACGGCCCGCCGGCCGAGGAAAGGCCCACCGGCCGGGAGACAGCCCACCGACCGAGGAAAAGCCCACCGGCCCGGGAGACGGCCCACCGGCCGGGCAGCCGGCCGGTGCCGGTGCCGGATCGTGGTTAGGAGTGCCCCAGTTCGGCCGACTCCTCGTCCGCCACCGCCGGTACCGACCCGGAGTCGGCCGACGGGCGCAGGGGGAACGGGTCCACCCTCGTCTCGTCGATCACCGGCGCGGGCGGCTGCGGCGGTTTCGGCATGACGGCGGCCTCGGAGTGGCCGCCGCAGCCGTAGGCCAGCGAGACGACACGGCCGTCCGCCGGGGAGAACTCGTTGGCGCAGACGCCGAAGGCCTGCCCGAGGGAGCCTCCGATGGGCGTGAGGAAACCGCAGCTGACACAGGACGCGGGGGCGGCCTGCGCCATGGGCGTCTTGGGCCCGAAGGCCTCCTCCCAGCGGTCCGCGGCGGTGTGCAGCCCGTACCGCGACAGCACCCGGGCGCGGCGCATGCCGAGCTCCTCCGCGACCGCCGCGACCGAACCCCGCGACGGCGCCGTCGGAAGCTTCGCCGGCGGGCCCGCCGTGACCTCCGCGTCCTCCGCCTCCACCAGGTCCGCCATCTCCGTGGAGACGGCGGAGTTGGGCGGCGGCACGTCCTCGCCGCTGTACCCGGGCTCCAGACGCAGGTCCTCCGCGTCCGTCGGCAGCAGGTCGCCGGGGCCCATGTCGCCGGGGCGCAGCCGCTCGCTCCACGGCACCCACTCCGGTGCCAGCACCGCGTCCGGGCCGGGCAGCAGCACCACCTCGTCCAGCGTCACGATCTTCGCGCGGGACGCCCGCGCGACCGTCACCGCCCAGCGCCAGCCCCGGTACCCGAGCTCCCGGCAGTCGAAGAAGTGGGTCACCACGCGGTCGCCTTCGGAGAGCACACCGACGTGCTCCCCGACCACGCCGGGCGCGGCGGCCTCCTCTGCCGCGGCGCGGGCGAGGTCGACGGCCTCGGCGCACAGGCGGTCGGGGGTGCGGCTTCGCGTGGTCGCTGCGCTCACAGGTATCGCTTCTCTCCTACGCCGTCTCCAGGGTGCGGATTGCCTCCGGCGGTGGAGCGGACGGAGCGGACCTCGGGACCGCGTCGACGTCTGCGTCCGATCGCGCTCGGGCGCACCTGTGCCATCCATTGTGCGGGATGGCTGAGATACGCACGCTACCTGTTCGCGCGCTCCCAGCCCACACCGACGGTGCCTCCACGGTGCTCCGAGCCCCTGTTTCCCGTGTACGACGGCCGCACGGCACACGGCCATACGCGCGGTAACCGCACTACACACGTCTTTCTCGGGGCACTATGACGGGGTGGCAACCGCGAGGACACCCCGGGGAGCCACCGGTACAGGTGGGACGAAGGGGCACAAAGGGAGGAGCCCGGTGAGCGGTTCGGGCCGGATGAGCGGGTCCGTCCGCGCGGTCGGCCGCGCCCTGCACCTCCCGTTCACCGGCACCGCTCGCGGCATCCGCAAGGCCACCCACGCGCACGGCGCCGGTGAGTCCGGCCTCGGCAAGCTGATCGAACTGCACGGCGTGAACGGCGCCGGTGACGTGATGATCACCGTCGCCCTCGCGTCGACGGTCTTCTTCTCGGTCCCCACCGACGAGGCCCGGGGCCGCGTCGCCCTGTACCTGGCGATCACGATGGCGCCGTTCACGGTCCTGGCCCCGGTGATCGGCCCGCTCCTGGACCGCCTGCCGCACGGCCGCCGGGCGGCGATGGCGGGCGCGATGGCCGCCCGCGCCCTGCTCGCCCTCGTCCTGTCCGGCGCGGTCGTCACCGGCAGCCTGGAGATGTACCCGGCCGCCCTCGGCGTGCTGGTCGCCTCGAAGGCGTACGGCGTGGTCAGAAGCGCCGTGGTGCCCCGGCTGCTGCCGCCCCGGTTCTCCCTGGTGAAGGCGAACTCCCGGGTGACGCTGGGCGGCCTGCTGGCCACCGGCATCGCCGCGCCCGCGGCCGCCGGCCTGCAGTTCCTCGGCCCGCGCTACCCGCTCTACGGCGCCTTCGTGATCTTCGTCGCGGGGACGTTCCTGTCGTTCTCCCTGCCCCGGAAGGTCGACTCGGCGAAGGGCGAGGACACCGCGCTGCTCGCCGCCGACGAGCAGCATCTGCACGGCCCGCACCGCAGGCCGGTGAAGCGTCCGGGGCTCAGGACGGTCGGCACCGCCGTCACGCACGCCCTCGGGGCGAACGCCGCCCTGCGCTGGCTGTCGGGGTTCCTGACCTTCTTCCTGGCGTTCCTGCTGCGCGAGCACCCGCTGACCGGGCAGAGCGCGGCGGTGTCGCTGGGCATGGTGGCGGTCGCGGCGGGCACGGGCAACGCGCTGGGTACGGCGGTGGGGGCGTGGCTGCGGTCCCGGGCGCCGGAGCTGATCATCGTGACGGTGGTGGCGGTCGTGCTGGCCGCGGTGGTCACGGCGGCCGTGTTCTTCGGGGCGCTGCTGGTGGCGGGTCTGGCGGCGGTCGCCGGCTTCTCGCAGGCGCTGTCGAAGCTGTCCCTGGACGCGCTGATCCAGCGGGACGTGCCGGAGCTGGTGCGGACGTCGGCGTTCGCGCGCTCGGAGACGCTGCTGCAGATGTCGTGGGTGTTCGGCGGCGCGGTCGGCATCGCGATGCCGCTGAACGGCGCGCTGGGCCTGTCGGTGGCGGCGGCCGTCGTGGCGGCCGGCTGGCTGACGACCGTCCGCGGCCTGCTCGGCTCGGCCCGGCGCAGCGGCCCCCCGCGGACGGACCTGGCGTGATCCGTGCGGCTGGTGCGACGCGTGGGGCGCGTGGCGCAACACACGGCCACGCCGCCCCCCACGTAGAGGGACCGCCCGAGGTGCCCGATAGCCTTCGGCCATGACCACGCTGCCCCGCGGCGAAGCCGCTGATGTTCACCGCGCCGTACGACGCCGCCGCGCCGTCGCCGCCGCCGGCGCCGTTTCCGCCGGACTGCTCGTCCTGTCGGCCTGTGACAAGCCGACGCCGCTGTCCACGATCACCGTCGGCCAGTCCTCGGTCAGCGAGGAGGCCACCTGCGGCGGCGAGGGCGAGGCCCTGCAGCCCGCGGCGCTGACGAAGTGCCTGGCGGACAAGGGCATCGCGTCGATCAGCGTCGACCCGGACGAGACGGTCCGCTTCGGCGTCGACCCCGACGTCGCCGAGAAGCGCTGGACGATCCTGATGAACGGTCAGCCGCTCACCGAGGACAGCGACAAGACGTACCGCACGATCCCCGGCAGCGTGTTCTTCAACGCCCAGTACGGCGCCCAGGGCGACTCGACCCTGGTCTCCATCAAGGCGGGCGACGGCAAGAAGGACAGCCAGACGGTCACCGGCCTGTGGTCCTTCAAGCTCGAGAAGGACGACTGACCACGTCCGCCCCGGTGACCGGCCCGCGCATCCTCGTGGCCACCGCGGTCCCGGCGGAGCGGGACGCGGTGGCACGGGCGTTCGGGGAGGTACCCGGCCGTGCGGAACACCGGCCCGGCGTCACCCTGCACCGTGTGGGTGACGGCTACGACCTCCTCGCCGCCGGTGTCGGGCCCGCCCTGGCCGCCGCGTCCGTCTCCGCCGCGCTGACCGCCGCCGCCCTCGACGGCAGGCGGTACGGTCTCGTGGTCTCGGCGGGGATCGCCGGCGGCTTCCCGCCCGACGCGCCGGTCGGCTCCCTGGTCCTCGCCGACCTGATCACCGCCGCCGACCTGGGCGCGGAGACCGCCGACGGCTTCCTGCCGGTCACCGAGCTGGGCTTCGGAACGGTCACCCACGTCCCGCCCCGGTCCCTGGTCCGCAGGGCCGCGGCCGCGACCGGCGCCCGCACCGGCGTGATCCTGACCGTCTCGACGGTCACCGGCACCGCCGCCCGGGCCGCCGCCCTGCGCGCCCGCCACCCGCGGGCCCTCGCCGAGGCGATGGAGGGCTTCGGCGTCGCCGAGGCGGCCGCCGCGCACGGCACCGCCGTCCTGGAGATCCGCGCGGTCTCCAACCCCGTCGGCCCCCGCGACCGCGCGGCCTGGCGCATCGCCGACGCGCTGGACGCGCTCACCACGGCCTTCGGGAAGCTCGCACCCGTCCTGGAGAGTTGGCATCGACATGACCACTGAGCAGCAGCTGCGGATCGCGTACTCGCCCTGCCCCAACGACACCTTCGTCTTCGACGCCCTCGCCCACGGCCGCGTCCCCGAAGCGCCCGCGCTGGACGTGACGTTCGCGGACATCGACGTCACCAACGGCATGGCGGAACGCGGCGAGCACGACGTGCTGAAGGTGTCGTACGCCGTGCTGCCGTACGTCCTCGACACGTACGCGCTGCTGCCGTGCGGGGGCGCGCTGGGGCGGGGCTGCGGGCCGCTGGTGCTGACCCGGGAGCCGGGGGCCGACCTGACCGGCCGGACGGTCGCCGTGCCGAGCGAGAGGTCGACGGCGTACCTGCTGTTCCGCCTCTGGGCGGCGGACACCGTGCCCGGCGGGGTGGGCGAGATCGTCGTGATGCCGTTCCACGAGATCATGCCGGCCGTACGGGACGGGAAGGTCGACGCGGGGCTCGTGATCCACGAGGCGCGCTTCACGTACCGCACCTACGGGCTGCACAAGCTCGCCGACATGGGCGAGCACTGGGAGTCCACGACCGGCCTGCCCATCCCGCTCGGCGCGATCATCGCCCGGCGGTCGCTGGGCGCCGCCGCCCTGACCGGGCTGGCCGACGCGATCCGCGCCTCCGTGCGCGCCGCCTGGGACACCCCCGAGGTGTCCCGCCCGTACGTCATGGAGCACGCCCAGGAGATGGACCCGTCCGTCGCCGACCAGCACATCGGGCTGTACGTCAACGAGTTCACGGCGGACCTCGGCGAGGACGGCTACGCGGCCGTGCGCGGGCTGCTCGCGCGGGCGGCGGCCGAGGGGCTGGTGCCGCCCCTCGGCCCGGAGGCGCTCGCGTTCCCCTGAGCCGGGTGCGTCAGGGCAGGCCCTACACGTCCAGCTGGTCGGCGACCGCGCGCAGCAGTCCGGCGATCTTCTTGCCGGAGGCCTTCTCGGGGTAGCGGCCCTTCTCCAGCATCGGGGTGATGTTCTCGAGGAGGGTCGTCAGGTCCTGGACGATGGAGGCCAGTTCGTCCGGTTTCTTGCGCTGGGCGGCGGCGACCGACGGGGTCGGGTCGAGGAGGACGACGGAGAGGGCCTGGTCGCCGCGCTGTCCGGCCACGACGCCGAACTCCACGCGCTGTCCCGGCTTCAGGGTCTCGACTCCGGCGGGGAGGACCGAGGAATGGACGAAGACGTCACCGCCGTCGTCGCGGGAGAGGAAGCCGAAGCCCTTCTCGCTGTTGAACCACTTGACCTTGCCGGTAGGCACGTCTGTCCTCGTCCTCGTACTCGTCGGAAAACTGCTTCGGAAAACGGCTCTTGATAGCACTACAGCGGGTCGACCATGACCCGCCGGTACCAAGGCTAATGGTCTTGGGGCCGGTGACAAGACGTCGCCCGGTCGTTCCCTCGCGCTGGGAACTACCCTGGTCGGGTGCGTGACAAAACCCAAACGAATTCCGCCGCGCCCGGTGACCGACTGATCCGTGCCGGTGCCATCGTCTTCTTCATCGGCGCCGTGGCCACTCTCGTCACCGTGGCCCCGCTGTTCTTCGGCACGACGCCTTTTCCGACGTACATGTTCGGATTGAGCATGCTCATGGGCGTCGGGTTCCTCGTCGCGGGAGCGGGTGTCCTGCGGTCCGCCGCGGCCGGACGCCGGCAGGCACGGACGACCGGAAGGTGATTATCGGAAGGTGACGACCGGAAGGTGACGACCGGAAGGTGACGACCGGAAGGTGACGACCGGAAGGTGACGGCGGGCAGGTGACGGCGGGCAGGTGACGGCGGGCAGGTGACGACAGGGGCTGGACCCTGTCGGCCTAGAGTGCCGCGAGGTGGCCGGTGAGCCACTCCGGGAACGCCGTCAGGTCCGGCAGGACGACGTCGGCGCCGGCGGCGGCCAGTTCCCGCGCGTCGCACGGGCCGGTCGCCACGGACACCGCGAGCGCGCCCGCGGCGCGGGCGCCCCGGACGTCGCCGACGTGGTCGCCCACGTAGACGCCGGCGCCGTGCTCGCGCAGCGCCGCCGCCTTCTGCTCGGCCCACAGGTCGCCCATGACCGCGTCGGCGTCGATGCCGAGGTGCTCCAGGTGGAGCTTGGCGTTCGGCTCCCACTTCGCGGTCACCACGACCGCCCGTCCGCCCGCCGCGTGCACGGCGTCCACCGCCTCCCGGGCGCCGGCCATCGCGAGGGTGCGGGTGATCGCGTAGGACGGGTACAGCTCGCGGTAGAGGCCGGCCACGTCCGCGACCCGCTCCGCCGGGAACCAGTGCGCGAGCTCCTCCTCCAGCGGCGGCCCCAGCCGCGTGACCACCAGATCGGCGTCGATGTACACGCCCGTCCGCTCGGCCAGCACCGTGTAGGCGGCGTGGATACCCGGACGGGAGTCGATCAGGGTCATGTCGAGGTCGAAGCCGACGGTCGGCGCGGGGGAACCGGAGGAAGCCATATGGGCCATTGTGCCGGTCCGCCCCGCGGCCTTCGGCCCGTCCGGGACAGGACGTCTCATTTCCGGCGCTGGGAACGCCAGAGCAGGAACAGGGCCGAGGCCACGGCCGCGCCCCGGATCACCCAGGGCAGGGTCGTGCCGACGGCGTCGTTCATCCCGCCCTCGGCCAGGGGGGCGCCCCAGCGGCCCGTGCTGCGTCCCCACAGCCAGGCGAAGCCGGCCGCGACCGCCAGACCCGGCAGGATCATCACCGCCCACTTGGTCTCCCGCTCGGTCAGCCGGCGGGAGGCGTAGGCGATGAGCCAGCCCACGATCATCACGCGCCACTCGCCGATGAGCGCGCCGACGCCGAGGCACGCCACGGCGACGAGGAGGAGGGGGTTGCTCCACCCGCCGGCGAACCGCGGCGCGGGCAGGAGACGGCGGCGCCGGGCGGGAGCCTCACCGGCCTCCCCCGCCCCGCCCGCCTTCCCCGCTTCCGCCGCCGCGCCCGCTCCCGGCGCCGCGCCCGCCGGGTCCCGCGCGTCCCCGGGCGGCGGCGGGGGCTTCAGCATGGCCGGGATCTCGACACCGCCGACGAACCCGGGCACCGAGTCGTCCAGCCCGAGCAGGCCGCCGTCCCGCCGCCACCAGTCCGGGCCCTCCACCCCGTCGCCGAGTTCGTGCGCACCGGCCAGGTGCGGCGGCGACGGCGCGTCCGGGGCCGCGGCCGCCTCCCCCTCGGACCGCTGACGGGGAAGCGCCACCCCCCACCAGCTCTTCGCCCCCTTGGGCCGCTCCGGCCCGCGGTCCCGCTGCACGGGCACGGAGGGCGCCGACGGCGCCTGCGGGGCCGGCGGGGCCTGCGTCTCCGGGCGGTCGCCGGCCGCGGCCGCGACGATCTCGTCCGGGGTGCCCAGGCGGTCCAGGATCCGGCGGACGGCGGCGGGACTGTCGACGGGCGCCCTGGCCCGCCGGCGGTCGATCTCGTTCCGCAGATCCGACACGAGCCGCATCCGCGTGGCCGAGGACAACTGCCGCTGCTGCGCCACGTCCCCGACGCGGCTCAGATACTCGTAGACGACCTGGTCGCTCTCGATCCCCACGGGAGGACGCTATCGCGCGGACCGCCGGGACCACGTCACCTCGGCCCAGGGAGGCGACCCGCTACCGTGGGTGGGATGAGCACCGAGGACCCTCCGGCCCCGCGGTCCCTCGCGGAGGCGCTGCGCGCACGGGACGACGACTCCCTGGCCGCTCTGCTGCGCCGTCGCCCCGACCTCATCACCCCGGTCCCCACCGACCTCACCCAGCTCGCCACCCGTGCCGGGACCCGCGCCTCCGTCGTGCGCGCGCTGGAGCGGCTGGACCGGTTCGCGCTCCAGACGGCGGAGGCGCTGGCCGTGGCCGGGGACCCGGCGACGTACGGCGAACTGCTCGGGCTGATGGCCGGGGACGCGGCCGACGGGGCCGTCGCCCGCGCGCTGCCCGGTGCCGTGGCCGCCCTGCGCGAGCAGGCCCTCGTCTGGGGCGACGACGAGCGGCTGCGCCTGGTCCGCACCGCCCGCGAACTGCTGGCGCCGTCCCCGCAGCACCCCTCCCCGACGGGTCTCGGCCCGTCCGTGCGGGAGGCCACCGCGGGGATGTCGCCGGGCCGCGTCCAGGAGATCGTGTCGGCGGTCGGGCTGCCGTCGACCCATGACTCCGTGTCCGCGGTCGCCGCGCTGACCGGCCTGTTCACGGACCGTGCGCAGCTGGGCGCGCTGCTGGGCCGGGCGCCCGCCGACTCCCTCGACGTCCTGGACCGGCTGGTGTGGGGACCGCCGTACGGCCAGGTCACCGCCGACCCCGCGCCCCGGCTGCGCTGGCTGCTCGACCGGGGGCTGCTGCTGCCGACCGCGCCCGGCACCGTGGTGCTGCCCCGCGAGGTCGCCCTGCACCTGCGGGCGGGCCGCGCGCACCGGACGCCCGAGCCGCTCCCGCCGGCCGTCGAGCCGGCCGTCACCCACCGTCCACAGGATGTGGACGCGACGGCGGCGGGCCAGGCGTACACGGCGCTGGCGACCGTCGAGGAGCTGCTGAAGGAGTGGGACGAAGGCGGGCCCGCGGTGCTGCGGGCGGGCGGACTCAGCGTCCGCGACCTGAAGCGGACCGCCGTCGCGCTGGACGTCGCCGAGCCCGTGGCCGCGTTCTGGGTGGAACTGGCGTACGCGGCGGGGCTGCTCGCCTCCGACGGGGAGGCCGACGAGCGGTACGCGGCGACCCCGGCGTACGACGAGTGGCGGGAGCGTCCGGCGGCACAGCGGTGGGCACGGCTCGCCGAGGCGTGGCTGGTGGCGACCCGGACGTCGGGGCTGGTGGGCGGCCGGGACGCGAAGGACCGGGCGCTGTCGGCGCTGGGCCCGGGACTGGACCGCTCGGCCGCGCCGGAGGTGCGCCACCGGGTGCTGACGCTGCTGGCGGGGCTGCCGGAGGGCGGCGCGCCGGACGCGGAGGCGGTGCTCGGCCGGCTGCGCTGGGAGCGGCCGCTGCGGGGCCCGCAGGGGACGGCGGGCGAGGACGACCTGCGGTCCCGGCTCGGCCGGTGGACGCTGGCGGAGGCCGAACTGCTGGGCGTCACCGGCCGGGGCGCGCTGTCGGCGCACGGCCGGGCCCTGCTGGGGGCGGCGCCGGCCGGTGCGCCGGCCTCCCCCGGCCCGACCGCTCACGCCGCCGCGGAGCCCGCCCCGGCCCCGCGCGCCCCGGCCCCGCTCTCCCCTCCCGAGCAGGCCGTCGCCGTCGCGGCCGCCGCCCGCCTCGTCGCCCCGCTGCTGCCCGAACCGCTGGACCACGTCCTGCTCCAGGCGGACCTCACCGCGGTGGCCCCCGGCCCGCTGCGGCGCCCGCTCGCCGACATGCTGGACGTCCTCGCGGACGTGGAGTCGAAGGGCGGCGCGACCGTCTACCGGTTCACGCCGGCCTCCGTACGCCGTGCCCTGGACGCCGGCCGGACCGCCTCCGACCTGCACGCCTTCCTCGCCGAGCACTCCCGTACGCCGGTGCCGCAGCCGCTGGCCTACCTGATCGACGACGTGGCCCGCAGACACGGCCACCTGCGGGTGGGCGCGGCCTCCGCGTACGTCCGCTGCGACGACGACGCCCTGCTGAACGAGATCCTCGCCGACAAGCGCTCCGCCGGCCTGCGCCTGCGCCGCCTCGCGCCGACCGTGCTGGCCGCCCAGGCCGACCCGGCGGCCCTCCTCGACGGGCTGCGGGCGATGGGCTTCGCGCCCGCCGCCGAGTCCGCCGAGGGCGACGTCCTGATCGCCCGGGCGCACGCCCACCGCACCCCGCCGCGCACGGCGCCCGAGCCGGTGCCCGACGGCCCGCCCGTCCCGGACGCCACGCTCCTCACGGCGGCGATCCGCGCGGTCCGGGCGGGCGACCTGGCCTCCACGGCCCCCCGCAAGCCCACCGACGCCGCCCCGCTCGCCCCCGGCGAACTCCCCCGCACCAGCTCCGCCGAGACCCTCGCCACCGTGCAGGCCGCCGTCCTCACCGGCGAGGCCCTGTGGATCGGCTACGTCAACGCCGAGGGCGGCGCCAGCCAGCGCGTCATCGCCCCGGTCCGGGTGGAGGGCGGCTTCGTGACGGCGTACGACCACACGGCGGACGAGGTGCGGACGTACCCGCTGCACCGGATCACGGGGGTGGCGGAGCTGGCCGACGAGTGACCGCGGCGGACGACCGGCCGCGGCGAATGTCCGACCGCGGCGGACGACCGACCGCGGCGGACGACCGGCCGCGGACGACGGCCGACCATGGCCGACGGCCGACCGCTTTCCCCTCGGGTGAGGCACACTGGACGTTTGGCCGTGCGGAAGGGATGTGCGTACGTGAACGGACCGCTGATCGTCCATACGATCAGGTGCGATGCGCACACTAGCGGATAGGTCCGAGCTGTGGAGCGGTCTGCCTGGTCAGTGTCCGAACCTCGCAGGCTGCCACTTCCTGTCCTGGGCACTCCACACCCGACCCCCGACCTGGGTACCGTCAAGGGGACAAGCCCTGATGGATGGAGCACGATGCCTCGCCGCCCGCTGGAACGCCGGCGCCTCACCCCTAGGGGGGCGCGCTGATGCTGGAAGAAGCCGAAGAGATCGGTCGTCGCGCACGTCGCGCACGGCTCCGCCTCGGCATGACGCAAGCCGACCTCGCCGCCGCCCTGGGCAAGACACAGGGCTGGGTGTCCAAGATGGAACGCGGGCACATCGAACTCGACCGCGTCGGCCTGCTCAACCTGCTCGCCTCGGAACTGCACGTACATCCGAACGACCTGATCGGGCGTCCGTACAACAGCACCACTCCCGCCGAGAATCAGTGGCAGGTGTCTGCTGCCGCGATCATGCGGGAGCTGCGCCGTTACGACCTCGCTCCCGTCTTCGACGGAACCCCCCGCCCAGCCGGTCAGCTGTGGCAGGAAACCACTCGTCTGCATCGCCTCCGCGACGCCGCCGCGAACGTGGCGATCGTGCAGGTGCTCCCCGACCTGTTCCGTGAGGCGCGCGCCCTGGCCGAAGTAGCCACGGGCCACGAGCAGGAAGAGGCGTACGCCATCTACGCGGTGTGCTGCAAGTTCGCCCACACCGCCGCGCACGCCCTTGGACACCTGGAGCTGATCGCCATGGCATGCGAACGGGCTGCATGGGCCGCACGGCTGTCTGGCGACCCTGTAATGCCTGCCGTCGCCGACTGGATGCGCGTGTGGGACATGTGGGCTACGGCGGACTGGGACGACTCTGTGGCCTTGTCCGACAAGGCGATTCGCAGTGTGCAGCGGGAGTACGACCGCGGTGAGCCGCTGGCCGTTCGGGCCTGGGGGACACTGCAACTGCGCGCTGCTGTCTCTGCCGCGCGCGCTGGTCGCAAGGCCGAAGCGAAGGACCGGATCAAGCACGCGCGGAGTGCAGCCAAGCGGATGCAGGAAGCCGCCGGCCCTCCGGTGTACGACCGTCACAGCCTGACCTTCTCGCCGGGCAACGTGCAGATCCACGCGATCAGCGTCGCCCTGGAGATGCATGAGCAACGTGAGGCGCTGTCGATCAACCGGCGCACTAGTAAGGAGTTGATCGCGTCTCTTCCCAACTCCCGTCAAGGGCATCACCACATGGACCTGGCCCGCGCGTGGCTGTGGGATGGGAACCGGGACAAGGCGCTGAAGGAACTGGAGAAGGCCGAGGTCATCGCCCCTCAGCTCGTCCGGAACCATCCCATCGCCCGGTCAACCCTGCGCAGCATCGTGTACGCCGAGCGGGCGAGCACGCGTGAGAAGCTGCGTCGCATGTCAGACCGCTTCCACCTCGACGGCTAGGGGTCGTATTCCTGTGGTTCATATTGGGCCCCGAGCACCCACCTAGCTTCGGGGCATGGCCGATCGAACCTCGCAGCAACTCCCCGCGTCCCAGACTGCTTTGCGGGCAGGCAGCCCCTTCCATCCCCGCCTTGGCGACCTCGCCATCGATCTGGCCAAGGCGGGAACGATCGGGGTCGTCGTCGCCCTGCCAAGCGACAGCTCGGCGTCCTACCAACTCCGTCCGCCCGGCGGAGGCGTGGACTGGCGCGCGAGGTCCGACGGAAGCACCCTCCGCCCCGTGCCGGTTCCGGTCACGCACGTCACACCCGTGAAGCGCGACGCCGTGTACGACCCGCGTGCGCAGCAAGCCGCCATGGCGGTGACCGTCCACTACGAGGACGGCGGCGTCTGCGAGTCGATGCTCGTCCTCACCCCTGCGCAAGTCGAGCTGTACTACAACCAGCTCGACCGCATGATCAAGGCGAGGGAATCGGCTCAGGATCGTCGGCGGTGAGGCCGGACGTGCTGATGCTCGCCCCACCGGCCTCTGCACGTGCCTTCGTGCGACCTCCCGTCGCATTCCGGTGTGAGGCCACTGCCTATGACCTCAGCGGTTCCCGCGAGGTCCTGCTCTCCACCTATCGCGGCCGTTCCCCACGCCTCGCGGCACGGTGGCTGAGAGCGTCCGCGCACCGTTTCGCGCGGCTGTTGTCCCCGGACATCGGGGCCCGGGGCCTGCGTGACGCGCCGCTCCTCCTTGCGGGCCCGGAAGTCCCGCGCCCTGATCTCGAGTTACGAGCGTGGGCGGACAGCGATCCGGCGTACGAGCAAGCTCTTTGCGCCCTCGCCGCGGGCCGCGCGTTCATTTTCACCGTGGCGGACTACGACGCCCGGTACTGCCTCCGCGTGTACCCGCTGCCGACTCGCCGGCCTCGCCTCCCGCAGCATCCTGCCCCGGCCGGGGGCCTACCCCACCCCTCGGTGAGGGCAGGCCGTCACCGAGGTCCCCGCGGGCGTCGTCCGACCCGATGACTCCCGCCCCCGCGTCTTTTCCGGTTCCCCCCCGGCGCGGGGGCGGGTCCACCGCGCAATCGCAGCTGAACCGCTGAACGCACACCCGCCGCTCTGCGGCGCTGTCCTGCCCATCTACCGAGGGGAAGACGCGGTGACCATCTATCCCGTATCGCCGAACACCGTGCTCGCCAACGCGCTGACGAAAGCTGAGGACCTGCTGAGGCCGCACATCGCCCAGGTGGCTCCGGAGCGCATCGTGTTCGTGGTGGGAACGCAGATCAACGGAGCACCGCACGTCGGCACGTCGCTGGTTCAGTCGCTCACGTTCGCCACGGCGGCCCGGATCCGGGACAGGTTCGGCGTACCGGCTGAAGTCCAGTTCGGCGCGCTCGACAACGCCCCGTACGCCATCGTGACCGACAAGGAGACCGGTCACCGCTACCAGCGGGCCTACGCGCACGCCCTGGGCGAGGTGGGCATCGCCGACCAGGTCGACAAGCTGTACCGCCCGCTGTTCACCGCGCTGTCCGAGCGCCTGGACGTGCCGTACTCCGTCGAGACCTACAGCCAGCAGCAGGCAGGCGAGCATTTCCGCCGTACCTGGCTGCTCCTGCTGCCCCGCCTGGACGCCGCGCGCTGGCACCTGTCTCCGTCGTCCGGTGTGCCGCACGTTCGCGTTCCCTGCCCGCGCCCGGGATGCGGATGGGCTGAGAAGTACGCCGAGCGGACCCGCGTTCGGGATGACGGTTTCGAGCGGGCAACCATCTCGGCTGTGTGCCTGCACCACGGCGCATACGAGGTCGTCATCGAACCCGCGACGGGTGGATACCTCGACCTCGCCACGCTGTACCGCAACCTCGTCAAGGAACTGGCCATCGCTGGGCGGGACG
Source organism: Streptomyces sp. NPDC059895 (assembly GCF_042731035.1). Lineage (NCBI taxonomy): Bacteria > Bacillati > Actinomycetota > Actinomycetes > Kitasatosporales > Streptomycetaceae > Streptomyces > Streptomyces sp. NPDC059895. The sequence goes on from NZ_JBHWKO010000004.1 coordinate 96,313, forward strand.
GCACTCTGAACGTCATGGTCAAGGGCGGCGACTGGATGCCCGGCTGCCTTCTCGTCGACGGCGCCCTACAGGCGGTGGGCCTCACTCGCGGACAGATGACCGCCCGGCTCTTCTGCCCCCAGATCGTCACGGACACGGGCGCGAAGCTGTCCAAGTCCCTCATCCGTGAGGGGCGCGTGCCCTTGCCCGACGGTGTGGCCCCGTGGATGCTCGACACCCGCGAGTGGCCGGGCTCGTTGGGAGAGTACATCGATCGCTTGCTCGGTCTGAGCGACGTGCTACTCGCCGACCCACGCCATTTCTTCCGCTCGTACTCGGCCGGTGAACTCGGCCGGCTCATGTCCGCTGCAACAGCAAGGAGCGTTCCCGCCCCATGACGGAGACTGCCGCCGTGCGCGTCCGTGAACTGAACCTCTATCGCCGTTACTTCCACCTCGTCGCCGCTGGTCAGAAGACGATCGAGGTGCGGGTGAAGTACCCCCACCTCGAAGACCTGGCCGCTGGAGATGTCATCCGCTTCCGTATCAAGGGCACCGAAGAGACGTGTGACGTCCTGGTGAAGCGGGTCACGGAGTACAAGTCGTTCGAGGAGCTGCTTGACGGGGAGGGCCCGGCGAACGTCAACCCGGCCTCCTCCCGCGAGCAGCAGCTCGCCAACATCCGCGATATCTACCCGGCGGAGAAGGAAGCGCTCGGCGCTCTCGCCATCGCAATCGAGCTGCCGCCCCAGTAAGCCCGCTGCACGGTCCCCGCTCCCCCGAGGGGACTGCTTGCGGCTTCCTGTCCGCCGCTCGTGCCCATGCTGCGGGCGGCGGACGCCCACAAGAAGAGACCGGACCACCCCTCAGCCTGGACAGCGATCCGGGGTGGTCCGGTCTTGGAATCCCTGCTCAGGACCCCGGTGCCGATGGTACCGGGGCGGTCGGCGTGCTCGAACGCGGGTGCGGCTGCAACCCACTTACCCCACTTGCCAGTTTGAGAGGGTCCCTGTTGAAGTCCGTTTGTCGGCATCCCAGTTCTGACCTGCACCACCGAAAGTCAGCCACGGCGGCGGGTGCGTCGAACGAGCACCCGTCACGTGTGTCTCCAGCAACCCTCCGCCGGCCCCAGCCACGCTTCCTCTATCCGTCACGGCCCTCGACCCCTTCCCGGCCTGGGCGTTGCCGACGAAGGGCCTGGCGCCTGGGCCTGCTTGCTGCTTTGGAGTCCAACGGCTGCGAAGCGCGGACTGGTCGGATGGCGCGGTCTCGCTTGGTCGGTGTCGGCCTGGTCCTGGTGCTCGGAGTGGTCGCGTTGCTTCCTGGTCTGCCTGTTCGCCTCGGCATGGCTGCGCGCTGAGCGGGTGGGGGCCGCCGGAGCGGTGGCGGAGACAAGGAGCGGCGGCGGCCCACGGCCGCCAGCGCGCGCGGGCCGCCGTAGGCGGGCCGCCTTGATCCAGTAAAGAAACTCTGAACAGCTCCGCAGGGCAGGGCATCGGTCGAGCAGCGCGCGGGACACGCGACCACACCGTGAACACGCTCTGGACCTGCGTCAGAGGCCCCGCCGGCCAAGCCATCAAGCAGTGCCCCGGCGGTTCGAGCTAGCACGTACGCAACGACGGCACGGCGGCAATCGGGGAGCGATGACCGAGCACATACAGGACAACGAAACGGGGTTGACCAGCATTTACGTCGGGGATATGGAACAGGTGACCGAGCTGATCAATGACATGCGGGCCATGGTCGGTCGCCTCAGTAGGGAAACCAGAGAGCTGCGAGAGGAAGTGGCCAAGCTCCGGGCTACGGCTTCGCCTGCTGGGCAGCCTTCAGCTCCTCGACCTCGCGCCGCAGTTCCTGATGATCAGCGCTGAGGGAACGGATCTCGTCTCGTAGTGCCGTGAGCATTTCAGTGAGGGTGGCGCCGGCGGCTTCAGCGTCGTCGGGCCTTCCCTCCGCCCGCTCTGCCTGGCTGGGCTTCTCGCCCTTGTTTCCCAAGTACCACGCTGGTGCGTTGTAGTTCGCTGAGGACTCGCCGCCAGCATCGTGGTCCGCAACGAAGCTGCCCCGACCATGGATCGTGTAGATCAAGCCTTCGTCGCGCAGCACGTTGAGCGCGGACCTCATGGTCATGTTGGCCACGCCGAAGCGTTCCTGTAGCTCGCGAATGGCCGGCAGCTGCTCGCCCGGCTTGATCCGCCCCTGCAAGATCTCGCGCCGAAGCTCGTCGGCAGCGTGCTGATACGGCGGCCGGCGGTCCTGCTTGCTCTCTGGCGCGGGGCTCATGGCCCAAGAGTAACGAGTCCTAGCACGCCTAGCACACCCCACTGACATAGGTGTCCTATGCCAGATGACACCTAGCTCACCCCACTCACTTGATACTGCTAGGTCAGCTATGTTCAATGGTGATCACGCTTCACCGCCCTGGTGGAGCGCAACCGAAAGGACGCAACTCCCATGGCACGCATCCGTGTTGGCCTGCTCCCCACCTCGTCGTTCATGGTCGGCACCCTGCCGGTGCCGAAGTACGCGGACGCCGAGAAGACGCAGTTCGCGACCGATCGCGAGACTGGCGCGAAGCTCTACACGATCACCCTCTTCTTCATGGAGGAGGGCCGCGCCGAAGCCCTGAAGATCACCGTCCCGGAGACCGGTCTCCCCAACGGCCTCCGGCCCGGTGTCCCGGTCATGCCGGTGGAACTGTTCGCCACCCCGTGGGCGCGCATCTTCAACGGCTCGCTGTCGGACGGCATCGCCTACCGCGCCGATCGGCTGGACCTGGTCGCCCCGACCGCTGAGGCGGCGTGAGCGACACGGCTTACCGGTCCGGCGCTGAGCACAGCTACCCGCTGCCTCACGCCGGGCCGGGTGCCCGGTTCACCGAATCTCTCGTGAACTCGGTGGCGGCTGTCCTCGTCGCCTACGGCTACCCCCGCCTCGATTCCTCCGCGGATCGGGCGGCCCTCGAATCGGCCCTCGTGACCTTCCTCCACAACCCGCAGGAGAACCAAGCGTGAAAGCGCAGAACGCCCCGGCTGAAGGGATCGTCAGTCACACGCCCCTCGTCGTCGTCCTGGTGCTCGCCGTGATCGTCGGCTGGGCGCTGTGGTGGGTAGTCCGCTACCTGCGCGCCGACGCCATGACCCGCCAGTCCATCCGGCAGGCCGTCCGTGTGCGGTGGGGCTGGAAGCGGCTGGCACCGATGCTCAAGCTGTCGGCCACGGACAAGATGCCGACCGCGATGGCAACGCTGGCGAACACGAACGGCAAGCCCATCAAGCCGCGCGTCCTCATACCGGCTCTGAAGGTGACGCACGACGCGTATGGAGTGATCGCGCGGGCCCAGTGCCTGCCCGGTGTGGGCCTCGAACAGTTCCAGAAGGCTGCCCCACATCTGGCGGACGCCTGGCGGTGCACACGGGTGGCCGTAACGCAGGACCGGCCGGGGCAAGTCGTCATCCGGGGCGTGCGCCTGGACCCGCTGAAGTTCCCCACCGAGCACCACCCCACGGGTGACGTGCCGGACGAGACCGCTCGGTGGGACCTCGGTGTGGACGAGTACGCCCAACCGGTCTCCGTGAACCTCACGCAGGTCCCCGGCGTGACCGTGGCCGGCCTGCCCGGCTTCGGGAAGACCAGCCTGGTCAACCGGCTTCTGTCGGACTGGGCTCCCTCGCCCGCGGTGCAGTTCGCCTGCGCGGACGGCAAGGTCTCAGCGGCGTACGAGGGCGACTACGCCGACTGGGTACAGCGCATGTTCGCCTTCGTGGGCGATGACCTGGAAGAAGCCAACAAGCTGTTCCGCCACCTCGTGGAGCTTCGCCGTGCCCGGTCGGCCTCGGTGCGCTCGGTGCTCGGCGTGAAGTCCATGTGGGACGTCGGCCCGTCCGACCGCTGGCCGCTGATCGTGCTGATCGTGCTGATCGTCGACGAAGCCCACACCTACTTCCGCGATCACAAGGGCAGTGACCCGAAGACGAAGAAGCTCGCCGCGCTGGCGGCCGAGAACGCCCGACTCGTCGAAGACCTGGTGAAGAAGGGCCGTTCCGTGGGCCTGCTCGTCATCCTGACCACCCAGAAGTCCACCGGCGACGCGATCCCGACCTTCATCCGGGACGTCTGCCCTGTGGGCCTGAGCTTCGCGCAGAAGACCGCTGAAGCCGCCGTGGCCGCGCTCGGCGAGGAGATCCGGGAATGGCCGGACGCCAACCCGATCAACCTCCAGGACCCCACCTATGTCGGCGTCGCGTCCATGAACCACCAGTCCCAACCGGGCTTCCCCCGCATCCGCACGCCGTACGTGCCGGACGCCGACGCGGCCCGCATCGCCGAGCAGACCGCGGGCCTCACCGCTGACCCGTGCACCCTCCTCGAAGCCGTCCTCGGCCCTTCCACGAGGGACCTGGACCTGATCAAGGCCGACGCCGAAGCAATCTGATCACCTCTGGCCCTGCACGCTCACGACGCCACCCGAGAGGAGGTGAACATCCATGACAGAGGACCGGATCACGCAGCGCACGATCACCGCCGTCATGATCGTCATTGCCGCCCTGGCGTTCGTCTTCTCCTTCGGCAACGTCTGGTCTCTCGCCCTCCGCCTGGGCGTCCCGGCCCCGATCGCACCGCTCATCGCTCCGATGGTGGACCTGTCCGTGGTCGGCCTCCTGGTCGCCCTGCGCTACCTCTCCCTCCGGGGCCTGCCCGCCGAACAGATGACGGCGGCCACCCGGCTCATGCACTTCTCCGGACTGCTGACCCTGGCCCTCAACGTCGCCGAGCCCGTCGCCGCCGGCCACTACGGCCGAGCCGCAGTCGACGCCGTGGCTCCGCTGCTCCTCCTCGGCTGGGGAGCCGTCGGCCCGCAGCTCCTACGCGCATTCCACGCAGTCACCGGCCCGGCCGAATCGGACTCGGCCCCGGACGAGATGCGGCCGGAAGCCGATACGACGCCCGAACCGGCCACCCCTACGCCACTGCCCGTCACGCCAGAACAGACCCTCGTACCGGTCGCTCCCGTCGTCGTCGCCCCGGCTCCCGCCTCGCCTGCGATCAAGGTGCCTGAGCCACTGCTGACCGAAGCACGCTCGATCGCCGCGTCCCACCACACCGAGCACGGCGAACCCATCACAGCGGCCCAGCTCAAGACGCGACTCGGCATCGGCCTGTCCATGGCCACTGCCCTCCACGCGGCCCTGTAGGACCGCGCCCTCCGCCGGCCGTCCCGGCAGCTCCCACCGTCGCCCGCTCCTGGGCTCGACCTGCCATGCCTGCGGGCAGCAGCCCGAGCGCACTGAATCGCTGCTGCCCGCAGGTCTCACCATCGCGCCAGAAAGGACGCCCTGCCAGTCATGCGCCGCCCCCTCGACCTGCGCCACATCATCAGCCCCGGCCTGCGGGACCTGGTCGAACTGGCCAACACCGACGACTTCGACCGTGTGACAGAGCAGGTCCGCAGCCTGCGCGGCTGCACCAGCCCGGTCAACCTGCGCGGCTGGACGATCACCACCGACCAGGCCACCCAGCAGATCGTCCGTTCCTACCGCTCCGAGGACGAACCTTCCGGCCGTCTCCTCACCACCTGCGGCAACCGCCGCGCCTCCCGCTGCCCGGCCTGCTCCCGCCTCTACGCGGCCGACACCTACCACCTGATCAAGGCCGGACTGTCCGGCGGCAAGAACGTCGCCGAAGCCGTGCGGGACCACCCGCGCGCCTTCGTCACCCTCACCGCCCCGTCCTTCGGCCCCGTCCACAACCGCCCTACGACCGCCGCGGGCACGCCTCGCCCCTGCGCTTGCGGCGAGAGCCACGCCGAAGACGCTCCCGACCTTGGCACTCCTCTCCACCCGGAGAGCTACGACTACACCGGCGCCGTGCTGTGGAACGCGCACGCCGGAGCCCTGTGGGCACGCTTCACGACCTACCTGCGCCGCGCCCTCGCAGAGCACCTGGGCATGACGCAGAAGGCGCTGAACACCGCTCTCCGGGTCTCCTTCGCCAAGGTCGCCGAGTATCAGCAACGGGGCCTGGTCCACTTCCACGCGGTCGTCCGCTTCGACGGTCCCGACGGCCACACCACCTCGCCCCCGGCCTGGGCCACCTTCGACGCGCTCCGCGTCGCCGTCGGCCTGGCCGTCGAGCGGGCCCGGCTCATCATCGAGTCGGACGCGGTCGGCGAGCGGGTCATCCGGTGGGGCGACCGGTTCCAGGTGGATGAGATCTCCGCCCTGGGAGACGGCGAACTCACCGACGCCAAGGTCGCCGGATACGTCGCCAAGTACGCCACCAAGAACGCCGAGGGCGCGGGCACCGTAGACCGCACCCTCGTGTGCCGCCCCTGCGCCGGACGCGGCTACGTACGCGGCCCCGACGGCTTCCGCGACCTCTGCGCCGACTGCGACGGCTCCGGCCAGGCCGAATCCCTCACCAGCCTCCCGGTACAGCAGCACGCGCGGCAGATGATCCGCACCGCCTGGGCTCTCGGCCACCTTCCCGAGTTCGCCGACCTCAAGCTCTGGAAGTGGGCCCACATGCTCGGCTTCCGCAGCCACTTCTCCAGCAAGTCACGCGCCTACTCGACCACCCTCGGCGCCCTCCGCGACGTACGCCGAGCCTGGCGCATCGCCCAAGCCGAAGCCGCTCGCATCCGCGCCGGCCTCCCGGTCGACGACGAGAACACCACCCTCGTCACCGACTCCTCATGGACCTACCTCAGCAGCGGCTACCGCCCCGGCGAAGAGCTCCTCGCCGCCCAGGTCCGCCACGACATCGCCCACTCCCAACGCGCCAAGAAAGAAGGGCTGGTGCCCGCATGACGACGGCCGTGCTCACCGTGGACCAGGTCGCCGAGCGTCTCGGTATCAGCCGCTGGAAGGTCCACGACCTGATCCGCTCCCGCGAACTCGCCTCCTTCAAGATCGGCCGCTGCCGACGCATCAGCGAAGCCGCCGTGAACGCCTACATATCCCTCCGCACCGAGCAGGAAGCCGCCTGATGACCAAGCCGAAGAAGAACCCCAACAACGAGGGCACCATCTACCTCCGCAAGGACGGACGTTGGGAGGGAAGCGCGTACGTCCTCACGACAGACGGCACCTACAAGCGGCGCATCGTCTACGGCAAGACCTGGGACGACGCCCACGAGAAGCTCACCAAGCTCAAGGCCAACTCCCTCAGCGGCCTCCCGGTCGCCACCAACAAGATGACCGTTGCCGAGTACCTGGCGTACTGGCTGGCGAACGTCGCCCAGGGCAAGGTTCGGCGGACGACCTACGTGAACTACGAGTCCCTCGTCCGCAACTACGTCACCCCGGACTTCGGCCGCAAGAAGCTGGTCCGGCTCACTGCCCGCGACATTCGCGCCTTCCTTTCGAAGACGGCCGTCACCTGCCAGTGCTGCGCACAGGGCAAGGACAGGAAGCGGCCGGAGCACAAGCGGCGCTGCTGCGCCCTCGGCAAGTGCTGCAAGAAGCTCCCCTCTGACAGGACCGTGCGCTTCCTGCTGGTGATCCTGCGAGCTGCCCTTCAGCACGCTGTGCGTGAGGACGAGCTGCCGCGCAACGTGGCCCGGAACGTCGAGCTGAGCATGGGAACGAAACGCGAGATCGAACCGCTCACCGCCAAGGAAGGGCGTCAGCTCCTGGCGGCGGCGCGGGACAACCGGCTCTGGGCCGCGTACGAGCTGGCGGTCCGCATCGGTCTGCGGCGCGGCGAGCTGCTCGGGCTGCGCTGGTCGGACGTGGATCTCCACGAAGGCGTCCTCACCGTGCGGCAGGCTCTGCAACGGGTCGGCGGCGAGCTGCTGATCGTCGCTCCGAAGACGCAGCGCTCGGCCCGGCGCGTGGCCCTGCCGGCCGAGTGCGTGACCGCGCTCCGGGCTCAGCGCGCCCAGCAGATCGCCGACCGGAAGGGAGCGGGCAACAACTGGAAGGGGACGGGTCAGGGCCTTGTCTTCACCACGAAGAACGGAACGCCGATCGAGCCGCGGAACCTGAACCGCTCCTTCGAGGTGCTGTGCCTCCGGGCCGGCGTCCGCAAGGTCCGCTTCCACGACCTGCGCCACACCTGTGCGTCACTCCTCCACGAACAGGGCGCCGACGCTCGCATGATCATGGAAGTCCTCGGCCACAGCTCGATCCGCGTGACCATGGACATCTACACCTTCGTCCGGCTCGACTCGCAGCGCTCGGCCTTCGATCGCGTCGGGGACGCCCTGAGGGGTGACGGCGATGATCCGGACGATGACGACGGCCCGGCCGGTGTCCCGGTCGCCGTCTGATCGGCCCGTCACCCGGTTGCCGTCAAACACTGCCGTCAAGGCAAAAGCCAGAGGCCCTGTGGATTGCTCCACAGGGCCTCTGGTCTGCTGTGCACTCGGCAGGATTCGAACCTGCAACCTTCTGATCCGTAGTCAGATGCTCTATCCGTTAAGCTACGAGTGCTTGTCATTCTTCTTTTTTTGTCTTTCCGCTCCCGGCCCTTCCGGCCCGCTCGCGGCGACAGGAAGAACATTACATGACTGCCGCCGTCATGTGAAATCCGATTCCCACACCCCTTGTGACCTGCGAAAACGCCCCACAGGGGGGTTCCGGGGCTTCGGCGCGGCAACGACGAAGCCCCGGTCGGGAGGACCGGGGCTTCGGGTGAGGGCGGAGGCGGAGGGATTTGAACCCTCGATGGGCTTTAAGGCCCAAACCGCATTAGCAGTGCGGCGCCATAGACCGGACTAGGCGACGCCTCCAGCACATCCGCTCGCGTGTGTGCGAGTGGTGCGTGCAGATGATGACACAGTCGAGCGTCGTGTCACCAATCGGCCTCTACGGTACTAGGCAGTCGGGCCGAAGGGCAAAGACCTCGCGGGGCGGAACGTCGCCGCGGGCGGGGCGTTAGTCAGGGCATGTTGCCCGTCGCGCTCGACACCGCGGTCCAGGTCACGCCGTTTCGGCGGCTCGGCCTCACCCTCTCCGCCGTTTCCGTCCTCCTCGGCTCGCCGGCCGTCGGCCCCGGACCGTCCGCGGCGCACGCGTCGCCGGGGGAAGGGGATCACCTCACGGTCACCGTGAGGGGAGCGGGGCGGGGGCTGGACGGGACGTTCCAGGTGTACTGCCGTCCGGACCGCGGAAGCCACCCGGACGCGTCCGGTGCCTGCCGGGCGGTGGACCGGAACACGCGGTGGGGCAAGGACGCCTTCGCGCCGGTGCCGGACGGCAGCATGTGCACCATGCTGTACGGCGGGCCGGCCACCGCACGCGTCACCGGGCGGTGGGCCGGGCGGAGCGTCGACGCGACGTACGACCGCCGCGACGGGTGCGAGATCGAGCGGTGGGACCGGTTCGTGCCGCTGCTGCCGGACGTGGGGCCGGCCGTCGCGCGGTGAGGGTCCGTCCCGGAGCCCCGGTGTTCGTGTCGGGTGCGAGCGGCGGCCGCCGCTCGCACAGCTCGCTCATGGCGGAAGCACCCGTCCCGTAAACGTGGCGCGAAGATCCGGCGAAACCGGAGCGCGTGGTCACGGGTTCTGCGTCACTTCGTCGTGCGAGCTCCCTCTCATCCGGCGCCCCGAGCGCTGCCCCAGCCCTTAGACTCCCTCGCGTGACACGCTGCGGGACGGTTGGCAAGATGACCCGAGCGGTCGGCAAGGTGCGGTAACAGGGAGGAAGCGACTCGTGAGCAGCAGGCCATCCCGAGGCGCTGCTCGCCTCGCAGCCATACTCGACGCACTTCCCGACGCGTTGCTGCTGGTCAACGCCAACGGAACCGTCGTGAACGCGAACACGATCGCGTTGGAGGCGTTCGAGGCGCCCGGTACCGCGCTCGTGGGGCGCGGGCTCCTCGATCTGCTGCCGCAGTTCGACTCCAAGCTGATCCCGGGGTCCATGCGGCGGCCCGACCACATGGATCCGCGCGGCCGGACCAAGCCGACGCGGATGGTCGCCCGGCGCACCGACGGCAGCGAGTTCCCGGTCGAGGTCACCAGCGCGAACCTGGAGAACGGGCAGCAGGCCTACGACAGCTACGGCTACGCCAGCGACGAGCTGCTCATGCTCGTCGTACGCGACCTGTCGGGAACCGTCGACACCGAGGCGGAGCTGGCGCGTTCCCAGCGGCAGACCGAGATGATCCTGCGGGCCGCGTCCGAGGGGGTCGTGGGGACGGACACCGACGGGCGGATCGTGCTCGTCAATCCGGCCGCCGCTCAGATCCTGGGCTACCGGGCGAGCGATCTCGGCGGCAAGGAGCTCCACACGCTCATGCTGCACTCGCGCGCCGACGGCTCCCCCTTCCCGTACGACGAGTCGCCGCTCGCCGACACCCTGCGGTCCGGGCGCAAGCACCGGGTGCGCGGGCAGGTGGTGTGGTCGAAGTCGGGGGACAAGGTCTCCGTCGATCTGACGACCGCGCCCGTGCGGGACGGCGACCAGCTGGTCGGTGCCGTGATGACCTTCACCGACCGGCGGCCGTTCGACGCCCTCGCCGAGGAGAAGGACGCCCTCGCGAAGAAGCACGCCGACGAGCTGGAACGGCTCTCCGAGGAGCACGCCTCCGACCTCACCGCCCTGCGCCAGCAGCACGTCACCGAGCTGGAGGAGCTGCGCGAGCGGCACGCGGAGGAGCTCTCCGCCGGCGAGGAGCGCTACGCCGCCCTGGGGGAGCGGGAGAAGGACCGGTACGAGGCCCTGGCCGCCCGGCACGAGCAGTTGCTGACCTTGCTGGGGCGGTCGCTGCGCGGACCCCTCGACGAGCTGCGCCGCGAGCTGTCCGCGCTCGCCGCGGACGACGCGGGGCAGCTGTGGCCCGAGGCCAACCAGGTGCTGCACCACCTCTCTGCGGGCTACGCGCGCATCACCACCCTCATCGACAACGTCCTCGGCTACCAGCGGCTCGACGCCGGCAGCGAGGACATCAGCCGTACGAAGGTGATGCTCGACGCCGTCGTCGCCGCCGGTGTCGACGGGGCCGTCGAGCTCGTCGGGCCGGGACGGGTGCAGTTCGCCGTGCACGCGCCGCCCATCGAGGCCGAGGTCGACGCGCGGCTCCTCGCGACCGCGCTCGCGCACCTGGTGGCCGACGTCGCGGGCGTCGACGCCACCGGCAACGCGCCCGTCTCGACGGGCGGTTACATGGACAGCACGGTCGTGGTCGCCGCCGCGCAGCGCGGTGAGGTGGTCCGGATCGAGGTGCGTGGGCCGTACGCCGGGGGCGACCCGGTGCACGAGCCGATCGTGCGCGGGATCGTGCGGGCGCACGGCGGTGTGCTCCAGACGCACGAGGTGCCGGGGATGAGCGGCAGCGCGTACGTCCTCGAAGTGCCGTTGGGCGGGGGCGCGGGAGCGGTCGCCGCCGGGCAGGCCGTCGCGGCCGGCGGCGGCGCGTTCGCCCTGCCGGCGGCGGAAGGCGGGGCACCGGTACAGGGCCCGGTGCCGGCGACGGCTTCGGCACCGGCACCGGCACCGGCACCGGCCATGGCACCCGCCATTGCACCCGCCGTGGCACCGGCGATGCCTCCCGAGATGACGGAAGCGGGCGCTGCTGAGGGTGCCGAGGCCGGACACGGTTCCGGCGCGGGGCGGCGGCGGGCCCGGCGGTCGTCCGTCGACGCCTTCCTGGAGAGCGAGGTCGCGGGCGCGGGCGCCGGCGCGGCCGACGGCGTCGAGGCGGAGTCCGTCGCGCCGACCGGACGGCGTCGCCGGCGTGCCCTGGCTGCCGACGAGGCTTCGGCCGCCGGTCCGGTGGACGACGTGGAGGCCCCTGACGGAACCGGTGAGTCCGGAGGAAGCGGGCGGCGGCGAGGGCGACCGGCCGAACAGGCCGGACAGGGCGCCGGACAGGGCGGCGGCGCCGACACCGGGGTGGCCGAGGGGGCCGTCGTGACGGCCGCCGAACACGCGGCGGGGACCGCCGCGTCGGGTACGGGCCTCGGCGGCACCGTTCCGCCGCAGGGAGTGCCCCAGCCCGGCGGCCGGCGAGCCCGGCGCGCCACGGACGAACCGCAGGCCCTGCCGGCCGCCCTGCCCGCGGTCGCGGGCGGCGAGGCGCAGGACCCCGCGGAGGGCTCGGAGCCGACGGGACGCCGACGGCGCGCGCTGGCCGCGGCGACGGAACGTGCCGCCGCGCAGGAGGCGGGGCCCCGCACGGTGTTCGCCCTGCCGCCGGCCGAGGCGGACCGGGCGTCCGACGGACCGGGCGCTGCCGTCGAGGCGCGGGCCGTGGGGCAGGTTCCGGGCACCATGCCGCCTGGGGGCTCCCCTGTGGCGCCCGGGGGCTCTCCCCTGCCGCCCGGGGCATCTCCCCTGCCGCCCGGGGTCTCTCCCGTGGCACCAGGGGGCACTGCGGTTCCCCTTGCCGGGCAGCCGCTTCCTGTTCCAGGTCAGCCGGTGCCTGTTCCAGGTCAGCCGGTGCCTGTTCCCGGGCAGCCGGTGCCCGTTCCCGGGCAGCCGGTGCCCGTTCCCGGGCAGCCGGTGCCCGTTCCCGGGCAGCCGGTGCCCGTCGTCGGTCAGCCGGTGCCCACTCCCGTTCCCGTTCCCGGTTCCGTTCCCGTTCCCGGGCTGCCGGTGCCGGGGCAGGTGCCCGTTCCTCCGCAGGCCGTGGCGCCCGTTCAGGGCGTGGCCGACGACGCGTCGGCCGACCACGGCCGGCACGACGCCGTACCGCACGACCAGGCCGACGACCACACTCCGCCGCAGCCGCATCCGACGAACGCCCCGACCGGCCGTCGGCGCAGGGCGGTGTCCCCGCCGGCGGCGGAGTCGGCCGAGGTCCAGGCGCAGCCCCAGGTCCAGGACGGTCCCGGTCGAACGGTGCCCGTGCCGGGGCAGCGGGCCGCGGCCGGACAGCAGCCCGGTGGGGCCGGTGAGGCGGTTCGCTCCCAGGGTGGCGCGGCTCCAGGCAGGCAGGCCGTGCCGGTGCCCGCGCAGCCGGTGCCCGGTCAGCCGGTGCCCGCGCAGCCCCTGCCGGAGCCGTCGGCTCCCGGTCAGCCGGTCGCCGGACAACCGGCCGGCCTCGCTCGGCCGACCCCCGCTCAGCCCGCGGGCGCTCCGCTGCCGCCGGCGTCGGGGCAGGCCGGCGCGCCCCCGCAGGACTCCGCCCAGGCCCCCGGCGCACAGGCCCCCGCAGGCCGGCCGCCCGCTCCGGGGCAGCCGCTGCCCGCCGAGGCAGTCCCGGCTCCCGCGACCGAGCAGCCCGCGGCGCCGGCCCCGGGCACCGCGCCGTCGGGCACCAACACCCCGAGCACGGGCACCCCGCTCCCCCCCGAGGCCGTCGCACAGGCGCAGGCACAAGCGCAGGCTCGGGCACAGACGCGGGCCGCGCAGCCGCTGCCCGCCGAATCCGCGGCTGCCGCGGCAGCGGCCGCAGCCGCCGCGGCCGTGGACCCCAACTCCACGCAGGGCCGGGCGATCAGTGTCCGCACCCTCGGCCAGGGCGTGCCCTTCACCCGCCAGACCGCCCAGGTCCCGCAGGCCCCGCACGTCCCGCATGTCCCGCAGACCCCGCAGGCGCAGGTGCCCCCGTCCACGGCCACCCCGGCCCCGCACGCCCCCGGCGGTTCCGGGCGGCGGCGCAAGCTGGGCACGCCGCCCGACCCGGCCGCGCGACCGGAGCAGACGGCCCGTCCGCACCCGTCGGCCGACCAGCCCGCCGTACCGCATCCCGGCGTGCCGAAGGCGCCCGTGCCGCAGGCCTCCGAGCCCCGGGCATCCGTACCGCGGGCCGTCGGGCCCCAGGCAGCGGCGGCGCCTGCCGCTCCGCAGCCGGTCGTCCCGCAGCCCTCCCTCACGGGGCAGCCGTTGCCCGGACAGGCGCGGCCCGCGCCCGGGACCGAGGGCGTCGGCCGGTCGTACGCCATAGGAGCGCCGGACGAGAACGCCGCCGAGGGGCCCGAGCCGCTCGACGGTCCGGGTGGTGCCGTCGAGGTGGCGGATCCGCCGCGCCCGCAGCCGATGGACGACGAGCTGCCGCCGGAGCCGTTGGACAACCCGCGTCGGCTGCTGGTGTGGCCGGCGCCGGACGTGCACACCCAGCAGGCGCTCAGCGACCGCGGCTACCGGCCCGTCATCGTGCACTCGCGCGAGGAGGTCGACGCGCAGATCGCCGCCTTCCCGGCCGCGCTGTTCGTGGACCCGCTGACCGGACCGATCACACGGACCGCGTTGCAGTCGCTGCGGCAGGCGGCGGTGGCCGCCGAGGTGCCGGTGCTCGTCACGGCCGGGCTCGGACAGGCCTCGCGCGACGCGGCGTACGGCGCCGATCCCGCCGTTCTGCTGAAGGCGCTCGCGCCGCGGGACAGTGAGCAGCATCCGCCGCGGGTGCTGCTGATCGAGGAGCACGCGGAGATAGCGCTGGCGCTGACCGCGACGCTGGAGCGGCGCGGGATGCAGGTGGCACGGGCGGCGAGCGACGCGGACGCGGTCACGCTGGCCTCGCAACTGCGGCCGAACCTGGTGGTGATGGACCTGATGCAGGTGCACCGGGGCCGGGCCGGGATCGTCGACTGGCTGCGGGCGAACCAGCAGCTCAACCGCACCCCGCTGGTCGTCTACACGGCCGCCGTCGACCAGGCGGACCTGCCCCGGCTGGCCTCCGGCGAGACGGTGCTGTTCCTCGCGGAACGGTCCACCAGTACGGAGGTCCAGTCCCGGATCGTGGACCTGCTCGCGCGGATCGGCACCAACTGAGCTAGAGGGCTAGCTAGAGGGCTACCAGTCTGCGGGCCGCCTCCTTCACGGAGGCGCGCAGGCGGGCGTGGTCGTCGTCCCCGCCGCCCACCAGGATGCGGCTCATCTGCGGTACGGCGGTGGCCCAGTTCGCCAGTGCGACCAGCAGGAACATCAGGTCGCGGGCGGGAATCGCGTCGCTGATCACCCCGCGGTCCTGGCCGTCCTGGACGGCGGCGACCTTGCGGGCGTAGTGCTCCTGCCGTTCCGTCTCGTCGGGGAGGTGGGCGGTGCCGTACTCGATGCCCTCCCAGTAGAGGAGACGCAGGAGTTCGGGATGGGTGGCGTGGTAGTCCATCAGCCGGTCCATCCAGCCCTCGACGTCGTCCGGGTCGACGGGGACGGAGGCGGCGAGGTCCACCATGCAGCGGCCGAGGACCTGCGTGAACAGCTCCGCCTTGTTGCCGAAGTACGCGTAGATGAGCTGCTTGTTGGCCCGGGCCTCGGCGGCGATGCGGTCGATGCGGGCGCCCGCGATGCCGTACCGGGCGAACTCGGCGACCGCGGCCTCGAAGATGCGCGCCTTGGTGGCCTCGGGGTCGCGAGGGGTGGTGGTGCGGGGGCTGCTCGTTGCCATGGGGACATGGTAGCCACGCCAAGTAACCAACTGGTTGGTTGACAGGGAATGGACGGCCGTCCGAGACTGTTCCTCCCCTTGTCCAACCAACTGGTTAGTTACTGGTGCTCAGTGCGCAGCGCTCAGCGCTCAGCGCTCAGCGCTCAGCACCAGTGCCGGCTCGAAGGAGCAAACCGCCGCCATGCCGTCCGCCACCCCGCAGCAGACCCGACAGGCCCCGCAGGCCCCGGGGGTCCAGGACACCGAGCAGGGCCGCAGGGCCCGGCCGGCCCCGGCGCCCGCCGAGGGCGGCACCGGCCTCTTCTCCGGCCGCCTGTTCCTCCCCCTCATCGCCCTGTGCACCGCCGTCACGGCCGGCAACATCTACGTCGCGGCCCCGCTGCTCCCGCTCATCGCCCGGGACTTCGGCTCCACGCCGTCGGCCGTGGCCTGGATCGCCTCGGTCGCCCAGTTCGGCTACGCCGCCGGCCTGCTCTTCTTCGCCCCGCTCGGGGACCGTGTCAACCGGCGCCCGCTGGTCGCCGTGCTGTCCCTCGTCGCCGCGGCCGCGCTGGTCACCGGCGCCGTGGCCGCCGGGACCACCGCACTCGCCGCCGCCGTGCTCATCGCCTCCGCGGCGACCGTCGTCCCGCAGCTGCTCGTCCCGCTGGTCGCCGAACGCGCCCCCGCCCACCACCGCGCCCGCCATGTCGCCGCGGTCGTCGCCGGGCTGTTCACCGGCATCGTCGCGGCCCGCGTCCTCGGCGGACTCGCCGGGCAGGCCTTCGGCTGGCGGGCGGTGTTCATCGGCGCGGCCGTCCTCACCACCGCGCTCGGCCTGCTGACCGCCGCCGCCCTGCCCTCCGAACGCGGCCGCCGGCGCGAGGGCGGGCTTTTCACCGGCCTGCGCGACATGCCCGGCCTGGTGCGCCACTCGTCCGACCTGTGGCGGGCGTGCGTGCGGCAGGCCGGCATGTACGGCGCCTGGAGCGCACTGTGGACCTCGCTGGCGCTGCTGCTGACCGGCCGGCCCTACGGCCTGTCCACCGCGACCGCCGGCCTCTTCGGTCTCTTCGGCCTCGCCGCCAGCCTCGTCGCGCCGCTCGCCGGCGGTCTGGTCGACCGCTTCGGCGCCGCCCGGGTCGTCCGCACCGCGTACCTGCTCGCCGCCGTGTCCGTGCCGCTGTTCTGGCTGGGCGGCCAGGTGATGCCGGCGCTCTTCGTGGCCGCGATCGCCATCCACGCGGCCCTCGTCGCCTCCCACGTCGCCAACCAGACCCTCGCGCTCACCACCACCTCCGAGCCGGCCACCGCCAACAGCGCCTACGTCGTCGCGGGCTTCGCCGGCGGCGCCACCGCCTCGGCCCTGGCCGGCCTCGCCTTCACCCACTGGGGCTGGAGCGGCGTGGTCGCGGTGGCCGGGGTGTGGCTGGCGGTGGGATGGGGGGCCACCGCGGTACGGCGGTGACGGTAGGACCGTGACGGTACGGCGGCGACGCTAGGACCGTGACGGTACGGCGGTGACCGTACGGCGTTACGGCGCGGCGGTGACCGTACGGCCGTGACGACGCGGCGGTGACCGTACGGCCGTGATGGCGGCGGCCCGAATCGCAGCAGCCCCTGGGCGGGCCTTCGAGGGCCGCCCAGGGGCTGTGTCCGCCGGTGGCTGTGCGCCGTTCAGAGCCGCGTGACGTCCAGCGCCCCCTCCGCGTACTGCCGGCGCAGCACCTTCTTGTCGAACTTGCCCACGCTCGTCTTCGGAACCGCCTCGATGATCGTCCAGCGCTCCGGGAGCTGCCACTTGGCGATCCTGCCCTCCTGGGCGAGGAAGGCGCGCAGGGTCTCGAAGTCGGCGGTGGAGCCCTCCTTCAGCACGACCGTGGCCAGCGGGCGTTCGCCCCACCTGTCGTCGGGGACGGCGACGACGGCCGCCTCGGCGACGTCCGGGTGGGACATCAGCGCGTTCTCCAGCTCGACGGACGAGATCCACTCGCCGCCGGACTTGATGACGTCCTTGGCGCGGTCGGTGAGGGTGAGGAAGCCGTCGGGGGAGATGGTGCCGACGTCGCCCGTCTTCAGCCAGCCGTCCTCGCTGAACTTGTCGGCGGGACGCAGGGGTTCGGCGTCGGAGCCGTTGTAGTAGGCGCCGGCGATCCAGGAACCGCGGACCTCCAGTTCGCCCGCGGACTCGCCGTCCCAGGGGAGGCGCTCGCCGCCGGGGCCGGTGAGACGGGCCTCGACGCCGGCCGGGAAGCGGCCCTGGGTGAGGCGGTAGGCGAACTCCTCGTCGGTGCCGACCGCCTGGGCCGGCGGACGGGCGATGGTGCCCAGCGGGGAGGTCTCCGTCATGCCCCACGCGTGGCAGACGCGCATGCCGAGGTCGTCGAAGGCCGTCATCAGGGAGGGCGGACACGCCGAGCCGCCGATGGTGACCTGGGTGAGGGTGGAGACGTCGCGCGGCCTGGCGGTCAGCTCCGCGAGGAGTCCCTGCCAGATGGTGGGGACGGCGGCGGCGTGGGTCGGCTTCTCCGACTCGATCATCTCGGCGAGCGGCGCGGGCTGGAGGAAGCGGTCCGGCATCAGCATGTTCACGCCGGTCATGAAGGTGGCGTGCGGCAGGCCCCAGGCGTTGACGTGGAACTGGGGCACGACGACCAGTGACGTGTCCTGGTCGGTCAGGCCCATCGACTGGGCCATGTTGACCTGCATGGAGTGCAGGTAGATCGAACGGTGGCTGTAGACCACACCCTTGGGGTCACCGGTCGTGCCGGAGGTGTAGCACATCGCGGCGGCCTGGCGTTCGTCCAGCTCGGGCCAGTCGTAGGAGGTCGGCTTGCCGGCGATGAGGTCCTCGTACTCGTGCACCCGGACGCTCGCGCCCGCGAGGAGGGAGCGGTCGCCGGGGCCGGTCACGACCACGTGCTCGACCGTCTTCAGGTGCGGGAGCAGCGGGGCCAGCAGCGGCAGCAGCGACCCGTTGGCGATCACGACCTTGTCGGCCGCGTGGTGGACGATCCAGGTGAGCTGCTCCGGGGGCAGGCGCAGGTTGAGGGTGTGCAGGACCGCGCCCATGGAGGGGATCGCGAAGTAGGCCTCGACGTGCTCGGCGTTGTTCCAGGCCAGGGTCGCGACCCGGTCGTCGTCGACGACCCCGAGGTCCTCGCGCAGGGCGTGCGCCAGCTGGGCCGCGCGGGCGCCGATCTCGGCGTAGGAGCGGCGGTGCGGGGCGCCCTCACCGGTCCAGGTGGTCACCTGCGAGGTGCCGTGGATCGTCGACCCGTGGGTCAGGATCCTCGAGATCAGCAGCGGTACGTCCTGCATGGTGCTCAGCACGGCGTCCTCCCAGGTGCGGCGACATTGCCTACGCGGTGGTAACGGTTGCGCTGATTCTGCGCACATACCGCGTGGTATGTCACTAGGAGGCGCCGATCGATCAAGTCACGTTCGGGGCGCGCGAGGCGTCCGCGCCGTGCCGCCTCACCGGGCGACGTCCAGTTCGGGGTCCTCGCGGAGCTTGCCCAGGGCCCGGGACACCGCCGACTTCACCGTGCCCACCGAGACGCCGAGCACGTCCGCGGTCTGCGCCTCGCTGAGGTCCTCGTAGTACCTGAGGACGACCATCGCCCGCTGCCGGGAGGGCAGCTTCATGATCGCCCGCCACATCGCGTCGTGCAGCGCCTGCCGCTCGGCCGGGTCGCCGTCCCCGGGCTGCGGCTCCGGCTCCGGCAGCTCGTCGCAGGCGAACTCGTCGACCTTGCGCTTGCGCCACTGCGAGGTACGCGTGTTCAGCAGGGCCCGGCGGACATAGCCGTCGAGCGCCCGGTGGTCCTCGATCCGCTCCCACGCGACGTACGTCTTGGCGAGCGCGGTCTGCAGCAGGTCCTCCGCGTCGCTCGGGTTCGCCGTCAGCGACCGGGCGGTGCGCAGCAGCACCGGCTGACGGGCCCTGACGTACGACGAGAAGGACGGGTACGGGGAGGGCCGCGTCATGCCCTTCGAGGCGCTGGTGCAGACGGGTGTGGTCATGACTCCACGCTAGGAGCCGCTCCCGGTCCGGCGGATCGCCCGCAGGTGCCGAAACGGAGTCCCCCTCAGGTTGTAGGGGTGGGGCACGCCCCACCTCCTGAGGGTGGACGAGCGGGAGGCACGCACCGGGGTTCACCCCTGGGGGGTGGGGCACGCCCCACCTCCTGAGGGTGGACGAGCGGGAGGCACGCACCGGGGTTCACCCCTGGGGGGCGGCCGGGGCGGCGGGGGCGGCAGGGGCGGCCGTCGCGAGCCGGAAGCCGTCACGGCGGTGAACGCGGGTCCGCGCGACGGTACCGAAGTACCGCCGCGCAGACGCAGACACGCGTTCACCCCACGAAGCACACCCGACACGAGGGTCGGGGGCCGGACACCGGCCCCTCAGGTCACCCCCACAGCGGGGCGAAGGTGAGCACCACGTTGCTGTTGCCCTGGTTGACGGCCGTGAAGGCGGAGTCGTCGACCTGCGCGGTGTTGCTCTGGTTCGAGGCCCCCGCCCCGACCGCGTTCTGCTGCGTGGTGGAGGAGTTGCCGTTGTTGTCGTCGCCGACGCCGCTGCCCACGACGCTGGCGACACCCGCGTTCGATCCGTCGTCCGCGAAGCCTCCGTTGTCCGCCACCGCGACGCCGGTGAACAGGGCGGCTGCCAGCGGAAGGGCGGAGACGGCGGCGATGACGCGGGCGGTACGGATGCTTGCCATGTTGTTCCTCCAGAACCATGGATGAGGGTTTTCCGCCAGGCAGTTGGCCGACCGTCCCGGCGCGGTGACGACGTCGCGAGACCAGAGTTGCCCACCGCATCCCGGCGAACCACCCCGGACAGCGCCATTCGCACGCAAGCGTGATGACAAGTCGATAAACCCCTTGCGCCACTTTTCCTGCCCGGCACGCCGTGACCCCGGGCAAGCCGGACGCCCACTCCCCAAGCCCCGCAAGAGGTGAAGCGTTCCGCCACCTTTCCGGCCGACCCGGGCACCCTTCGGCGCGTCGCCATCCACCCCCTCTTCCGCTTTTCGAACATAAGTACGAACATGGAGGCATGGCCACCATCGACCGGCATCCCCGGCAGGCCACCCCGCCGGCCCTCGCCCACGCCCTGGCGGCCGCCGAACGCGGCCTGGCCGTCATCCCCCTGTCCCGGACGAAACTCCCGGCCCTGCGCTCCCCCCACCGCGACGACCCCGCCGCCCCGCGCTGCCACGGCGAGTGCGGCCGACCGGGCCACGGCGTGCACGACGCCACCACCGACCCGGCGCACCTGCGCGCACTGTTCGCCGCCGCCCCCTGGGCCACCGGCTACGGCATCGCCTGCGGTCTGCCCCCGCACCACCTGATCGGCGTCGACCTGGACACCAAGCCCGGCGCGGACTCCACGGCCGCGCTGCGCGAACTGGCCCTCCGCCACCTCTTCACCATCCCGCCCACAGTCGTCGTCCTCACCCCCTCCGGCGGCCGCCACCTCTGGCTCACCGGCCCACCGGGCGTCGTCGTCCCCAACTCGGCCGGCCGCCTCGCCCCGGGCATCGACATCCGGGGCGCCGGCGGCTACCTCGTCGGCCCCGGCTCCCGCACCGCACGCGGCGTGTACGCCACCGCCCCCGGCACCGCGCACCTCGCCCCCGCGCGCTGCCCGCGCGCCCTCCTGCGCCTGCTGCTCCCTCCGCCCCGCCCGCGCCCCTCCACGCCCCCGGCGGCGGGCGGCGCCCACGGGCGCGGCCTGGTCCGGTTCGTCCTCGCCGCCCACGAGGGCCGGCGCAACACCCGGCTGTTCTGGGCGGCCTGCCGGGCCTACGAGGACGGCATCGGCCCGGCACTCGCCGAACCCCTCGTCGCCGCGGCCGTCCGCACCGGCCTGACGGAGCGCGAGGCTCGAACGACGGTGGCGTCGGCGCGACGCCTGACAGGGCGAGGACGGGACACCTGATCCCGCCGCCGTCCACGTCACCGCTCCGTCGACGTCCCGCTGCCGGCGGACCGCCACTCGCGGTCGAGCATCGCGTGCACGACGGAGTCCCGCCAGGCCCCGGCCTTCAGCACGTGCTCGCGGATCACGCCCTCCTCGACCATGCCGACGGCCGCCATCGTCCGGGCGGAGGCTTCGTTGAGCGGCGACCTCGCTCCCCAGACGCGGTGCAGGCCCAGCTCCTCGAACCCGACGCCGAGCAGCAACCGCACCGTCTCCACGCCGTACCCCACGCCCCAGGCGTCCGGACGCAGGGCGAAGCCGATGGTGGCTCCGCCCGGCTGGTGCGGGTCGGCGGCCAGACGCCCCAACCCGATCAGCCGGTCCGTTGCCCGCTCGACCACGGCAAGCGCGTACTCCGTGCGCGGGATCGCGGTCGCGGCGGCGACGGCCCGGGCCAGGATCCCGGCGACCTGGTCACGGGTGCGCGGCTCGAACGACAGGTGCGCGGTCGCCGCGGGGCTGCCGTAGACGGCGTGCACCGCGTCGACGTCCTCGACGGCGAGTTCGCGGAGGTTCAACCGTGTACCGGAGCGGGTGACCGGGTACATGCCGGGACCCTACCCACGGCGGACGGGGTACGCCCCCCGCGCCCCACACCGGAACCGGCCGTCCGTCGGTGGCGAGCGGCGACCGCGTGGGGTCAACAGAAGGCCTCCCTGACACTCTTGTGAGTTACGGCACTTCCGGTCTCGTGCGCCCCGCGGAGCCCACCCGGGCCTTGTACGCCAGGCGGGTGACCAGAGATAAACATCCATTTTCAGATTATTTGCGCGGCTCGACGCTATACGCGGTCGTTTGGGCGCCCTCGGCGCGTACCAAGTACCCGGTTGCGACCTCCGAAGCGAAGGGCACACGAATTGGCTGAGTGGAAGAACATCTCCGGCAGTCTCTCGGCGATCTCGGTCGGATCCAGGACCCATGTCTGGGGCGTCAACTCCTCGAACGCGCTGTACCGGTACACCGGCTACGACGCCAACCCCTGGATCAACATCCCCGGCAGCGCCGTCGACATCGGCGTCGCCGCCGACGGCACCGTGTGGCACGTCAACTCCGGCGGCGGGATCTACCGCTACACCGGGGACCAGAACTCCACCCCCTGGGTCAACATCTCCGGCAGCCTGACCCGCATCTCGGTCGGCTCCAGGACCCACGTCTGGGGCGTCAACTCCTCCCACCAGATCTACCGGTACACCGGCTACGACGCCAACCCATGGATCAACATCCCCGGCAGTGCCGTCGACATCGGCGTCGCCGCCGACGGCACCGTGTGGTGCGTGAACTCCGCCGGCGCCATCTACCGCTACACCGGGGACCAGGGCTCCACCCCCTGGGTCAACATCTCCGGCGGTCTGTCCCGCATCTCGGTCGGGTCCAGGACCCACGTCTGGGGCGTCAACTCCTCCCACCAGATCTACCGGTACACCGGGCACGACGCCAACCCGTGGATCGGCATCCCGGGCGGCGCGGTCGACATCGGCGTCGCCGCCGACGGCACCGTGTGGCACGTCAACTCCGGCGGCGGGATCTACCGCTACACCGGAGACCAGCCGAGCTGACCTCGCCGGCAGCACAACACGGCAAAGGCTCTGCTCTCCACGGGCAGAGCCCTTGCCGTCCACGCTCGACGTCCTGAGCAGGTCGGCAACGGGCTGACCAGAAGGAGACACCATGGAGCACACGAAGGCGGCAGCACCCACCCTCGGTCAGCCGCTCGCTTCCGGCTGTCAGTGCGGTCCGAACTGGACGTGCGGCTGCCAGTCCGGCAGCTCCTGCCAGTGCGGCGGGGGCTGCGGCTAGGCACCGTCATCACGGGTCGGCCGTCACCACTCACTCCGGTAGGCGGCGTCGGTGGCGTGGCTGAGGCCGGCACACCGTGCCCCAGCCGTGCCCGACCCGACCTGGGTAGTCGGTCGGGGGCCGTGCGCGTGCTCGGACTCGGACTCGGTCCATGCTCCGCCGCAGGTTCCGCCAGGGGCAGAGTGCTGCTCAGCCCTCGCCGTCGGTGGGGAACAACTCGTCCGTGGCGACCAGCGAGAGGGAGTTGGTGCCCACCATGAGGTCGAACCGGGCACTGAGCCTCAGACGGATGACGTTCTTGGTGTCCGTGGCCACGATGCGCGCGGACTCCAGAAGCGGCTGCGGTACCACCAGGCGCTCGGGCTGGTTGGATATCGAGAACGTCTCCGGTCCGCCGGGATTTCTCTTCGCAACGCCGCGCGACGTCATACGGATGGGGCGGCGGACGCCCGGGTAGAGCGCCGTGTACAACCCACCGAACGTACTGACGTGACTTGCCCCGGCGGCAGAAAGGCGGCAGACCGCCACGTCCTCGACCGTGTGTCGCTCAACCAGATAGGGCGGCAACACCTCGGGATCCGAGCAGAGAAGCTTCATGACTGCCCAGATACCGGCATCAGAGCGCACCGACGCATCGACGTTGTAGAGGTCGACCAGGAGCTGCCAGACGTCTGACGGCTGAGCCGTGCGGTGGAACTGCTCCAGACGCCGCGGTATCCGAACCAGGTTTCTGTCGGACACCTCGTTCCAGCGCTCCATGGCCTGTTGTGCACCGGTCTGCCGACGACGATCGGTGTCATAGTCCGCGATGATGCGCTCGCGCATGGCGCGCACCTGCTTCTGTCGCAGTTCACCTAGTTCATATGTGAGAACACGGCGTATGCGCTGCACGGGGCGGCCGTACGACGCAGCCAATTCGACCAGGTTCGGGTCATCGAGTGCGGGCCCCCGCCAGGGGCCGGGCCTGGGGACATAGCGCTCGGCCATGGCCACGACCAGCTCGAATGCACGAGCCTGACGACGCTGCACTGCCGGCGCCTGGTCGATGGCCCGCTCCAGCAGCCTGCGAGGCATACCCAGGGCGGCGGCGACCTCGTCCACGAACCGAGGACGACGGCTGGGGACGATGCCCTCGTTCTCGAACCTTCGGTAGTTCTTGGGGGAGACCCCAAGACGGCTCACCACGTCCTGAGCGCGCAGACCGGCGCCGCGCCGGTAATCCGCGAGCGTCCAGGAGTTGTGCCCGTCGAAGTTCATGAGTTGCCACGGATGGACCTTCAGCGCCCGGGCGAGGGCCCGCACCCGCGGTGGGTCTGGCACTCGGTGCCCGTTCTCGTAGGCGAGGATCTGTGCCTTCGTCGCCCCGACAGCACGTGCCAGCGCGTCGGCGGTCATCGCCTCCATCCCGGAACGACCGTTCACGTTCATCCGGTACATGCGCAGCGCAGAGGGGCTGAAATCAGCCAGACCCCGTGCCATCCGTGTGCTCTTTCTCGTCGCCGGGAGCCGTTTAGAGGTACCATCCGAGCTGAGGGTCGTCTCGCATTGTCAACTTCCCCTCGGGGTTGACCAGTACTGCTGAGTCTTTTAGCGGCAGAACCAGTAGATGCCCCAGCGGAAACGCGCGATGTTAGAGCCCGTTGGCCGCACGGTTTAGGGACCACGGTCCACGTGTATCGGTTGCGAAAGAGGCCCTGTACCTCCACGGTTCATGACGCCGTAGGCGGGGGCACAGGGCCGGCGTGTGGGAGTGAACTCCCGGAAGGCCCTCTGTTGCAGCAGGGGGCCTTACACGTCTAGAGCTGGCTGTTGATCAGGTGGCGCAGCCAGGCACCCAGTGCCTTGAGCGCCAGCCAGATCGAAACCTTCTTGACGATCTTCCGGTTGTTACGCTCCCCGCCCTCCGGCGGGTTGTCCATACGCGGCACCTTCCTCTCGGTCACGGAGCCGATCGGCCCCGATCGGGTTACCCGATCGACGGTTTGCGCCGCGAGAAAGATGTTGGGATGAGCTTACCGGGTTCCGTAGACAACACCGGTCCCTGAACGATGCGACCAGCATCAACTCCGGACCCGAATTGCTCTTTGACGGACGGTCAATTCCTTGCGTGCCGATCTTCACGGCTGCTACCAGCGAACATGTGGCCGAGTAACGCCTGTTGGGGGACATCGATCCGGAGATGGGTGCGGCATGGCGGGGTCATAGTGGGGAGTCCGTCTACGACATCTGACGCAGGCGCGATGCTTGCCGCATCCGTCGAATCTTGCTCCTGTGGCGTCGGTCACTCGAGCTGAAGCCGCCAGCGATGATCATTCGTACGGGACTCTCCCCTGGACGGACGCGTCTCGTCCGCCGCCCCTCCGGTTCGGCCGAGCCATCACGCAACAGATCGTGCGAAGAACCACGGGGGAACGACACCGGGCAGTCACAGAGTCCGACCACGCGAACGGCCCCCGACCGAATGTCCAGGTCAGGGGCCGTGCTCACTGCTCTCAGCGCGGAGGCGGTGGGATTTGAACCCACGGTGACATCGCTGCCACGACGGTTTTCAAGACCGTTCCCTTCGGCCGCTCGGGCACGCCTCCCCGCGCCGTGAGTGGTCCGCGGCGCGGGGACAAGAGTAACGGGTGGGCACGCGCGCGTGTGGTTCAGTCGTCGCCGAACCGGGGAGGTACGCGCGCGTGGCCCGGGATCAGCTGTCGCCCTCGCGAGAGCCGAGGGTGAGTTCGACGGTGTGGGACTTGCCGTCGCGCTCGTAGGTGATGGTGACCTTGTCGCCGGGCTCGTGGGTCCAGATCTCGCCGATGAGGGTCGGGCCGCTGTCGATGACCGTGTCGTCGAGCTTGGTGATGACATCGCCGGGCTCGAGGCCGGCCTTGTCGGCGGGGCCGCCCGACTCGACCGCGGCGGAGCCGCTCTGGCCCTCGTCGGTGATCTTCGCGCCGCCCGCGGCGTCCTCCAGGGAGACGGAGGCGCCGATCTTGGCGTACACCGGCTCGCCCGTCTCGATCAGCTGCTGGGCGACGTACTTGGCCTGGTTGATCGGGATGGCGAAGCCGAGGCCGATCGAGCCGGACTGGCTGGTGCCGCCCATGCCGCCGCTGCCGGTGGACTGGATCGCGGAGTTGATGCCGATGACGTTGCCCTTGGCGTCCAGCAGCGGGCCGCCGGAGTTGCCCGGGTTGATGGAGGCGTCCGTCTGCAGGGCGCTCATGTAGGAGGAGGAGCTGCCGGTGCCGTCGGACGAGGCCACCGGGCGGTTCTTCGCGCTGATGATGCCCGTCGTCACCGTGTTGGACAGGCCGAAGGGCGCGCCGATCGCGATGGTGGAGTCACCGACGGCGACCTTGTCGGAGTCGCCCAGCGTCAGCGGCTTCAGGTCCGAGGGGGCGTTCTTCAGCTTGATGACCGCCACGTCGTAGCCCTCGGCATGGCCGACGACCTCGGCGTCGTACTTCTTGCCGCTCGGGAAGGTGGCCGTGACCTTGCCGCCGTCGACCGCGTCCGCCACCACGTGGTTGTTGGTGACGATGTGGCCCTGGGTGTCGAAGACGAAGCCGGTGCCGGTGCCGCCCTCACCGCTGCTGGACTCGGCCTCGATGGTGACCGTGCTGGGCAGCGCGGTGGCGGCGACCGCGGCGACCGTGCCGGGGTCGCGCTTGACGGAGCCGCCGCTGTCGGTGGCGGAGACGGTGGTGGAGCCGGAGTCGTCGTCGTTCTTGGCGAGGGTGTAGCCGAGACCGCCGCCCAGGCCGCCGGCGACCAGCGCGGCCACCAGGACCGCGGCGGCCAGCGCGCCGCGACCGCGACGGGCCTTGGGGGGCGCGGGGGGCGTGGGCTGCTGGTAGGCGGCGCCCCAGACCGGCTCACCGGCGGCGTGGGCCGCGTGGTCGGTGGGGGCCGCGTGGTCGGTGGGGGCCGCGTGGACCGCGTGGACCGCGTAGTCGGAGGGGGCGGTGTGGTCGGAGTGACCGGGGTGACCGGGCTGCTCGGGGTGAGCGGTTTGCTCCGGGTGAACGGGCTGCTGCGGGTGACCGGGCTGCCCCGGAGTCCCGCCGAAACCGTCGGCGTACGTCGGAGCGGCCGGTGGCTGGGGCGGCGGCCAGTGGGCCTCGGGCGCGGACGGGCCGGGCGCGACGGCGCCCTGGGAAACGGTGGGCGGAGGCCAGTCACCCTGAGGCGCGCCGGCCGCGGCCGGCGCCGCGCTCACGGGCGCCGGCGGCAGGGGGGTGGTGGGCGCGCCGGCGTCGGGCACGGGCGGCTGCGCCTGCGGCGGCTGCTGTGCCTGAGTCTGCGGTTGGGGGGCGGCCGAGGGAGAATCCACCGGCACGGGGGGTGCGGACGGGGCCGGGGGAACCGTGGTGCCCTCGTTGGTGCCCTCGTTCTCGGTGCTCACAGCTCTTCTCCTCGATCCACGGCTGTTGTCCTCGGTCGCACTCGGTCACGCTCGTTCACGCTCTTCGTCGACCCGGCGCGCTGCAGCTGTGCATGTGCTTTTGTACGTCTCAGCTTTTCCCACGGGCCGTCAGAGCACCATAAGCGGTGGCTGTGGGTTCATGGCCATTCTTTATATGGGGCAATATTCTGCAATTCGGGCACTTCATCTGAACATCTCAGGTGGTTCTCAGAGGGTTCTCAGAAGACCGGTCCCCGACGCCCGCATTCCCTTCGCCGGACGCGTACCCCGCCCCGGTGGCACCATGACGCGGTGACCCACGCACGGCAGCAGCACACGATCCAGGTCGTCGCCCACCGAGGAGCCTCCGAAGAGGCCCCCGAGCACACTCTGGCCGCGTACAAGAAGGCGATCGAGGACGGTGCGGACGCCCTCGAATGCGACGTACGGCTGACCGCGGACGGCCATCTGGTCTGTGTGCACGACCGCCGGGTCAACCGTACGTCCAACGGCCGCGGTGCCGTCTCCGCCCTGGAGCTCGCCGACCTCGCGGCCCTCGACTTCGGCTCCTGGAAAGCACGGGACGCGCGCGAGGAGCCCGACTGGGAGGTCCGGCCCGAGGACCGTGAGGAGACCTCCGTGCTGACCCTGGAGCGGCTGCTGGCGCTCGTCGCCGACGCGGGGCGCCGGGTCGAGCTCGCCATCGAGACCAAGCACCCCACCCGCTGGGCCGGGCAGGTGGAGGAACGGCTGCTGCTCCTGCTGAAGCGTTTCGGCCTGGACGCGCCGGCCACGCCGGCCGAGTCCCCGGTGCGGATCATGAGCTTCTCGGCCCGCTCCCTGCATCGCGTGCGGACCGCCGCGCCGACGCTGCCGACGGTCTATCTGATGCAGTTCGTCTCGCCCCGGCTGCGTGACGGACGGCTGCCCGCGGGCGTGGGCATCGCCGGCCCGTCGATCCGGATCGTGCGCAGCCACCCCGCCTACGTGCGACGGCTGAAGCGGGCCGGCCACCAGGTGCACGTGTGGACCGTGAACGAGCCGGAGGACGTCGACCTCTGTGTCGAGCTGGGCGTCGACGCCATCATCACCAACCGCCCGCGCGCGGTGCTGCACCGGCTGAACCGGGGCTGAGACGAGCGGCCCGGCGGCGGGGGGAACCTCCGAGAGAAACCACAGAAGTCGCACAAGTCCCTCTCAGACCCCTTGACCACACTGGCCACCTGAAGGATCCTCCGTTATCAGCCATACCGAAATAATCCAGCCACCGCAGACCGTGCCGTCACGGGGAGTGCTCCGGCGCGTTCGGTCCGTATTCGATCGTCGCGAGTGCCCCACAGCACATGGATTGGCCGGTTTCCGGTACAGGCCAATGGGGCATCCACACCGTGGCGTGGGGCGAAGGAGGTCTCGGGGGTGGCGTTGGTGGTGGCACAGGAGGTGCCCACGTCGTCGAGCATGGCCGTACCCCATGGCCCTGCGGGCGTGGGGAAGGCAAGACACCGCATGCGCGACCAACTGCGCAGGGGCGGGGTGTCGGAAGCGGTCATCGACGACGCCGTACTGATCCTGTCGGAGCTTCTGAGCAACGCGTGCAAACACGGTCGGCCCCTGGGCGACGCCCTCACCGGGGACGGTGACGTGCGGGCCGCCTGGAGCGTGGACACCGGCGGCCGCCTGGTCGTCGAGGTGACCGACGGCGGCGGTCCGACTCGACCGTCCCCGGCGACACCCTCGGTCACCGCGCACGGCGGCCGCGGACTCAACATCATCACGGCTCTGTCCGACGACTGGGGCGTACGCGACGACGCCCGGGGCGAGGTCACGGTGTGGGTCGTCGTCCACGACGACGTGCACGACCCCGACGCCGGCGGCCGACGCGACGACTTCGCCTCCCGGATCACGGCCCCCGCCGTGATGTCCATCCCTGGTCTGGACTTCGCGGACACGTTCGACGACCTGGACTGACGGCCGGGACTGACGACCAGGGCCGGGACTGACGACCTGGACCGTCGACCTGGACCGACGGCCAGGGCTGCGGGTCAAGGCTGTGGTCAAGGCTGTGGGCCATGGCTTGCGCCGTGGCCCAGGCCAGTGGCCAGGACCGTGGGCCAGGGCTGACGGCCCAGGCTGGGGACCGAGGGCGTAGGACGAAGCGTGACGCCGAAGACTGAGGACCACGGCTGAGGACCACGGCCGGGGACCAAGGCCGGGGGCCAAGGCCGGGGACGTGAGCCGACGACTCGGCCCAAGGGCTCTCGTTCCGCCGTCTCAGGGCCATCCGCAGTCACCTCCGGGCACTCTCCCGTGTCCACGAGCCCGGCCGTTGTCCACAGGTTCCCGTGACGGAGCGTACGAGCGGCTAGGCTCCCGCCGTACCAGACGAGCCGTACCCGGGAGACACCCAGATGGCCAAGAAGCGACCCCAGACGAAGGCCGGCCGGCCGCAGATCACCGACGGGGAGATCCCGGTCGTCGGTGCCCGGGAACCGTGCCCCTGCGGCAGCGGACGCCGCTACAAGGCCTGTCACGGCCGGGCCGCCGCGCACGCCGTGACCGAGCTGGTGCAGCGTCCGTTCGAGGGCCTGCCCAACGAGTGCGACTGGGTGGCGCTGCGCGAACTGGTCCCGGCCGCCACCGTCGAGCTGACGCTCAAGGACGGACTGCCCGAGGGCGTCCCGTCGGTCACGCTCGCCACGGTCCTGCCGATGGCCTGGCCCGCGCTGCGCCGCGACGACGGCTCGGTCCTGCTCGGCCTGCAGAACGACACGGCGTCGGGCGACCTCAGCCGCGACCTCGCAGACACGCTCCAGCGCGCCCTCGAGGCGCAGCCCGGTACGCCCGTGCAGGGCCGCCGCGCCCCGGCCGACGGCCCGCGGATGCAGGACCTGCTCGACCTCGAAGGCGCGTTCGAGCCAGTTGTGCACACCGGCTTCGAGTTCTGGGTGCCGGACCCGGAGAACGCCACGCCGGAGGTGTCCGCCTCCCTGGAGCGGGCCAACGCGGCGGCGATCCCGACCGTGAAGCTGACCGGCGTGGACGCCGCCTACTGGTGCGAGACGCCGGAGAAGAACCACCTGCGCTGGGTCATGCCGCACGCGGAGGAGCGGCTTCTGGACGCCCTCGCGCGGCTGCACGCGGCGGGCCGTTCGAGCCTGGGCGAGGGCACCCGGCTGGTGGGCTCCTTCCGGGCGCACGGCCTGACGGTGCCGGTGTGGGACCTGCCGAGCGGGGTCTCGGCCGATGACGTGGAGAAGCCGGCCGCGGAGTTCGCCGAGCGTCTCGCGACGGCCCTGGCCTCGGACGCTCCGCTCACCGCCGACGAGCGCCGCGCGCGCGGCGGGCTGACCAACCGACAGGTGACGCTCAGCTGACCCGCGGTCCCGGACACCGGCGTGCTGACCGACCGGTCAGCACGCCGCCACCGCCGACCGACGTGACCCCGCTCACAACTGCCGGGCGAACAGGGCGAGTCGAGGCCGGAAGCGGCCATCTGCCGGTGTCCGGAAAGGAGATGAAGACAAGAGATCGAATTTGCCTTGAGCCGATCTCTTGTTACCGTTCCAGTAGCCCGGTTGCTGGTGCATCCCCCGTCGCCAGCAACCGGGTCTTTCCATGCCCCGGCGCGCCGCCACGGAAGCTGATCGTCCTCAACTCCCCTTCTCAACAGATGAGTTGCCGGACGTGTCGCTGGACGAGTCACCGGACGAGTTGCTGCCGGAGCGCAACAGCAGCGGCCCGGCACCGCCCGCCGCGGCGAACTCCGCGATCGCCGTGTACTCCGCCGGCCCGCCCCGGAGGCGCTCACGGGGCGTCTCACAGGTCCCCGGCTCGTCGTCGGCGCCCACCGCGCAGCGCATCCGCACCGTTCGCCCCCTCGGTTCCATGAAGCTCAGGACGGCGTCCAGGGACCGGCCGGTCGCGTTGCGGTAGTACGTGCGCGCCCATGTGTCCTCGCCCTGGATCAGCACACAGGTCTGCGCCTCGACACCGTCGGGGGAGCTGAGTTCGGGACCGCAGCGGGCCGCGGTGGCCAGGCCGAGGCCGAGGCCGAGCAGCAGGGGGGAGCGGGACGGCTCGGCGGGGACGGCCTTGGCGTCCGCACGGGAGTCCACCTCCGTACGGCGCCGGCCCTCCGCCCCCGTTCGTTCCTCCGCCGCCGTCCGGCCTTCCGCCGCCGTACCGCGGTCGCCGTCCGCGTCCCGGCCGCCGTCCGCGTCCCGGCCGCCGTCCGCGTCCCGGCCGCCGTCCGCGTCCCGGCCGCCGTCCGTGGGCCGCTCGCCGTCCGTACCGCCCCCGGTGCCCGTACGGCTCTCGGAGTCACGGCCACCGGAGTCCGTACGGCTCTCGGTCACCGCACCGCGATCGGTCACCGCGGGCAGCCGCACCGCCGGCCCCCCGCCGTCCCCCACGGATCCCGCGGACGCCATGGCCAGAGGAAGTGCGACCGCGCACACCACAGCGCCCCCGAGGGCGAGCAGACGAAGGTTCATGGAGCGGAAGATAACGAGCGAAGTCGGGCGTCCCCTCCGCGCACGCCCGACACCCTCACAACTCGGGCGCGCTCACACCCGTACGAGTGAGGACATCGACGACCTCGTCCACCACGGCCTCCACGTCGGGCACCCAGGGCGAGGCCGAGCCGGGCAGCGGAGCGCGCTCCCAGCGGATCTCCCCCTGGCCGGTCCCGGACGGAGGGAGGGCGAGGTAGCCGCCCTCGCCGTGGAAGCGCAGGGAGCCCGGCACGAAGTCCTTGGCGTACAGCAGCTCGCCCAACTGCTCCATCGAGTAGGGCCGGACGAGGATCGCCCAGCGGGTGGGCGAGGCGACGACCGGGCCGAGCCGCATGCCCTGCCGGTCCAGCGCCACGAGCGCGCGGGAGGCTGCGAGGGCGGGCAGGCTGACCGCGCAGGGGGCCGGGCCCCCGGTGGCCAGGACGATCGGCGCCGTCGGGCGGTTGGTCCACCACCAGCGCACCATGCGGGCGTCGGTCGTGGCCGCGAGGAGGCCGGGGTCGAAGGGATGAGCGC
Organism: Streptomyces sp. NPDC059895; assembly: GCF_042731035.1. Lineage (NCBI taxonomy): Bacteria > Bacillati > Actinomycetota > Actinomycetes > Kitasatosporales > Streptomycetaceae > Streptomyces > Streptomyces sp. NPDC059895. Next base: position 128,763 of record NZ_JBHWKO010000004.1, read on the forward strand.
CGGGCACCGAGCACTCCGGGTCGGGGCAGCCGCAGCGGGAACGTCCCTGCGGGTCCGCCGTCACGCCCGGGAGCACGGGCCACTGCCATTCCGTCGCGAAGGTCAGGGCCGCGTCGATCAATTCAGGCCCCTCGTCGCTGCGCCGGGACAGGAGCCTGCGTCGCCTTCCGAGGATCTCGCGCATGAGCGCTCGTTCCTTTCCGTTGCACCGCTGGCAACACCGTGGGCCACATCACACCATGTGTCGATCACTTCACTGTGCGTACCTGTTGGCGCATCACACCCCTGCCGTGGACAAGGGGAACCCCTGGGGTTCGATCGTCCGCTGCTTCCGCGGCCAGTCCGTCCATACTGCGCCCATCTCGAGCATGGGCATGGCGTGGGGTGGCGAAGTCTGGCGTTTTGCCGTGCGCGTGGTTCTCTCCGCCTCCGCCACGGGAGGATGGGGCACGGTCGTCGGTGGCTAAGACGCCCGGGTCGGTCACCAGGTTCCGGGTGGCCCCCAACGACCCCTGGTCCTTACCGAGTACGTACCCATCACGACCGCTGTGACGCTCCGTGGAGCAAGGCCAGTCGACCGCAATAACCGTTTACCCGAGGCAGTTTTGCGCCAACTTTGCTTTTTCGCAAGGGAGCCGGATCAACGTGCGCGACAACCCCACTGGCCCCACGGACACCAGCGATCCCCGCAGGACAATGCTGGACATCCCCTCACGAGTGCGTGTACATGTGGAGACACCGCTAGCGGCGCAGAATGACATGGGGGTTTGCGATGCTTTCGCGCAATACGCAACGGTCCGAGAGCCGGACACCATGAACGCCCCTCACCCTTCGAAAGTGGCTGGAATCGACTCAACGGTTCCCTCTCCCGCCCACACTGTCGCGCCCGCGCCCGCCGCCCCGGCCGCCCCACCGGTTCCTCCCGCCGCGGGAGCGCTCCTCCAGGACCGCCTCGCCGGCTGGGTCTCGGACCTCACCACGCTCCACGAGCTCACCGAGCGCCTGGCCCGGACGGACACCCTGACCGACGCCCTCCAGGAACTGCTGCGCGCCGGAGCCGCCCTCGTGGGGGCCCGGCGCGGTCTCGTCGTCCTGGAGCCCGGCGACGGCCTCGGCCCGGACACCACGATCGGCCTCGGCCTCGGACGCGCCGATCTCGGCCACATCGAGACCGTGCCGCGCGGCGCCCTGCCCCATGGCCGGATCCTCGACGGGCTGCCCGGCGGCGAGGACGGGATCGCCCAGCCCGACCTGTTCGCCGAGGACGGCCTGCACCCGCGGCACCGCGAGGTCGCCGCCCGCCTCGGCTACGCCGCCAGCTACACCCTGCCCCTCACCGCCGCCGGGGCGGGCCGGCTGGGCGCCGCCGTCTGGCTCTACGACGAACCCGCCGAACCGGTCGAGCGCCGGCGCCACCTGGCCCGCCTGTACGTCCGCCACGCCGCCGAGCACCTCGCCCGGATCGTCGAGGTCGAGCGCACACGCGCTGCCATGGCGACGATGGCCGACGAGCTGCTGCCCTCGCGGCTGCCGAGGGTGGCCGGCGTCCAGCTCGCCGCCCGGCACCGCACCGGGCCGCGCGCGGGCGGCGACTGGTACGACGCGCTGCCGCTGCCGGACGCGGCCCTGGGCCTCGCCGTCGGCTCGGTCAGCGGGTCCGGGCCGAGCGCGGTCGCCGCGATGGGCCGGCTGCGCGCCTCCCTGAGGGCGTACGCCGTGATGGAGGGCGAGGACCCGGTCGCCGTCCTGTCCGACCTGGAGCTGCTGCTGCGGCTGACCGAGCCCGCCCGTTCCGCCACCGCCCTCTTCGCCTACTGCGAGCCCGAGCTGCGCAAGATCACCCTGGCCGGCGCCGGTCACTGCCCGCCGCTGCTGGTCGGCGCGCGGCGCACGGAGTTCGTCGAGACCTCCGTCTCCGCGCCGCTCGGCATGCTCGCCTGCTGGGAGGCGCCGAGCCTGGAGCTGGAGGCGGAGGCCGGCGAGACCGTGCTGCTCTACACCGACGGACTGCTGCACCGCACCGGCGACCCCGTCGACCGGGCCTTCGCCCGGCTGCACGCGGCCGCGGCCGGCGTCCCCAGGGCGCTCCGGCACGACCCCGGCGCGATCGCCGACCACGTGCTGCGGACCGTGCTGCCCGAGGGGCGGGACGCCACGGGCGGCGCGGAGGACGTCGTCCTGCTGGCGGCGCACTTCGAGTAGGACGCCGCGCGGAGAACGCCGCGAGCAGGACGCCGCGCGGCGGACGTCGTTCCCGCCGGCGGCGCGCTGAGCAGCAGCACGCCGGCCGGCCCGGGACAGCCGGGTAACAGGTACACGGGCCCTGGGCCCCCTTCTGTACGACCGTACGATGGGCCTAGTGCCGTACCTAGGAGGATGAACGTGGCCGAAGAGCTCATTCCGGAGACCCCGGAAGCTGTTCTGGACGATGCCGCCGACGACGCGGGCGAGCAGCCGATCAAGCAGCGCAAGAACGGCCTGTACCCGGGCGTGTCCGACGAGCTCGCCGAGAACATGAAGTCCGGCTGGGCCGACACGGAGCTGCGTGACCTGGCGCCGATCCCCCAGGCCGCCGAGACCGCCGCCCGCCGGGCCGCGCTCTCCGCGCGCTTCCCGGGCGAGCGCCTCGTGATTCCCGCGGGCAACCTGAAGACCCGCTCGAACGACACGGAGTACGCGTTCCGCGCCTCCGTCGAGTACGCGTACCTCACCGGCAACCAGACCGAGGACGGCGTCCTCGTCCTGGAGCCGCAGGGGGAGGGCCACTCCGCGACGATCTACCTGCTGCCGCGCTCCGACCGCGAGAACGGCGAGTTCTGGCTCTCCGGCCAGGGCGAACTGTGGGTCGGCCGCCGCCACTCCCTCACCGAGGCGGAGAAGCTGTACGGCCTCCCGGCCGCGGACGTGCGCGAGCTGGCCGGCACGCTGCGCGAGGCCACCGGCCCGGTGCGGGTCGTGCGCGGCCACGACGCCGGCATCGAGGCCGCGCTGACCGACAAGGTCACCGCCGAGCGCGACCAGGAGCTGCGCGTCTTCCTCTCCGAGGCCCGCCTGGTGAAGGACGACTTCGAGATCGGCGAGCTGCAGAAGGCCGTCGACTCGACGGTCCGCGGCTTCGAGGACGTGGTCAAGGTCCTCGACAAGGCGGAGGCGACCTCCGAGCGCTACATCGAGGGCACGTTCTTCCTCCGCGCGCGCGTGGAGGGCAACGACATCGGCTACGGCACGATCGCCGCGGCCGGCCCGCACGCCTGCACGCTGCACTGGGTGCGCAATGACGGGCCCGTGCGCTCGGGCGAGCTGCTGCTGCTCGACGCGGGCGTGGAGACGCACACGTACTACACGGCCGACGTCACGCGCACGCTGCCGGTCAACGGCCGGTTCAGCGAGATCCAGAAGAAGATCTACGACGCCGTGTACGACGCCCAGGAGGCCGGGATCGCGGCGGTCAAGCCGGGCGCGAAGTACCGGGACTTCCACGACGCCGCCCAGCGGGTGCTGGCCGAGCGGCTCGTGGAGTGGGGGCTCGTCGAGGGACCCGTGGAGCGGGTGCTCGAACTCGGCCTCCAGCGGCGCTGGACGCTGCACGGCACCGGGCACATGCTCGGCATGGACGTCCACGACTGCGCCGCCGCGCGGACCGAGTCGTACGTGGACGGCGTGCTGGAGCCCGGCATGGTGCTGACGGTCGAGCCCGGACTGTACTTCCAGGCCGACGACCTGACCGTGCCCGAGGAGTACCGCGGGATCGGGGTCCGGATCGAGGACGACATCCTGGTGACGGAGGACGGGAACCGCAACCTGTCCGACGGGCTGCCCCGGCGCTCCGACGAGGTCGAGACCTGGATGGCGTCGCTCCGGGCCTGACACCGGGACGACGGCTTCGCGCCGGGCCCGACACCGGGACGGCTCCCGGCCGGGCCTGGTGCCGGACGGCTTCGCGCCGGCCCGATACGGAGGCGATGGCCGGGTACTGGTGAGGTGCCCGGCCATCGCCGTGTCCGGACGGGCGCCGGCCCCGCCGTCGCGGTGTCCGGTCACCGCGGTATCCGGTCACCCGCCGTGTCCGGCCATCGCCGTGACCGGTCGTCGCCGTGACCGGTCGTCGCCGTGACCGGTCGTCGCCGTGACCGGTCGTCGCCGTGACCGGTCGTCGCCATGGCCGGATCGTCCGCGGACCACGTACCTAGGGGGAGGGACCACGTGAACGACTTCTGGCCCGGTGTCGGAGTCGATCTGCTACTGGAGTCCGACGACGGCGAAGGGCGGCGGGCCGGGCTGGAGCGGGCGCTGCGCGACGCCGTGCGGGACGGACGGCTGACGCCCGGGACACGGCTGCCCGCCACCCGGCGGCTCGCGGCCGAGGCCGGCCTCTCGCGCAACACCGTGAAGGCCGCCTACGACCAGCTCGTCGCCGAGGGATACCTGACGGCCCGGCAGGGCTCGGGCACCCGGGTCGCCGCGCTGCCCTCCGTCACCGCCGAGCCGCCGGACGCCCGCGCACGCGCGCGTGAACCGCGTTTCGACCTGCGGCCCGGCAGCCCGGACGTCGGGGCGTTCCCGGCGGCCGCCTGGCTGCGGGCGCTGCGCCGCGCCATCGCGACGGCACCCTCGCTGGCCTACGACTACGGGGATCCGCGGGGGCGGATGGAACTGCGCACGGCGCTGTCGCGGTACCTGGGGCGGGCGCGGGGCGTCGTCGCGCCGCCGGAGCGGATCGTGGTCACCTCCGGGTCCGTCCAGGGCCTCGCGCTGCTCACGCGGGTGCTGGAGGGCACGCGGGTCGCCATGGAGGACCCGGGGCTGCCCTTCCACCGGGAGGTCGTGCGGCACAACGGCGGCGAGGTGGTGCCGGTGCCGGTCGACGAACGGGGGGTGTGCGTGCGGGAGCTCAGGGACGCCGGGGCCGTGGTGGTCACGCCGTCGCACCAGTACCCGACCGGGGTGACCCTGCACCCCGCACGGCGGCGGGCGCTGACGGACTGGGCGCGCACGCGGGGCGCACTGATCGTCGAGGACGACTACGACGGCGAGTTCCGCTACGACCGGCAGCCGGTCGGCGCGCTCCAGGGAATGGCACCGGGGGAGGTCGTCTACCTGGGCACCGCGTCCAAGACGCTCGGGCCCGCGCTGCGCCTGGGCTGGATGGTGCTGCCGCCGCACCTGGTCGACGCCGTGGCCGACGCCAAGCTGCACAGCGACCACCACACCGAGTCCATCGGCCAGCTCGCGCTCACCGAACTGATCGACAGCCACGCCTACGACCGCCATGTGCGCGCCTGCCGGCTGCGGTACCGGCGCCGCCGGGACCTGCTCCTGGACCGGCTGGGCGCGCGCCGGGGCGTACGCGGGATCGCGGCCGGGCTGCACGCGCTGGTGGAGGTCCGCGACGAGGAGGAGGCGGTGGCGCGCGCGGAGGCGGAGGGGCTCGCGGTCGGGCGCCTCGGCGAGCACTGGCACACGCCCGGCGAGGGCGCCGGGACACGCCCCCAGGGGCTGGTGGTCGGCTACGGAACACCCCGGGAGCGCGCGTATCCGGACGCGTTGGACGTGCTGGTGAAGGTGCTGGACGGCAACGGGAGCTGAGTCGGGCTGCTGGTTCGGACTACTGCGGCGGACTACTGGGGCGGACTGCTGACTCGGGCTGCTGATTCGCACTGCTGAGGCGGACTGCTGACTCGGGCTGCTGATTGGGACTGCTGAGGCGAACTGCTGAGACGCGCCTCGATCGGTCATCCCGGGATGCCGCGGGGTGTGCCGGGGAGCGTGCGGGTGCGGCCCGGACGGAGGCGTAACCGGGAGCGTGCGGCCGCGCCCGGACGGAGGCGGGTGCCGTCCCGTCCCGCCGCGCCGGAGCGGGCGGTCCGCGCGGAGTACCCGCACGTCCGGGCGCGTACCCGCACGTCCCCGCCGGGCGGGATCAGGCAGCCCGCGCGCGCGTGTGCACCGGCAACCCGTCCACGAACAGCGCCCCCGCCAGCAGTCCCGCGCTCCCCCGCGGGCTCCACGCGCGCGCGTGGAGGTCCGCGTCGAACGCCGACAGGGCCTCGCGGCCGGCCGCCGTCGCCGTACCGCCCGCTTCCAGGACGGCACGGGCCCCCGCCTGGACGTGCCGCAGGCCCACCGGGCCGGCGGTGTGGAGGAGTTCGGTGTCCTGGAGGGTGGACATCACGGTGAGCAGCGCGTCGAGGCGGGCCTGGGGCTCTCCGGCGCCCGCGGTGCGGGCCTTGGCCAACGCGTCCAGCGCACGGCGGACGTGCGGGAAGCCGGCCCGGGCCTCGCCGCGGGCGCCGGCCGCGCCGTACTTCGCCGAGATCGTCGAGCCCCGCGACGGACGCCGCGGGGCGGCCCGGTCGGTGTGGGCGGCGATGCGTTTGGCGGTGGCGGCGACCTCGGCGCCCCGCGCGCGGGGATCGAGGGCGGCTGCCGCGACCAGCAGGCCCAGCGTCCACAGCGCGCCCCGGTGCCCGCCGCCGGCCAGTCCCACCGAGTGCTCGGCGCACCGTCCGATCGCGCCCAGCTCGGCGCGGAGCCGGGGCGTGGGTTCGCCGGTGCGGCGGGCGGCGGCGGCCATGGCAGCGAGGCCGGGTGCCAGCGCCTTCGCCGACCAGCGCAGGGCGCGGTGGTCGACGCGGGTGACGCGGGCGGTGAGATCACGCGGGTCGGGCAACCCGGGCTTGGGGGCCAGGGCGAGCTGCCCGGTCAGCGCGGACACGGCGGCCTGTGCGAGCGCCTCGTCCTCACGGCTCGTCACGGCCATGTCCTACGAGGACGAGGAGGACGTCGAGGCCGACGGGGCGTCGCTCGGCGGGGTGCCGGTCGGGGCGTCGCCCGGCGGCGTGCCGCCCTCGCCGCCACCGCCGCCGCCCGCGCCGGTGTTCTCGGCGTCCGGGTCGATGCCGACGGTCAGGAATCCCTTGTAGCCCTTGGACGGGTCGGCCTTCTTGACGGCCTTGAGGGTGAGCAGGCCGCTGGAGGCGCCACCGTCGTCGTAGACCATGTCGTCGGCGAGCTCGGTGTACGTGCCGGAGTGCTTCGAGTAGGGCTCCAGGGTGAACACCTCCTGGGCGATGTCGTCGTCGAAGAACAGCTGGCCGGTGTAGTTGACCTTGCCGCCCTCGTAGGTGCCGTCCTCCTTCTGGCCGCCGGTGTGCACCTTGAGGTGGATGTGGCAGGTGCGCGGCGTGTACCAGCCGGGGAAGATCGTCTCGAACTCGACGACCCCGTTGGCGTTGGCGATCTGGTAGCCGCGCAGGTAGGTGGCGTCGTTCGCGGTCGAGCCGTCCTCGCTCTCGGCGGGGGCCGAGCCGCCGGGGTTGGCGGTGGTGTAGCCGGAGTAGTAGCCCCAGGCGTCGCAGTGCCAGATCTCCACGGCCGCTCCCGGGACCGGGGTGCAGCCGTCGGTGGCGTCGACGACGGTCAGGCGCAGGGTCAGCGGGATGCCGCTCTTGCCCTCGGTGATGTCCTTGCGCACCAAGGCACCATCGAGGTAGTAGGGGCCCTCCGTGACGCTCGACATCAGCGTCATGCAGCTGCCGCCGGTCGAGGTCGCCGAGGCCGTGGCCGACGCCGTCGCCTCGCTCTCCGCGCCCGTGTCGGCGAACGCCGACTGGTAGCCGACGACGGCGAGCCCACCGGCGGCGGCCGTGCCACCGGTCACCGCCAGGGCGCGGCGCCTGGTGATCGTCTTGTTCTCGTGGTTTCCCGTCATGAGAACGAACGTAGGAACGCCACCCGTCAGGGAAGTGGGGTGAGGCTGTGGGCAGGCTGTGAGAACTGTGGAACCTGAAGACGGCCGGCCTGCGTCGGGCACCGCGTCACACGGCCATCAGCGGAGCACCCTTGCGCCACTTGAGGATCTTGTCGAAGCTCACCACCGCCCCGGTCCGACCCGGTTTGTTGCTGATGTGGACGTGGTCGGCGAGCTCCTGGATGAGGAACAGGCCACGGCCCGTCTCGTCGTCGGCGCCGGACACCTCGTAGGCCTGGAAGGGGCGCACCTGTCGCTCGGCGGTGAAGCCCGGGCCGGAGTCGGCGACCTCGATGCGACACTTCTCGCCGTCGAGGTAGGCGGTGACGCGGTACGCCTCCGAACAGCCGCCGTGCGCCGCGCCGCCGTGCTCGACGGCGTTGGCGCAGGCCTCGCTGAGGGCGACGGAGAGGTCGTAGGAGACGTCCGGGTCGACGCCCGCCGTCTCCATGGTGCCGAGCAACAGGCGCCGGGCGAGCGGCACGCTCGCGGCCTCGCGCCGCAGATGGAGTGACCACCAGATGCTCATGCTCCAGCCTCCTGGCCGCGGCTCGACATACCGATAGGTATTGCCGCCCGGACCCGTCGGTAAGCGCGAATCCCGCGTGACGCCGCCCATATGGGGGATGCGCGGCGGCGCCAAATCGGTGTATGCGGGCGTTTGAGGAGCCCGGGAGGCCGGTCTCACGGGACTCCGGTCCCACTGGTTCCTCCGGAACAGCCATCCCCACGGCCGCCACGGTCCACACAAAGGTGATCTTCCGGACCACCGGAATGTTGCGGACCTGCTGTGTGGGCGCCATAAGGCCAGTGGGATGATGAGCCCGCCATGACTGACCCCCACCGGCGCTCGGCGCGCTCCGGAGGTTCTCTCCGGCTGCTGCGGGCCGCGGTGTTCGCCGCGGTCTGCGTCGTGCTGGCCGGGGCCGGGCACTCGATGGCCGCCTGCGCCGCCGTTCCGCTGTGGACGCTGGGGGCGGGGTTCGCCGGGGCCCTCGCGGTCGTCGTGCCGCTCGCCGGGCGTGAGCGTTCCCTTCCCGGCATCGCCGCGCTGCTCGCCGTGGGGCAGACCGTGCTGCACACGCTGTTCGGGCTGGGTCAGCACGGCACCACGGCCGTGGCGTCGACCACGACGGCCGCCTCCGACGCCACACTGGTCGAGCAGGCCGCACGGCTGCTGTGCGGCACCACGGCCGCGGCGCTCAGCCCCGCCCAGGCCCAGCGGATCCTCGTCGAGGCACGGGTCTACGGGAACGGCACCGGCAGCGCCGCCGGCAGTGGGAGCGGTGACGCCGGCATGAGTGCCATGCACCATCCCGCGGACGCCCTGTCCACCGCCGGCTCGTCGGCGTCGCTGCTGCCCTCCCTGCCGATGCTGCTCGGCCACGTCCTCGCCGCGGTGGCCGCCGGATGGCTGCTGCGGCGCGGCGACACCGCCCTGCTGCGGCTGATGGACCTGTCGGCGCACGGCGTCGCCGAAGGCGCGCTCGTACGGGCCCTGTGTGGGGCGCTCGCGCTGGTACGCGCCCTGCTCGCGGGGCTGCCCGCGGCGCCCGCGTGGTGCCCTCGCCCCCCGCGCACCGCCCTGTCCACGCCTCTCGAGCCGTCCGCCGACGCACTCCAGCACACGGTGATCAGGCGCGGTCCGCCGGCCGCCGCGCTCCTCGTCCTCGCTGCCTGACGCGACGCGACCCGTCACTCCACGACACACCGGGAGGGGCCGCCGTCGTGCGGCACGCGCGCGTGCGCACGTTTCCCGTGCCCACGCCCCACCTCACCGCAGACCTCACTCGAAGTGGAGTGCTTCGCCGTCATGAAGATCTCTCGTCTCGCCGCCACCGCTGCCGTCGCCGGCTCCGCCGTTCTCGTGCTGTCCTCGCCCGCCTTCGCGCACGTCACCGTGCAGCCGGAGGGAACGGCCGCCAAGGGCGGGTACGCCCTGGTGAACTTCCGCGTCCCCAATGAGCGCGACAACGCCTCGACCACCAAGCTGGAGATCAACTTCCCGACCGACACGCCGCTCGCCTCGGTGCTGCCGCAGTCGCTGCCCGGCTGGAAGATCGTCGTCACCAAGAGCAAGCTGGCCAAGCCGCTGGAGCTGCACGGGCAGCAGGTGACCGAGGCCGTCTCCAAGGTCACCTGGACCGCGGAGGACAAGGGCATCCAGCCCGGCTACATCCAGCAGTTCCCGGTCTCCGTCGGCGCGCTGCCCGAGGACACCGACGAGGTCGTCTTCAAGGCGATCCAGACGTACTCCAACAAGGAGGTCGTGCGCTGGATCGAGGTGCAGGAGGAGGGCGCCGAGGAGCCCGACACCCCGGCTCCCGTGCTCACCCTGTCCGACGCGGCCGACGACGACCACGCCCACGCCTCCGCCTCCGCCTCCGCCTCCGCAACCGAGGAGGACGACACCGAGGCGGCCGCCGCGACGACCGAGGCCTCCGACTCCTCCGGCGGCACCGACACCACCGCCCGCGTCCTGGGCGTCGTCGGCATCGTCGTCGGCGCCGCCGGCGTGGCGTACGGCGTGCTCGCCGGCCGCCGCCGGACCGGAACCGGCGACGCCTCCTGACGTCAGGCCGTCCGTGGTGCGCGCCGGGGCCAGGACCCCGGCGCGCACCAGAATCATCACATCTGGGACTTTTCATCCATGCGTAAGACGACGTTCGCCGCGGCCGCACTGCTCGCCGCCGCCTCCCTCACCCTCTCCGCCTGCGGCAGCAGCGACGACAGCGGCTCCAGCCCCGTCGCCGCCGTCGCCGAGGACGGCTCGCAGCAGGCCGCGACCGTGCTCGACCAGCCCTTCACCAAGCCGGACCTGGTACTGACCGACACCCAGGGCAAGCAGTACGACCTCCGCGAGGAGACCGCCGGCCACCCGACGCTGCTGTACTTCGGCTACACCAACTGCCCCGACGTCTGCCCGCTGACGATGAGCAACATCGCCGTGGCGAAGAAGCAGCTGTCCGACGCCGAACAGGACGAGCTGCGCGTGGTGTTCGTCACCACCGACCCGGACCGCGACACCTCCGCCGCGCTCGGCGCCTGGCTGAAGGGCATCGACCCGCGGGTGGTCGGACTGACCGGTGACTTCACCACCATCCAGACCGCCGCCCGCACCCTCGGCATCTCCATCGAGGCGCCGCACAAGGACAAGAACGGCAAGACGGTCTCCACCCACGGCACCCAGGTCATCGCCTTCTCCCCCAAGACGGACGCCGGCTACCTCCTCTACGGCGAGGACGCCACGGTCGACGACTACACCAAGGACCTGCCCAAGATCATCAAGGGGCAGAACCCGTGAGGCGGTTCACCGCCTGCGCCACCGCCGTCCTGGCCGGAAGCCTGGTCCTCGCGGGCTGCGGATCCGACGCCTCCGCGGCCGACCTGTCCGTGAGCGGCGCCTACCTGCCGCAGCCGGTCTCCGACTCCATGGCGGCCGGATTCCTGACGATCACCAACGAGGGCGGGACGAAGGACGAACTGACCTCCGTCAGCAGCGACATCGCCGGCAGCGTGACCGTCCACGAGACGGTCGACGGGGCGATGGAGGAGGTCGACTCCCTCGACGTGCCCGCGCACGGCCGGGTCGTGCTCGCCAGCGGCGGGAACCACCTGATGTTCGAGAAGCTGACGCACCGGCCCAGTCTGGGCGAGAAGGTGACCGTGGAACTGCACTTCACCGAGTCCGGAACCGTCGAGGTCGAGATGCCGGTGGAAGCCGCCACCTACACCCCGAAGACCGGGAACTGAGGGAGGGGACCACCGTGAGCCAGACCATCGCCCCCGGTGCCCGTAGGCCCAACGGCACGCCCAGGACCCGCAGGCCGGGTACCGCCGCGGCGGCCGGGGCGCGGACACTGGTGCTGCTGTTCCTCGCCGTCGCCGGCGCGCTCCTCGCCGGCGCCGGACCGGCGTCCGCGCACGCCGCGCTGACCGGCAGCGACCCCGCGCAGGGGGCGGTGGTCGACACGGCACCCGCACAGGTGTCGCTGACCTTCTCCGAACAGGTCGCGATGAACGGCGACTCCCTGCGCGTCCTCGACCCCAAGGGCACCCGCGCCGACACCGGCGAGCCGTCCAACGTCAGCGGCACCACCTACGCCGTGCAACTGCACTCGGGGCTGCCCGACGGCACGTACACGGTGACCTACCAGGTGGTGTCCGCCGACAGCCACCCCGTCGCCGGCGCCTACACCTTCTCCATCGGCTCCCCCTCGAAGACCAGCGTCTCGGTCTCCGCGCAGGAGGCCGGCGGCGGAGTCGTCGGCGGGCTGTACGGGTTCGGGCGGTACGCGTCCTACGCCGGTTACCTCGTCATGGTCGGCGGGGCCGTGTTCGTGCTGGCCTGCTGGCCGCGCGGCACGGGGGTGCGGGCCGTGCAGCGGCTCGTGGTCTCCGGCTGGCTCGCGCTCACCGCGGCCACCCTGTTCCTGCTGCTCCTGCGCGGCTCCTACACCGGCACCGGGAAAGTCGCCGACATCGTCGACCTCGACCTGCTCGGGCAGGTCCTCCAGACGAAGACGGGCGCCGCGCTGGTCTCCCGGCTGCTGCTGCTCGCGGCGGCCGCACTGTTCATCGCCGTGCTGTTCGGCGCGTACGACAAGCGGGAGGACGAGGAGAAGCGGGACCTGACCTTCGGACTGGCCGTCGGCGGCTCGGTCGTGGCCGCCGGTCTCGCGGCGAGCTGGGCGATGGCGGAGCATGCCTCCACCGGACTTCAGCCCGGCATCGCGATGCCCGTGGACGTCCTGCACCTGCTGGCCGTCGCCGTCTGGCTGGGCGGGCTGTGCGCGCTGCTCGTGGCGTTGTACCGCTCGGACACACCGGTCGAGGCGCCGGCCGTCCGCCGTTTCTCGCAGGTCGCCTTCGCCTCCGTGCTCGCCTTGGTCGTGACCGGCGTCTACCAGTCGTGGCGCCAGCTCGGATCCTGGTCGGCCTTCACCGACACCCGCTACGGGCAGCTCCTGCTCGTCAAGATCGGACTGGTGGCGCTGCTGGTCGGCCTCGCCTGGATCTCACGGCGGTGGACGGCACGGATGACGGGGACGGCGCCCGTGGCTGCCTCCGGGAAGGCGTCCGTCGCGGCGCGGTCCGCGGCGCGGGAACCCGCCTCCGTGAAGGTGTCCTCCGACGAGGCGGCGACCGGCGCCACGGCGACGGGCAGGACGGCGACCGGCACCACCGCGGCGGGGAAGGGCACGGCCGGTGCCGGAGCCCGCGACAAGGACGGCAAGCGGGCCGCGCAGCTCGCCCGGCAGCGGGCCGCCGTGGAGGCCGCGCGGCAGAAGCGGCAGCGCGACGCCGACCCGAACCGCTTCGGCCTGCGCCGCTCGGTGCTCGCGGAGGCGGGCGTCGCCGTCGTGCTGCTCGCCGTCACCACCGCGCTGACGTCCACCGAGCCCGGCCGTACGGAGCAGGAGGCCAGGGCGGCCACGGCGGCCTCCTCGTCGTCCCCGACGGCCGGCTCCGGCGCCCTGACCCTCGACATGTCCTTCGACACCGGCGGCACCGACGGCCAGGGCGTGGTCAGCGTGAACCTCGACCCCGCGCGGACCGGCGCCAACGTCATGCACGTCTACGTCACCCGCCCCAACGGCCGCGCCTTCGACGTCCCCGAAGTGAAGCTCGCCTTCACGCTCGAGGCCAAGGACGTCGGGCCGCTGCCCGTCACGCCCGACCACATCACCACCGGCCACTGGTCGGCGGACGGAGTGCAGATCCCCATGGCCGGCGAATGGAAGATCGCCGTGACCGTGCGGACCTCCGACATCGACCAGGTGACCGTCTCCAAGAACGCGCAGATCGGCTGAACCGCACCATGCCCGACCAGTCCACCGGGGCGGCCCGCACGCCCGACGCCGACGCCGACACCGGAACCGACCGCAGGACCAGCTTCAAAAGGACCGGTTCCCGCACCGGCTCCAAAGCCGACTCCAAAGCCGACTCCAAGACCGGCTCCAAGACCGGCTCCAGGGCCGGCTCCAGGGCCGATGCCGGGACGGGACCCGAGGCGGTCTCCGCGGAGGCCGCCGCAGCGACCTCCGCTCCCGGGAACCTGTCCCGGCGCAAGCTGCTCGGTACCGCCGGCGCCACCGGACTCGTACTCGGTGCCGCGGGCGCGGGCGCCGGGTATGCCGCCGCGCCCGCGCAGGCGACCCCGCTGTCCTCGATCGGCTCCGAGCAGGCGATGTTCCACGTGAAACATCAGCCCGGCATCACCCAGGGCCTCCAGGCCCGCGGGCACCTGGTCGCCTTCGACCTCGCCGCCGGAGCCGGCCGCAAGGAGGCCGCCGCGCTGCTGCGCCGCTGGTCCGAGACGGCCCGGCGCCTGATGGCGGGCGAGGAGGCACCGCACGACGACACCGGCGTGGCCCGGGACGCCGGTCCCTCCGGGCTGACCGTCACCTTCGGCTTCGGCCACAGCTTCTTCACCCGCACCGGCCTGGAGAAGCAGTGCCCGGTCGCCCTGGACCCCCTGCCGGACTTCTCCGCCGACCAGCTCGACAAGTCCCGCAGCAACGGTGACCTGTGGGTGCAGATCGGCGCCAACGACGCACTGGTGGCCTTCCACGCCCTGCGCGCGATCCAGAAGGAGGCGGGCAGCGCCGCCACCGTCCGCTGGCAGATGAACGGCTTCAACCGCACGCCGGGCGCCACCGCCCACCCCATGACCACGCGCAACCTCATGGGCCAGATGGACGGCACCCGCAATCCCCGGCCGACGGACGCCGACTTCGACGAGCGGATCTTCGTGCCGGCGTCCGGCTCGAACGACCCCGCCTGGATGGCCCACGGCTCCTACGTCGTCGTACGCCGTATCCGCATGCTCCTCGACGACTGGGAGAAGCTGTCGCTCAAGGCCCAGGAGCAGGTCATCGGGCGCCGCAAATCCGACGGGGCGCCGCTGACCGGAGGCACCGAGACGACCGAGATGGACCTGGAGAAGACCGACGCCGACGGCGACCTGGTCGTCCCGCTCAACGCGCACGCCCGGATCACCCGCCCCGACCAGAACGGGGGCGCGGCCATGCTGCGGCGGCCGTTCTCGTACCACGACGGCATCGACGCGGACGGGGTGCCGGACGCGGGGCTCCTCTTCGTCTGCTGGCAGGCGGACCCGTTGCGCGGCTTCGTCACGGTGCAGCGCAAGCTGGACCGCGGGGACGCCCTGTCGGCGTACATCCGCCACGAGGCGAGCGGTCTCTTCGCGGTGCCGGGCGGGGCGGCGAAAGGGGAGTACGTGGGGCAGCGGCTGCTGGAGGCGTGAGGGAGAAGCAGCCGCCGCCCGAGTCCCGCGAGAGGCATCGCGAGACGTGTCGAAAGCCTTTTCCGGGAGCTGTCGAGGTCACGCGGATTCACTCGGGGGAGCGGCAGGCGTGAGATGCGTACGTCCGGTTCCGCAAGGGCCATTAGGGTGAGGTCATGCCAGCGAGCTACGCGTACCTCGGCCCCGAGGGCACCTTCACGGAGGTCGCCCTGCGCACGCTGCCCGAAACGGCCACCCGACAGCTGATCCCGTACGTCTCCGTACAGTCCGCCCTGGACGCGGTGCGCACGGGAGAGGCCGAGGCCGCGTTCGTGCCGATCGAGAACTCCGTCGAGGGCGGGATCACCACCACCCTCGACGAGCTGGTCGCCGGCGCGCCACTGATGATCTACCGCGAGGTGCTGCTGTCGATCACCTTCGCGCTGCTGGTCCGTCCCGGCACCGAACTGTCGGACATCAAGACGGTCACCGCACACCCGGCCGCGCAGCCGCAGGTACGCAACTGGCTGAAGGCGAACCTCCCGGACGCGGTGTGGGAGTCGGCCGCCTCGAACGCCGACGGCGCCCGTCTGGTGCGGGAGGGCCGCTACGACGCGGCCTTCGCGGGCGAGTTCGCGGCGGCCCGGTACGGCCTGGAGTCCCTGGAGACCGAGATCCACGACGCGGAGAACGCGCAGACGCGGTTCGTGCTGGTGGGCCGTCCGGCCCGGCCCGCGGCTCCGACGGGGGCCGACAAGACGTCCGTCGTACTGTGGCAGCGCGACGACCACCCCGGCGCCCTGCGCGACCTGCTGGGCGAGTTCGCCACCCGTGGCATCAACCTCATGGTGCTGCAGTCCCGGCCGACCGGCGCGGGCATCGGCAACTACTGCTTCTGCATCGACGCCGCCGGCCACATCACCGACCGGCGGATGGCCGAGGCGCTCATGAGCCTCAAGCGGATCTGCCGCGATGTGCGCTTCCTCGGCTCGTACCCGCGCGCGAACATCACCGCGGCCGAAGTGCGGGCTCCGCTGCCCGGCACCTCGGACGAGGAGTTCGTGTCGGCGGCGGACTGGGTCGCGCGCTGCCAGGACGGCCGTTTCTGACCCACCGGTCCTACCGGCGTGTCTTCGTTGTCCACAGAAGTTATCCACAGGGCGGCTTCTCGACCTGGGGACAAGTCGACAACGAAGCGCCCTTCAGTCGACAAATCGCCCTTCGGGCCACAAGGGTGGTCCCGGCCCGACAGATCACCCTTCGTCTACCCGCTTCCTTCGATCGACCCTTTGGGGCGACCCATTTCCACCCGAAAGTGGGCGCGAGAACGGTTTGACCAAGGAATTGTGCGGTCCATGAGCCGCCTCAGGAATGATCGATTCCGATGTCCACAGATTTTTCGCACAGCCTGTGGATAACTCTTCCCGGGTGTGGATCCCTGTGGACAACGGGCCCCCAAGTCCCGTTCTCCGCAAGGCGATCGAGTCGCCCCGGCGCCGGACGCCCGCTCCGCCCCGGGGAACAAAGCACTCCGATCGGCGCACTCCGGCCGGCCGACGCAAACACACCAGGCAATCGACCCAAATCGCTAGGTAAGCCGTGTCCCGCAATAGTGAGTCGTGAGCCGTCACCCCGCACCGGTAGCCTTGAGCACGTGATTGACCTTCGCCTGCTCCGTGAGGACCCCGACCGTGTGCGCGCCTCCCAGCGCGCCCGTGGAGAGGACGTCGCGCTCGTCGACGCTCTCCTGTCTGCCGACGAGCGGCGCAGGTCGTCCGGCGTCCGCTTCGACGAGCTGCGCGCCGAGCAGAAGCAGCTCGGCAAGCTCATCCCCAAGGCCTCCGCGGACGAGAAGGCCGAGCTGCTGAAGCGCGCCGAGCAGCTCAAGTCGGACGTCAAGGCGGCGGACACCGAACGCGACGCGGCCGACCAGGAGACCCAGGAGCTGCTCCTGCGGCTCGGCAACCTCGTCCACCCCGACGTGCCCGTCGGCGGCGAGGAGGACTTCGTCACCCTGGAGACGCACGGCGAGATCCGCGACTTCGCCACCGAGGGCTTCGAGCCCAAGGACCACCTGGAGCTCGGCCAGCTCCTCGGCGCGATCGACGTCGAGCGCGGCGCGAAGGTCTCCGGCTCGCGCTTCTACTTCCTCACCGGCGTCGGCGCCCTGCTGGAGCTCGCGCTGGTGAACGCGGCGATCGCCCAGGCGACGGCCGCCGGCTTCACCCCCATGCTCACCCCGGCGCTGGTGCGCCCCCAGTCCATGGCGGGCACCGGCTTCCTCGGCCAGGCGTCCCAGGACGTCTACCACCTCGACAAGGACGACCTCTACCTCGTCGGCACCTCCGAGGTCCCTCTCGCCGCGTACCACATGGACGAGATCATCGACGCCGAGCGCCTGCCGCTGCGCTACGCGGGCTTCTCCCCCTGCTTCCGCCGCGAGGCCGGCTCGCACGGCAAGGACACCCGGGGCATCTTCCGTGTGCACCAGTTCGACAAGGTCGAGATGTTCACGTACGTCACCCCGGAGGACTCCCAGGCCGAGCACCAGCGCCTGCTGGAGTGGGAGAAGCAGTGGCTGACCTCGCTGGAGCTGCCGTTCCGCGTGATCGACGTCGCCACCGGTGACCTCGGCTCCTCGGCCGCCCGCAAGTTCGACTGCGAGGCGTGGATCCCGACCCAGGGCAAGTACCGCGAGCTGACCTCGACGTCGGACTGCACCGAGTTCCAGTCCCGCCGCCTGCAGATCCGGGTCCGCGAGGGCAAGAAGGTCCGCCCCCTGGCCACGCTCAACGGCACGCTGTGCGCCGTTCCGCGCACGATCGTGGCGATCCTGGAGAACCACCAGCAGGCCGACGGCTCCGTGCGCGTGCCGGAGGTGCTGCGCCCGTACCTCGGCGGCCGAGAGGTCCTGGAGCCGGTGGCCGCCAAGTGAGCGAGGCCGCCGCACCGGACTTCCCCTACCGACTGATCGCGACCGACCTCGACGGGACGCTGCTGCGCTCCGACGAGTCGATCTCTCGGCGCACCCGTGACGCCCTCGCCGCGGCCACCGCGGCGGGGGCCGCCCACATCGTCGTGACCGGCCGCGCCGTCCCCTGGACCCGGCACATCCTCGACAGCCTCGGCTACGACGGCCTCGCGGTCTGCGGCCAGGGCGCCCAGGTCTACGACGCCGGCACACACCGCCTGCTGACGTCGGTGACCCTGGACCGGCAGCTGGCCGGGGTCGCCCTCGCCAAGATCGAGGCGGAGGTCGGTCCGCTGTACCTGGCGGCGAGCCGCGACGGCCTGGACGGAGAGGTGCTCGTCGGCCCCGGCTACGCGGTCACCGGCAAGCTCCCGGCGACGCCGTTCACCGACGCGTCGGACCTGTGGTCCGCGCCGCTCAACAAGATCTACATACAGCACCCCGAGCTCTCCGACGACGAGCTGGCGGAGGCGGCCCGGCAGGCAGCGGGCGGTTTCGTCACCGTCGCGATGGCCGGCGCGGGCATCGTGGAGCTGCTCCCCCTCGGCCTGTCCAAGGCCACCGGTCTCTCCCTCGCCGCCCGGCGCCTGGGCCTGAAGGCCGCCGACACGATCGCCTTCGGCGACATGCCCAACGACATCCCGATGTTCGCCTGGGCCGCCCGGGGCGTGGCCATGGCCAACGCCCATCCGGAACTCACCGCGGTGGCCGACGAGGTGACGTCCTCCAACGAGGAGGACGGCATCGCGCTCGTGCTCGAAAGACTGCTGGGCTGACGGACCAGGGGGACCCTGATCGCCCCCGATCGCCGCAGGCGATCAGGAGCCAGGAGCACGGGGAACCGCACGCCCCGAACGCCCCGAACGCCGCGGGCGATCAGGGGCGCGGGGCAACCGCACCACTCGATCGCCCAGATCGTCGCAGGTGATCAGGGGCGCGGGGAACTGCGCGACCGGCCCCGACGCTCCCGCACCCGAAGAACCCCCGACCCCGCCCCGCAGCCCGCAGCCTTCTCCGTACCGCCGGCCAAGACCCCGGCCCAGTCCCAGTGACAACGTCTCGCGGAGGATGCACGGATCGAACGTGCGCGGGCCTTCCAACCCGACCACGGCTTAGCAAGCCGGTGCCTTACCACTCGGCCAATCCTCCGGGTGGGCGGCCTCACGCGAGAGCGACATCGCGTGCTCGAAGCGGCCGCCCCGGGCAGTCCCCCGTGTGGGGCGAGCTCGACGGAGGGGTAACTACTCCGGAGCCCGCTGGGGGCTGCCCTGTCGGAAGCGGAACGGACTGCCGTGCAGGGACATCGTCCCGCTCCTCTCCCCGTACGTGAGGCCGGTTCCGTCCCGGCGCCTGCGGACACGACCACTGTGCCGTCCGGAGGCACCGCGCGCCACTGAATAAAACGGCTGTGCGAGCGAAACGGCTGGGCGAGCGAAACGGCTGGGCGAAACGGCTGGGCGAGAAGCCCGTACGAGAGGCACGGGCCGCGGGCGGCGCCGTACGGTGTCCGCCGGCGCCGCCCGCGTCGTTCACTCCTCGCCCGCCAGCGTCAGCGCCCGCAGCTTCTGCCCCGCGTACCAGGTGGCCAGTACGGTCACCGTGACCAGCAGGACCGTCGCCGTCGTCAGGCCGACGTCGGAGACGATCAGGTCACCGCCGGCGACCTTGTCGGCGACCGCCAGCGACCACTGCTGGACGCTGAGCGTGCGCGCGCCCGGCACCAGGGACCCGAACAGGGCCTCCCAGACGAGGGCGTAGACGAGGCCGAAGACCACCGCGTGCCGGGACACCGTGCCCAGCAGCAGGAACAGCGCGGCGTAGGCGATGGAGGAGACCAGCGCGGCCACCGTGTAGGCGACGGCGATCTGCTGGCCGTTGCCGTTGAGGACGAAGCCCGCGATCAGCGTCGGCAGCGCCGAGAAGACCATCGTCACCGCGATCGCCACGATCAGCTTGGTGAAGATGATCGTGGGCCGCTTCAGCGGCTTGGACAGCAGGTACACCACGGAGCCGTCGTCGATCTCCGGGCCGATCGCGCCGGTGCCCGCGATCACGCCGATGATCGGCACCATGGTGGCGAGCGCGAGCCCGCCGAGCAGGTCGGAGGCCGTCTGGTCGTCGGCGCCGGCGAGGCCGCGCACGACCAGGGAGATCGCGATCAGCAGCAGCGGCAGCGCGCCGAGGATGAGGGCCCGGCGACGGCCGAGCAGGGCCCGGTAGGTGAGCCGGGCGACAGTGGGGTCGTACATCTTCGGCCTCCTACGCCGCGACCAGATACGAGAAGACGGACTCGAGGGACTCGTCGGACGGCGAGACCGTGAGCAGGCGGATGCCGTGGTCGCGCGCCACCCTCGGCAGCAGGGCCGTGAAGCGGCCGAAGTCGACGGCCTGGACGCGCAGCACGCCCTCGGCGAGGTCGACCTCGATGCCGGACGTCGACGGGTCGGCGATCAGCGCGGCCGCGAGGGCGCGGTCGTCGCTGGACCTCACCAGGTAGCGGTGCGGGCGGTCGGTCATCAGGCGGCGGATCCTGCGGAAGTCACCGCTGGCCGCATGGCGTCCGGCGACGACGACCTCGATGTGCCGGGCGAGCTGCTCGACCTCCTCGAGGATGTGCGAGGAGAACAGCACCGTGCGGCCCTCGTCGCCCATGCGCCGCAGCAGGTCCATGAGGTGCATGCGCTGGCGCGGGTCCATGCCGTTGAAGGGTTCGTCGAGCAGCAGCAGCGACGGGTCGTGGACGAGGGCGCTCGCCATCTTGACGCGCTGGCGCATGCCCTTGGAGTACGTCTGGATCTTCCGGTCCTGGGCGTACTCCATTTCGACGGTGGCCAGCGCCTTCCGGGCGGCCCTGTCGCCCAGGCCGTGCAGCTCGGCGTTGGCGAGCACGAACTCGCGGCCGGTGAGGAAGTCGTACATCGCCTCGCGTTCGGGGACGATGCCGATGTGCCGGTAGATCTGCTCGTTGCGCCACACCTGCTGTCCGTCGAGGGTGACGGTGCCGGTGGAGGGGGCGAGGAAGCCGCCCATCATGTTGATGAGGGTGGACTTGCCGGCGCCGTTCGGGCCGAGCAGGCCGGTGACGCCCGGGCCGATGGTCATGGTGATGTCGTTGACGGCGACCACGTTGCCGAACCAGCGGGAGACGTGGTCGAGGGAGAGCGTGGTCACAGGCCCGCCTTCCGGTAGCGGCGCAGCAGGAGGCCGTAGGCGGCGGCGATCAGGCCGAGGGTGACGAGGACGTAGACCACGCCCTCGCCGTTCGAGGGGCCGATCCCGCCGGGGAACGCCGAGGTCGCGCCGAGGAAGGCGGACTGCACCCCGTCGATGAGCGTGATCGGCGAGAACAGGCCGATCCAGGGGATGGCACCGGTGCTGTTCTGGACCTCTGCGATGGCCTGGAGGGTGGAGACCGCGCCGTAGGAGATGGTCAGGACGGCGATGACGGCCGCGATGCCGAAGCCGCGGCGGGGGGTGGCGGCGGCGATGACCAGGCCGACCCCGGCGAGGAGCAGGGAGAGCAGGGCCACGGAGACCAGTCCCTGGGCGAGCCCCTCGGTCTGGTCGGCGAAGTCGAGCTTGGCCAGCAGGGCGCCCACGTAGAGCACCAGCAGCGGCGCGGCGGTGAGGACGAACAGCGCCGACGCGAGCGCGGCGAACTTGGCGCGCACGTAGTCGGCGGTCTCGATCGGACGTGAGAAGTACAGCGGCACGGTCTTGAAGCGCAGGTCGCGCGAGACGGACTGGGGTGCCTGGGAGGCGACGTACAGGCTGATCACGGCCTGCATGACGATCGCGTACCGGGTGTAGTCCAGGGGGAGTTCCTTGGACTTCGTGGCGACCGCGACGGCGACCATGATGGCCGCGGGCACGCACATCACCACGAACAGCAGCATGGGCAGCACCTTGGACTTCACCGAGCGGCCGAGGCCGTAGGCGCCGCGCAGGGACTGCGAGTAGAGGGACCGGCGGGCGTAGGCGCGGCCCAGGCGCGGGCCGTCGTAACCGCGGTAGCCGATGTCGTGGATGCGGCTCTGGTCACCTGACGGGGAGGTGACGGGGTGCTGCTCAACCGCCATGGCCGACGGCCTCCTTCCGCTGCTCGTCGCTGTCCTTGAAGACTTCGGAGATGTGGTGCCGGCGCTGCTCCATGCGGACCAGGCCGAGGCCGAGGTCGGCGACCGTGTCCCGCACCAGGTCGTACGTCTCCTCGCCCCGTGCGGTCAGCAGCAGGATGTGGCCGGAGCCCGGCAGGCCGCTGTGGCCGTCGAGGACGTCGGCCCCCCGCTCGCGGAGCGCCTCGCGCACCGCGCGGGTGCCGTCGGGGTGCTCGTCCGTGTCGGTGACCTCGATCGCGAGGGTGGTCGTGGTCTGGGTGAAGTCGGTGGTGGAACTGGAGCGCAGGAGCTTGCCGCCGTCGATGACCACGACGTGGTCGCAGGTGCGCTCCAGCTCGCCCAGCAGGTGCGAGGTGACCAGGACCGAGATGCCGAAGTCGGTGTGGATGCGGCGGATCAGGCCGAGCATGTCGTCGCGGCCGACCGGGTCGAGGCCGTTGGTCGGCTCGTCGAGGAAGACCAGCCGCGGGTCGTGGACGAGGGCCTGCGCGAGCTTGACGCGCTGCTTCATGCCGGTCGAGTAGCCGCCGATGGGGCGGTACCGCTCCTCGTACAGGCCGACGTGGCGCAGGGTGTCCGCGGTGCGCTCGCGCGCGGCCGTCGGCGGCAGGCCCGACATGCGCGCCATGTGCACGACGAACTCGGTGGCCGAGACGTCGGGCGGCAGACAGTCGTGCTCCGGCATGTAGCCGACGCGTTCACGGATGGCGGCGCCCTCGGTGGCGACGTCGAGGCCGAGCACCGCGGCGCGGCCCTCCGTGGCGGGCGAGAGACCCAGCAGGATCTTGATGAGCGTGGACTTGCCGGCTCCGTTGGCGCCGACGAGTCCGGTCACACCGGGTCCGACGTCCACGGACAGCCGGTCGAGCGCGGTCACCCGGGGGAACCGCTTGCTCAGGCTTTCGGTCGCGATCACAGTCACACTGTCGAAGGTAGTGACGCACACCACGCGAGGCGTCAGACCTCAGAGCCGTTCTCGCGTCCGACCTCAGGCGTACGGGTCCGTAGGGGAACCCCTGCCTGAGGGTGAGGGGTGGTGATCGACTGCTCGACGTCCACACTATTGACGCTTTCTCTAACAAGTGCCAGATTCGGCGGGGTCACGTCACGGACGCGTAGCGCAGCCGTCGCCGCCCGCCCGGGTCGTGACGGAGAGAGGTCCGGGACGAGGGAGAGGTGGAGGTGGAGGCGGAGTGACGCTGCTGGAGGGTGCGCGCGAGCGCCGGGTGCCGACCGGCGGGATCGAGTTGTGCGTGGCCGAACTCGGCGACCCCGAGCGGCCGACGGTCGTCCTGGTGCACGGCTATCCGGACAGCAAGGAGGTGTGGTCGCAGGTCGCGTCCCGGCTGGCCGACCGCTTCCACGTGGTCCTCTACGACGTCCGCGGCCACGGCCGTTCCACCGCGCCCGCACCGCTGCGGGGCGGTTTCACCCTGGAGAAGCTGACCGACGACTTCCTGGCGGTCGTCGACGCGGTCAGCCCCGGCCGTCCGGTCCATCTGGTGGGCCACGACTGGGGTTCCGTCCAGGGCTGGGAGTTCGTCACGGTCGAGCGGACCCGGGGCAGGATCGCCTCCTTCACGTCGATGTCCGGCCCGTCCCTCGACCACTTCGGCCACTGGATCGACCGGCGTCTGCGCCGGCCCACTCCGCGCCGGGTCGGCCAACTCCTCGGCCAGGGAGCCAAGTCCTGGTACGTGTACCTGCTGCACACGCCCGTTCTGCCCGAACTCGCCTGGCGCGGGCCCCTCGGCAGGCGCTGGCCGGGCGTCCTGCGACGACTGGAGAAGGTCCCGGCCGGCGACTACCCGACGTCCTCGCTGCCCGAAGACGCCGCCCACGGCGCCTGGTTGTACCGCGACAACGTACGGCCCCGGATGCGCCGCCCCCGGTCCGACGCGCACGCGCACGCTCCCGTGCAGCTCATCACGCCCCTGGACGACGCGTATCTGTCGCGGCGGCTGTACGACGAACTGGAGCAGTGGGTGCCCCGGTTGACGCGGCGGACGCTGGCCGCGCGGCACTGGGTCCCGCGCACCCGGCCGGATCAGGTCTCGGCCTGGATCGCGGAGTTCGTGACCGCGGTGGAGGCGGAGGGCGGCACCGGTCGCGGCGCCGCGGAGCCGGAGGGAGGAAGGCGGGCCGGCGGCCCGTCCGCCGAACGCTTCGGCGGTCAGCTGGTGTTGGTCACCGGTGCGGGCAGTGGCATCGGACGGGCCACGGCCCTCGCTTTCGCCGAGGCCGGCGCCCGTGTGATCGCCGTGGACCTGGACGCGGACGCCGCGGCCCGCACCGCCGCGGCATCCCGTCCGGCCGGCGCACCGGAGGCCTGGGCCAAGCAGGTGGACGTGTCCGACGAACGGGCGATGGAGAAGCTGGCCGACGAAGTACTCGCCGCGCACGGCGCGTTGGACGTACTGGTGAACAACGCGGGAATCGGGATGTCGGGCTCCTTCTTCGACACCACACCCGAGGACTGGCGCAAGCTCCTGGACGTCAACCTCTGGGGCGTCATCCACGGCTGCCGTCTCTTCGGCCGGCAGATGACCGAACGCGGCCAGGGAGGCCACATCGTCAACGTCGCGTCGGCCGCCGCCTTTCAGCCCTCACGGGTGCTGCCCGCCTACAGCACGTCCAAGGCCGCCGTCCTGATGCTGAGCGAGTGCCTCCGCGCCGAACTGGCCGGGCAGGACATCGGCGTCACCGCGGTCTGTCCCGGCCTGGTCAACACCGGCATCACGTCCACGGCGCGGTTCGTCGGCGTCGACGCGGAGGAGGAGGACCGTCGGCGGCAGCGGTCCCGGCGGGCGTACGGACTGCGCAACTACCCTCCGGAGAAGGTCGCCCGAGCGATCCTGCGCGCGGTGCTGCGCGACGAGGCGGTGGTCGCGGTGACACCCGAGGCGCGCGGTGTGCACGCGTTGTCGCGTTTCGCGCCGGGGGTGTTGAGACGTCTGGCCCGAATCCGGCCGCTGGGGTGAGGGGGTTCGGGGACGAACCGTCAACAGGCTTGAGAGGGGACGACTTTGCTCGAACCGGACGCCGCGTGAGGTCAGTTGTCCACAGAGACGCCAATTCCCCTGTGGATAACTCGGGTTGCTTGTGGACCAAACCTCGGGCGTAAAACAAAATGCGTGATGCACGTCTCGCCCGTCATGCTGGGCGGATGGACGAACGACGCGTGGTGAAGGTGTCGAAGTACCTCTCCAAACACCTGCGCCACCGGCCCGAGCGCATCGGCCTCCGGCTCGACGACGGCGGCTGGGTCGAGATCGAGACACTGATCGCGGCCGCCGCGGCCCACGGCTTCCCCATCACCCGGGACGAACTGGACCACGTGGTCGCCGCCAACGACAAGAAGCGTTTCGCGGTCGAGGGCACCCGCATCCGGGCCAGCCAGGGCCACAGCGTCGAGGTGGACCTCGGTCTGCCGCCGGCGACACCGCCGCCGTTTCTCTACCACGGGACCGTGGACCGCTTCCTGGACGCGATCCGGGCCGAGGGCCTGCGCCCCATGAACCGGCACGACGTGCACCTCTCACCCGACCGCGAGACGGCGACCAGGGTCGGTGCCCGGCGCGGCCGGCCGGTGGTGCTCTCCGTGGACGCCGAAGCCATGCACCGCGACGGGCACGTCTTCCACGTCAGCGCCAACGGGGTGTGGCTGACGAAGGCCGTGCCGCCGCGGTATCTGCGCTTTCCGGAGACGCACTGAGCGTGCGGCGTACGTCGAGCCCGACGGGCGTCGCCCCTCACGGGCCACGCCACGGACAGGAAGAGCGCTGATCGTTTCACGTGAAACGGGGTCGGCCGCCTACGCTCGAGGTCATGAGTCTGCGACTGAGTACCGTGATCCTCCCGCACCGCCGCTGGAACGAAGGCGGTGCCACGTCCTGGACACGTGCCGAGCAGCTCGGTTTCCACACCGGGTACACCTACGACCACCTGTCCTGGCGCAGCTTTCGCGACGGCCCGTGGTTCGGTGCCGTCCCGACGCTCACCGCCGCCGCGTCGATCACCGACCGCCTGCGTCTCGGCACGCTGGTGACCTCGCCGAACTTCCGGCACCCGGTCACCCTCGCCAAGGAACTGATCTCCCTGGACGACATCTCCGGCGGTCGCGTCACCCTGGGCATCGGCGCGGGCGGCACCGGCTTCGACGCCACCGCCCTCGGCCAGGAGCCGTGGACCCCGCGTGAGCGCGCCGACCGCTTCGCCGAGTTCGTGCCCCTGCTCGACCGGCTGCTCACCGAGGACTCCGTGTCGTACGAGGGCGATTTCTACGCGGCTCACGAGGCGCGCACCATCCCCGGCTGCGTCCAGCGGCCCCGGCTGCCCTTCGCCATCGCCGCGACCGGCCCGCGCGGGCTGAAGCTGGCGGCCCGGCACGGACAGGCCTGGGTGACCACCGGCGACCCCCGGCTGTACGAGACCGGAACCCCGGAGCAGTCGGTGCAGGCCCTCCGCGACCAGATCGAGAAGCTCACGGACGCCTGTGTGGCCCTCGGACGGGACGTTCAGGAGCTCGACAAGATCCTGCTCACCGGGTTCACCCCGGACCGCGGCCGCCCGCTGGACTCCCTGGACGCCTTCGTCGACTTCGCGGGACGGCACCAGGAGCTCGGCTTCACGGAGCTCGTGCTCCACTGGCCGATCCCTGACTCCGACTTCGCGGCCGACGAGAAGCTCTTCGAGCAGATCGCCATGGAGGCCCCGGGGCAACTGCGCTGACTTCGGCTGCGTGGGTGCCTTGGCAGCGCACTGGCCGGCCCGCCGAGCCGACCTCAGCAGCGCACAGGCCAGCCCGCCGAGCCGACCTCGACAGCGCACAGGCCAGCCCGCCGAGCCGACCTCGGCGGGCGGCCGCCCCTCGCGGCTCCGCGGCCCGCACCGGACGGCCGACGAGGCCTCATCCGTGCGGAGTCCCGCACGGGCGTGCGGGAGCATGCGGGAGAATGGCCCGGTGACCTCAGCGACTCGACAGCCCGAGACCCCTGCCGCCACTCTCCCGCCCCGGCTGATCGCCACCGACCTCGACGGCACCCTGCTGCGGGACGACAAGTCGGTGTCCCCACGCACCGTAGCGGCCCTGGCAGCGGCCGAGGAGGCGGGTATCGAGGTCTTCTTCGTCACCGGCCGTCCGGCCCGCTGGATGGACGTCGTCAGCGAGCACGTCCACGGGCACGGCCTCGCGATCTGCGGCAACGGCGCCGCCGTGGTCGACCTGCACGGCGGCCCCGGCGCCCACCGGTTCGTGAAGGTGCGCGAGCTGGCCCGGGAGAACGCGCTGGACGCCGTACGGCTGCTGCGTGAGGCGGCGCCCGGGACGATGTACGCCGTCGAGCAGACCTACGGCTTCTACCAGGAGCCGGAGTACCCGAAGATGCACCTGGAGGTCCCCGACGCCCTCGCGCCGGCCGAGCGGCTGCTGGGACCGGAGGCGCCCGGCGCCGGCGAGCCGGTACTCAAGATCCTCGCCTTCCACCCCACGCTCGATCCCGACGCCTTCCTCACCCTCGCGCGCCTCGCCATCGGCGACCGTGCCAACGTCACCCGCTCCAGCCCCAGCGCCCTGCTGGAGATCAGCGGACCCGAGGTCTCCAAGGCCAGCACCCTCGCCCTGTGCTGCGCCGAGCGCGGTATCTCCCACGAGGAGGTCGTCGCCTTCGGGGACATGCCGAACGACGTCGAGATGCTCACCTGGGCGGGCCGGTCGTACGCCATGGGCAACGCCCACCCGGACGTCGTCGCGGCGGCCTCCGGCCAGACGGTCGCCAACAACGACGACGGGGTGGCCGTCGTCATCGAGCAGCTGGTCGCCGAACGGGTCCGGCCCTCCCGCTGAGACACGCCCCCCGGCGAGCGCCCTAATCGACGGACGCCCCACGTGCCGACAGCCAGGGCACCGGGTCCACCGCCGATCCCGCCTGCGGTGTGACCCGCACCTCGAAGTGCAGGTGCGGCCCCGTGGAGTTGCCGCTCGTGCCGGACTGGCCGACCCACTGCCCGGGGACCACCTGCTCGCCCTGGTCGACGGTGACGGCCGCGAGGTGGGCGTACTGCGTGTAGTAGCCGTCGGCGTGCTGGAGCACCACCTCGATGCCGAACGGGCCCCCACACGACACCCGCACCACAAGGCCCACGCCGACCGCCCGCACAGGCGTCCCGATCGGCACCGCGAAGTCCTGCCCGGTGTGCAGGTTCGCCCAGTGGTCACCTCCGCTGCCGAAGCTCGCGGACAGGGTGTACGCCTCGACGGGCGTCACCCACTCCTGGGTGCGGCGCGGCGACGGCTGGTCGAAACGTACGGCACCGCGGCACGAACCGGCCGCCACCGAGGCGTCCGCCTGCCCCTGCAACTCCCACCGCGCCTGTTCCAGCTTCTGCTCGATGCCCTCCTTCAGCACGGCGAGTTCGGTGTTGTGCCGCTCCAGCACCTGCCAGGCCGCGGCGGCCTTCGCCTCGTCGACGGCCAGCCGTGCCTCGGCCCTCCGGTTCCTGGCGATCACGTTGTCGACGGCCTCGGCCGTCCGGGAGAAGACACGCTGACCACGCATCCACGCGTCGGGGTCACGGGCCAGGACTATGTGCGCGGCGGCCGACAGTCCCTCGCTGCTGCGGTACTGGGCGCGCGCGATACGCCCCAGGTCCGCGCGGAGGACAGCGATCTTCTGCCGTTCGCGGTCGAGGAGTTCCTCCAGCCGCTGGGCCCGGGCCCGCTGAGCCTCCGCCTTGAGCCGCGCCGTCTCGTACCGCTGCGTGGCCACGGCCGCGTCCCGGTACAGCCGCACTACCCGCGCGCTGACGCCGGAGTACGGGTCGGATCCCTCCCTGCCGGGTGCGCCGCCGGCGGCGGTGGGCAGTGCCGCGAGCACCACGGCCGCGCACAGCAGGGCCGGGACAAGCAGAGGGCGACGGCGAGATGAGCGCATGTCAGCGATCGTGTCGTGCCGGCCCGGCGGCGGTCCTGTTCAAGTCGTACGCCTGGGGGACCGCCCGCCCCGAATGGCTCAGCACGGTGACCCACCCGGCTCCCGCGCGCACCCGACGCCCGGACGACCGGGGAAGCAGCCTGGGCGGCGTCGCCTGTTCGGGTCACGACGGAGACCGGGGTCACCGCCGCCCGCCCAGGCCCCGCTCGGGGTCAGCGTGCCCCCGCCCACTCCTCCGCCGCCGCCTCACGCTCGGCCATCCTGCGCAACGGCCCCTCCTCGGCGACCAGTTCGGTGTACGTGCCGCGCTGCACGATCCGGCCCGCGTCCAGCACGACCACCTCGTCCACCGCTTCCAGACCGGCCAGCCGATGCGTGATGAAAAGCGTCGTACGGCCCTCGGTGGCGGCCAGCAGGTCCGCGGTGAGCGCGTCCGCGGTCGCCAGGTCGAGGTGCTCGGCGGGCTCGTCCAGCACCAGGACGGGGAAGTCGGCGAGGAGCGCGCGGGCCAGCGCGAGCCGCTGCCGCTGCCCGCCGGACAGCCGGGCGCCGTGCTCGCCCACGAACGTGTCGAGCCCGTCGGGCAGACCGTCGGTCCACTCCAGCAGCCGGGCCCGCGCCAGCGTGTCCCTCAGATCGTCCTCGGTGGCGTCCTTCCTCGCCAGCAGCAGGTTCTCGCGCACGGAGCTGTCGAAGAGATGCGCGTCCTGCGCGCACAGCCCGACCAACCGCCGTACGTCGTCGCCGTCCAGGGCGT
This sequence comes from Streptomyces sp. NPDC059895, assembly GCF_042731035.1. NCBI lineage: Bacteria > Bacillati > Actinomycetota > Actinomycetes > Kitasatosporales > Streptomycetaceae > Streptomyces > Streptomyces sp. NPDC059895. Next base: position 158,540 of record NZ_JBHWKO010000004.1, read on the forward strand.
ACGCGTCGACCCCGCCGAGCGTGTACGACCCTGCCCCGGCGTCCAGGAACCGCAGCAGCACCTGCGCGAGCGTCGTCTTGCCGGAGCCGGAGGCCCCCACGACGGCGATCCGGCGTCCCCGCGCCAGGGTGAGGCCGACACCGGCGAGCGCGTCCCGGTCCTGACCGGCGTGCCGGGCCACGAGATCCTTGACGACGAGCGGGAACGGCGACACGGGCGCCTTCCGGGGCCGCTCCGGCTCACGCATCGGCTCGGGCGCGTCGAGGACCTCGACCACCCGCTCCGCGCTGCGGCGCACCCGCTGACGGAACTGCACGGCCGACGGCAGCCCGAGCACCGCCTCGAAGGCGGCCAGCGGTGTGAGGACGACGACGGCCATCGTGACGCCGCCCAGTCGCCCGTCGGCGACCGCCTGGGCGCCGACGAGGGCGGAGGCCGCGACGGTCAGGCCGGAGACGAGCGCGGTCAGGCCGTCGCCGAGCGCGGTGGCGGTGGCCGCGCGCGAGGCGATCCGGGTGAGCACGGAGTCGGCCGCCCGTACCTCGGCGGCGCGGGCGGGCAGGGCACCGGCGACGGTCAGCTCGGCGGTCCCGGTGAGCAGGTCCGCCGTACGGGTGGCGAGCACGCCCCGGGCAGGGGCGAGCCGACGCTCCGCCCGGCGTGCCACGGCGCCGGTGATCAACGGCACGCCCGCCCCGGCCGCCAGCAGCCCCGCCGCGAGCACCGCCCCCGCCTCGGGCAGCAACCACGCGGTGAACGTGACGGATCCGGCCGAGACGACGACGGCCGCGCCGGTCGGCAACAGCCACCGCAGCCAGTAGTCCTGCAAGGCGTCCACATCGGTGACGAGCCGCGTCAGCAGATCGCCCCGGCGGGCGGTGCGCAGTCCGGCGGGCGCCAGCCGTTCCAGCCGCCGGTAGACGGCGACACGGGTCTCGGCCAGCATGCGCAGCACGGCATCGTGCGACACGAGCCGCTCGGCGTAGCGGAACACGGCCCGTCCGATCCCGAAGGCCCTGGTCGCCGTCACGGCCACCATCAGGTACAGCACCGGTGGCTGCTGCGCGGCCCGCGAGATGAGCCACCCGGAGGTGGCCATGAGCCCGACGGCGCTGCCCAGGGCCAGGCTGCCGAGCAGCAGGGCGAGGGTGAGCCGGCCGCGCCGCGCCCCGGCCATGGCGCGGACCCGGGCGAGGACACCGCCGACGGCCTTCGGCTGCGTGTGGGGACCGGACCAGGTGGAGACGTGCGCTGCCGCCGCCGGTGCGGGAATGCTCTCGGAGGCCTCCTCGACACGTCCGCGCACCTCGGCCTGCGCCGTCCCCGCCACCCGGTCAGCCGCCGTCGGCCGTACCGTCGTCCGGTCCGCCACCGCGAGCCGCACCACCCTGTCCGCCACCGCCAGCAGCGCCGGCCGGTGCACCACCAGGAGCACGGTCCGCCCGGCCGCGAGCCGCCGCACGGCCGCCACGATCTCCGCCTCGGTCTCCCCGTCCAGGGCCGCCGTCGGCTCGTCCAGCAGCAGCACCGGCCGGTCCGCGAGGAACGCCCGGGCCAGGGCCAGCCGCTGCCGCTGTCCGGCGGACAGCCCGGCTCCGTCCTCGCCGAGCACCGTCCGGTCCCCGGCGGGCAGCGCGTCGACGAACTCCAGCGCCCCCGCGTCCGACAGCGCCCGCCGGACGGCGGCGTCATCGGCGTCGGGACGCGCCAGCCGTACGTTCTCGGCGATCGTCCCGGCGTAGAGGTGCGGACGCTGCGGCACCCAGGCGATCCGGGACCGCCACTGCTCAAGGTCCAGGTCGGTCAGATCGACTCCCCCGACACGGATCCGTCCCTCGGCGGGCCGTACGAAGCCCAGGAGGGCGTTCAGCAGGGTCGACTTGCCCACTCCACTCGGACCCACCAGAGCGACCGTCTCCCCCGGGCGGACGGTGAAGGTCACCTCGGTGACGGCGTCGGCTGACCGTCCGGGATAGCGGACCGTGACCCCCTTGAAGGCGACCTCACCCCCCGGTACCGGGCCCGTGCCCGAGGCCGGCACCGGTGTCTCCAGTACGGCGAAGATCTCCTCGGCCGCCGCGAGTCCTTCGGCGGCGGCGTGGTACTGCGCCCCGACCTGCCGCAGCGGCAGATACGCCTCCGGGGCGAGCACGAGGATGACCAGGCCGATGTACAGCTCCATCTCGCCGTGGACGAGTCGCATGCCGATCGTCACGGCGACCAGGGCGACGGAGAGCGTGGACAGCAGTTCCAGAGCGAACGACGAGAGGAAGGCGATCCGCAGGGTCCGCATGGTCGCCTGCCGGTACTCGCCGGTGATGCGCCGGATCGACTCCGCCTGCGCCTTGGCCCGTCCGAACACCTTCAGGGTGGGCAGCCCGGCCACGATATCCAGGAAGTGGCCCGACAGCCGGGAGAGCAGCCGCCACTGACGGTCCATCCGGGACTGCGTGGCCCAGCCGATCAGCGCCATGAAGAGCGGGATCAACGGCAGGGTGCCGACGATGATGGCGGCGGAGACCCAGTCCTCGGTCACGATCCGCGCCAGCACGGCCACCGGCACCACCACCGCGAGGCCCAGTTGCGGCAGATACCGCGAGAAGTAGCCGTCGAGGGCGTCCACACCGCGTGTGGCGAGGGCGACCAGCGAACCCGTGCGCTGCCCGCTCAGCCACCCCGGCCCCAGCTCCGTGGCACGCTCCAGCAGCCTCCCCCGCAGCTCCGACTTCACAGCGGCGCTCGCGCGGTGCGCGGCGAGTTCGGTGAGCCAGGAGACCAGGGCGCGGCCGATCGCGACGGCCGCCAACAGCATCAGCGGCGTGCCGAGGTCGGCGACGGACAGCCCCCGCTGGAACGCGCCGACGACCACCTCGGCGATGAGCATCGCCTGCGCGATGACCAACACCGATCCGGCGGCGCCCAGACCGACGACCGCCACCAGGAAGAGACGGGTGGCCCGTGCGTAGCGGAGCAGACGGGGGTCGATCGGTTTCACGTGAAACACACCCTCTTCTCAAGGGGCATGTTTCACGTGAAACATGCCCCGAATCGGACTCAGTGTGCAGTCTCAGCGAGGTGCTGCGTACCGATCCGCTTGCGGAACACCCAGTAGGTCCACCCCTGATAGACCATCACGACCGGCGTGGCCACAGCCGCGCACCAGGTCATGATCTTCAGGGTGTAGGGGCTCGACGAGGCGTTGGTCACCGTGAGGCTCCAGTCCTCGTTGAGCGTCGACGGCATGACGTTCGGGAAGAGCGTCAGGAACAGCATCGTCACGGCGGCCACGACGGTGACCCCGGACAGCGCGAACGACCATCCTTCACGTCCGGCCTGGTTCATCACGAGCGCCACGACCAACGCGGCAACCGCCACGACCAGCGCGACGAGACTCTTGCCGTCACCGTGGTCGGCCTGCGTCCACAGCAGGAAGACCAGCGCGAGGGCGGCGGTCGCCAGGCCGACCTTGAACGCCAGCTTCCGCGCCCGCTCCCGGATGTCACCGACAGTCTTGAGGGCTGTGAAGACCGCCCCGTGGAAGGTGAAGAGGGTCAGGGTGACCAGACCGCCGAGCAGCGCGTAGGGGTTGAGCAGGTCCCCCAGGCCGCCGACGTACTCGAAGTCCCGGTCGATCTTCACGCCCCGCACGATGTTGCCGAAGGCCACACCCCACAGGAACGCGGGCAGGAGCGACGTCCAGAAGATCGCGTGCTCCCAGTTGCGCTGCCACCTCTCCTCCGGGCGCTTCACCCGGTACTCGAAGGCGACGCCCCGCACGATCAGGCAGATGAGGATGAGGAGCAGCGGCAGGTAGAAACCGGAGAAGAGTGTCGCGTACCACTCAGGGAAGGCGGCGAAGGTCGCGCCGCCCGCCGAGAGCAGCCACACCTCGTTGCCGTCCCACACCGGGCCGATGGTGTTGATCAGCACCCGCCGCTCGGGCCGGTTGCGGGCGAGCAACTTGGTGAGGACACCGACCCCGAAGTCGAAGCCCTCCAGGAAGAAGTAGCCGATCCACAGGACGGCGATGAGGACGAACCAGACGTCGTGCAGTTCCATGACTGTGCAGCTCCCTCGGCCTAGTACGAGAAGGCCATCGGCTTGTCGGCGTCACGGGCCTCGCCGCCGATCTTCGTGGGCGGGTTCAGGTCGGCCTCGGTGAGCTCGGGCGGGCCGGCCTTGACGTACTTCACGAGCAGCCTGACCTCGATGACGGCGAGGACGGCGTACAGCGTGGTGAAGGCGATCATCGAGGTGAGGATCTCGGCCTGGGAGACACCGGGGGAGACCGCGTCGCGGGTCTGCATCACGCCGTAGACGACCCAGGGCTGGCGGCCCATCTCGGTGAAGATCCAGCCCCAGGAGTTGGCGATCAGGGGGAAGGCCATCGTCCAGAGCGCCAGGAGCCAGTACAGCCGGGTGAGCCTCGTCCCGAGCGGCTTCTTGAGCAGCACCAGCCGCGGCACTTCGTCGTCCGCGGTCCGCAGGGCGGCCGGCAGCATGAACTTCTTCCGGGTGAGCCACAGGCCCAGCAGGCCGAGGGAGAAGGACGCCATGCCGAAGCCGATCATCCAGCGGAAGCCCCAGTAGGCGACGGGGACGATGGGCTTGTAGTCACCGGGGCCGAACTTCTCCTGAAGGGCCTTGTTGGTGTCGTTGATGCCGGGCACGTACGACTCGAAGTCGCTGTGGGCCAGGAAGGACAGCAGGCCGGGTATCTCCAGGGCGACCTTGTTGTGCCCCTTGTCGACGTCCCCGTACGCGAAGACGGAGAAGGGTGCCGGCTCCTCGCCGTCCCAGAGCGCCTCGGCCGCGGCCATCTTCATCGGCTGCTGCTCGTACATGACCTTGCCGAGGGTGTCCCCGCTGACCGCGGTGAGCAGACCGCCGACCGCCAGGGTGACCAGGCCGAGCCGGAGCGATGTGCGCATCTCGGAGACGTGCTTCTTGCGCATCAGGTGGTAGGCGGCGATACCCACCATGAAGGCGCCGCCTGTCAGGAACGCCGCCGAAAAGCTGTGGAACACCTGGTTGAGCGCGGTGTTCTGGGTGAGGACCCGCCAGAAGTCGGTGAGCTCGGCGCGGCCCTTCGCCTCGTTGATCCGGTAGCCCACCGGGTGCTGCATCCACGAGTTGGCCGCGAGGATGAAGTACGCCGACAGGAGCGTGCCGATCGAGACCATCCAGATACACGCCAGGTGGATCCTCTTCGGCAGCTTGTCCCAGCCGAAGATCCACAGGCCGATGAAGGTGGACTCGAAGAAGAAGGCGATCAGGGCCTCGAAGGCCAGGGGAGCGCCGAAGACGTCACCGACGAAGCGGGAGTAGTCCGACCAGTTCATACCGAACTGGAACTCCTGCACGATGCCGGTGACCACGCCCATCGCGATGTTGATCAGGAAGAGCTTGCCCCAGAACTTCGTCGCCCTGAGGTACTTCTCCTTCTCCGTGCGCACCCATGCCGTCTGCAGGCCGGCCGTCAGAGCGGCCAGCGAGATCGTCAGGGGGACGAACAGGAAGTGGTAGACGGTCGTGATGCCGAACTGCCAGCGCGCCAGAGTCTCCGGCGCCAAAGCCAGGTCCACGTCGCCGCTCCTTACCTCACCGCTTGTGAAAGCGTTCACATTCACAAGCAATTATGACGCATAGCCGTTCGAGCCTCGGCGGGCGGGGGCCCCTTAAGCGCGAAGGCCGTCCTGACCTGCGAAGACAAGGCGAAGGAGAGCGATGACGGGCATACAAAAGGGCGCCTCGGTTCCACGTGAAACCGAAGCGCCCACGACAGCAGCGACGCCACCCCGCACGCCCGTGCGGACCCCACAGGGGTGGCCCCCACAGGGGTACGGGCCCACAGGGGTACGGGGCCGCGCCCGTACGGAGCCGCCCTACCGCCCTACAGCTCCTTACGGAACCCTTCCGTCACCTTCAGGAAGATGTCGTTGGCCTCCGTCTCCCCGACGGTCACCCGCACGCCCTCGCCGGGGAACGCCCGGACCACGACACCGGCCTGCTCACACGCCGCCGCGAAAGCGACCGTGTGCTCACCGAGCCGCAGCCACACGAAGTTCGCCTGCGTCTCCGGCACCGTCCAGCCCTGCTCCCGCAGTCCCTCGACCACCCGCTGGCGCTCACAGACCAGGGAGCCGACCCGGCCGAACAGCTCGTCCTCGGCCCGCAGCGAGGCGATCGCCGCCTCCTGTGCGAGCTGGCTCACACCGAACGGCACCGCCGTCTTGCGCAGCGCCGCCGCCACCGGCTCGTGGGCGATCGCGAATCCGACGCGCAGCCCGGCGAGGCCATAGGCCTTGGAGAAGGTGCGCAGCACGCAGACGTTCGGCCGCTGCCGGTACAGCTCCACACCGTCCGGCACCTCGGGGTCGCGGATGAACTCGCGGTAGGCCTCGTCCAGCACGACCAGCACATCACCGGGCACCCGGTCGAGGAACCGTTCCAGCTCCGCCCGCTTCACAACGGTGCCCGTGGGGTTGTTGGGATTGCAGACGAAGATCAGCCGGGTCCGCTCGGTGATCGCGTCCGCCATCGCGTCCAGGTCGTGCACATCCCCCGGCGTCAGCGGCACCTGCACCGCGGCCGCACCGCTGATCTGAGCGATGATCGGGTACGCCTCGAACGACCGCCAGGCGTACATGATCTCGTCACCCGGGCCCGCGGTCGCCTGCACCAGCTGCTGGGCGACCCCGACCGAGCCGGTGCCGGTCGCCAGGTGGGAGACGGGCACGCCGAAACGCTCGGCGAGCTCGTTCACCAGGCCGGTGCAGGCCATGTCCGGGTAGCGGTTGAAGGACGCGGCGGCGGCCGTGACCGTCTCCATCACGCCGGGCAGCGGCGGATACGGATTCTCGTTGGAGGACAGCTTGTAGGCCACGGGGCCGCCGGCCGCGGCCGGCTTGCCCGGCTTGTAGGTGGGGATCCCCTCCAGCTCGGCGCGCAGCTTGGGGCTTGTCTCGCTCACCGCAGTCCTCCTCGTGACCACCACCGGGTTCAATACTGCTCACCTTAAGAGGATTCGGCGCGGCTGCGAACAGCTCCGGCCGAGCACTCGGGCACCGGCATCCCGCGCACCGCCTCCGGCCCCGGAGCCGTGCCGGCCCGCCGCATCAGTGGCATCACCGCACCAAGGCGTACGAAACGGGGGCGCTCCCTACATATATCTACGCGCCGGTAGCTCGCTCCGTGGCGCGCGTCCCTCGTGCAGGTGAGTTGAGACCTCTTCGAGACATCGGTGCGTTGGCAGGCTCATCCATGCCCACACCCCACGTCCTGGCATGGGACCCGCGAAAAGGCTTTCTTTCAAAGGCACATGACCACCAACAGCCATGCAGAAACGTGCCTGTCAACGCGTGCATATGCGTCCGCCCTACCCCACCGGATGAGCCCTACTATCGGCTCGCCATGACAGCAGCAGGGAAGCACCAGGTGAGCCGCGCGGAAACTTCACGCCGAGGCGGTCGGCCGGGCCGGGCGGGCATCAGGGACGTGGCCGCCGCCGCCGGAGTCTCCATCACGACCGTCTCCGACGCCCTCAACGGCAAGGGCAGGCTCCCCGACGCCACCCGACGCCATGTCCGCGAGGTCGCCGACCGACTGGGCTACCGCCCTTCGGCCGCGGCCCGAACCCTCCGTACCGGCAAGTCCGGCCTCATCGGTCTGACCGTGACGACGTACGGGGATGAACCTTTCACCTTCACCGAGTTCGCGTACTTCGCCGAGATGGCGCGCGCCGCGACCTCCGCGGCCCTGGCCCGCGGCTACGCGCTCGTCATCCTGCCCGCGACCTCCCGCCACGACGTGTGGTCGAACGTCGCCCTGGACGGCACGGTCGTCATCGACCCGTCCGACCAGGATCCCGTGGTCAGCGAGCTGGTCCGGCAGGGTTTACCCGTCGTCTCCGACGGTCGGCCGGTCGGCGCGCTCCCGGTCACCGCCTGGGTCGACAACGACCACGAGGCCGCCGTCCTCGACATCCTCGACCACCTCGCCGACGCCGGCGCCCGCCGCATCGGCCTGCTCACCGGCACCACCACCGACACGTACACCCACCTGTCCACCAGCGCCTACCTGCACTGGTGCGAACGGGTCGGCCAGGACCCCGTCTACGAGGCCTACCCCGCCCATGACCCGTGCGCGGGCGCCGTCGCCGCCGACCGGCTGCTGGCCCGCCCCGACCGCCCCGACGCCGTCTACGGCCTGTTCGACCCCAACGGCACCGACCTGCTCGCCGCCGCCCGCCGCTACGGGCTGCGCGTCCCGGAGGACCTGCTGCTGGTGTGCTGCAGCGAGTCCACCGTGTACGCCAGCACCGAACCGCCCATCACCACGCTCTCCCTGAAGCCGCGCCGCATCGGCACGGCCGTGGTGCAGCTCCTCATCGACGCCATCGAGGGCGTCGAAGCGGACCAGCCCGTCGAGCAGGTGATACCGACCGAACTGATCGTGCGTACCTCGTCCCAGCGACGCACACAGCGGACGACGGTCAGTCCACCGCGGGCGCCCGAGGAGACGTAACGGCCCGCGGACGCGTCGCCCACGGGGCCTCCTCCGGGGCCGTCCGGGTGCCGGGCGCGCGACGAGGCCCCGGAAGACCGGCGTCTGGGATGGGAACTGCGTACCGCGGGCCGCCGCCGCGGGCGCCGGACGGCCCGCAGCGGCGGCAGGAGGCGGCGACAGGAGGCTTCCGACGCCGCGGCAGCGGTCCCGGACACCGGCGACGGCAACCAGGACACGAGCGACGGCTGGGCGCGGATTCGGCCTCGGGGAGCCTTCATACGTACCCTGGACTCCGATCGTGACGTCAGGGGTGCGTGGGGCGAGGGTGTGGGCACGGTGTGCGCCAGGTGCGTGCGGACTGCCTAAGCCCGCCCCAATCGGGGCGAAAGCCGCGGTGAACTGGAGCCTTGCTCCGATTCACCACCCCTGGGTCATCACACGGCACGATCCGCATTCCTATGATGGGCCCACGGCACCGCGGGCCGTTGGGACCAGGCAGTCCGAGGCGGTGCAGATGCGGCGCGATGGTGGAGGGGTCTGATGACTCAGGGGGCCGGTCAGGGACCCGAGGTGGAGCGGACGGCGACGTTGCGCGACTTCCGGGTGCCCGCGTACGTCCATGAGACCGGTCCGTACGCCCACAGCACCCATCCCGGGAACGCCGTGCCTCCCCTCGATGAGCCGCTGGACCACCCGGAGGGCTACACGCCCACCCAGCGCGATCTGCCTGTCATCAACCGGGGCGACACCCTCCAGGTGACCGTGGACCCCGCGACCGTCCAGGCCCCGCTGCCCGCGAACGGCCCCGGTCCGCTGTTCGTCGTCGGTGACGTGCACGGCTACATCGACGAGCTGGTCGCCGCCCTGCAGGAGAAGGGCCTGATCGACGCGGCCGGCCAGTGGTGCGCGGGCACCGCCCGGCTGTGGTTCCTCGGCGACTTCACCGACCGCGGTCCGGACGGCATCGGCGTCATCGACCTCGTGATGCGGCTGTCCGCCGAGGCCGCCGCCGCCGGCGGCTACTGCAAGGCCCTCATGGGCAACCACGAGCTCCTCCTCCTCGGCGCCAAGCGCTTCGGCGACACCCCGGTCAACTCCGGTGCGGGCACCGCCACCTTCCAGGCGGCCTGGCTGCTCAACGGCGGCCAGAAGTCCGACATGGACCGCCTCCAGGACCACCATCTGCAGTGGATGGCCCGCCTCGACGCCGTCGAGGAGGTCGACGGCCACCTGCTCGTCCACTCCGACACCACCGCCTATCTCGACTACGGCGACTCGATCGAGGCGGTCAACGACACCGTCCGCGAGACGCTCACCCGCAACGACGCGGACGAAGTGTGGGATCTGTTCCGCAAGTTCACCAAGCGCTTCTCCTTCCGTGACGAGGGCGGCGCCGACGCCGTCCGCTCCCTGCTGGATACGTACGGCGGCACCCGCATCGTTCACGGCCACAGCCCGATTCCGTACCTGACGGGCGAGGTCGGTTCCGAGGACGATGACGACGCGGCCGGCCCGGTGGTCGAGGGACCGCACGTCTACGCGGACGGACTGGCCATCGCGATGGACGGTGGCGTGACGATGGCCGGAAAGCTGCTGGTCCAGCAACTGCCGCTCACCGACTGACCGTTCACGCGCCCGCCGTCCCCCGCGTCGGACGCGCCCGGTGACCCCGCAGGCCAGGGGCCAATTTCGGCAAACCCCCTGTCACCCCGGGCCGTCGCCGCTCTACCATCGACTTATCCGTAGCAGGCTCCCCTCCGTTTCTGCCCGACGGCTCGTTGGCATGCGAGCCCCAAGCCCTACGGAGCATCGGGGGATGCACATGAACAGCGTTCCGCAGCACCTGCACAGCGAGGACCGCCAGGAGTACGAGCGGGTCCTCGACGAGGCGCTGCGCTCCGCACCACACCAACCGGAACCGACCGCTGCCGGACAGCGGCTCACCGCCGAACAACTGCGCACCATGGCGCTCAACGCCACCGCTCTCATCACGGCGGCCGCGGCGACCGAGTACCAGCACTACGTGAAGGTCCGCGAGGAACTGCGCCACCCGGCGCCGTCCACCCCGTCCTCACCCACCCAGGACTCCGGTCACAGCGAGCCGGGCGTGGGCGGGATGGGGCTCGCCGCCACCATGGGGGACGCGGCCCAGGCCGCCGAGGCCGCCGGGGCGGGCGCCGTCGCCATCGCCGCCGTCCTCACCCCCGTCCTCGCCGGCACCGCCGCGGTGATCTTCCTGCTCGTCGGTTACGTCCTCAGGATGCTCGACCCCGGACAGTCGTTCGCCCAAGCCATGCTCACCACCGGTTGGGCGTTCGGCGCCATCGCCGCGGCCGCCATCCTCGTCGCCGCCGTGGGACTCCTCCTCACCGCCCTGCGCAACCGGCCGACCCTGGAGGCCGGTCCGTACGCCGAACTGAGCGAGGAGGTGGCCCGCGCCAGGGAAGCCTGGCGAGAAGCCCTGCTGGAACGGGGCATACTTCCGTTCCTGCGCGAGGCCCTCGCCCACCCGGGCACGGCCGCCGCACTGCACAGCGACCCGACCCCGCAAGCGCCCACCGGCCGTCTGCCGAAGATCGGCTACGACCGTCCGGGCTTCAGCAGCCCGGACGACGGACGCTCGACCGGCTCCCGCCCGAGCTACACCAGCCCGGACTACACCAGCCCGGAGTTCGGAGGGCCCGAGCACCAGCCGGAATAGGCCCACGGCTTGCGCCCCCGCCGAAGGGGACGCAAGCCGTACACCCGGCTGGGCACAGACCGGCTGGGGCCCGGCCCACGCCCTCGGCCCGCGGATGGCCTCGCACCGCCCCGAGCCGCTGAGAGCCCGGCGTCAGTCCGCCAGCGGCAGATAGACACGGTTACCCGCCGCCGCGAACTCCTGCGACTTCTGCGCCATCCCTTCCTCGATCTCCGCGCGCGATCCGCCGTGTTCACGGCGGATGTCCTGGGAGATCTTCATCGAGCAGAACTTCGGCCCGCACATCGAGCAGAAGTGAGCGGTCTTGGCCGGCTCGGCCGGCAGGGTCTCGTCGTGGAACTCACGGGCCGTGTCCGGGTCGAGGGCCAGATTGAACTGGTCCTCCCAGCGGAACTCGAAGCGGGCGTCGGACAACGCGTCGTCCCACTCCTGCGCACCGGGGTGTCCCTTGGCGAGGTCGGCGGCGTGAGCGGCGATCTTGTACGTGATGACGCCGGTCTTGACGTCGTCACGGTTGGGCAGGCCCAGATGCTCCTTCGGCGTGACGTAGCAGAGCATGGCCGTGCCCCACCAGGCGATCATCGCGGCACCGATACCGGAGGTGATGTGGTCGTACGCCGGCGCGACGTCCGTCGTCAGCGGGCCGAGCGTATAGAACGGAGCTTCATCACAGATCTCCTGCTGAAGGTCGATGTTCTCCTTGATCTTGTGCATCGGGACATGTCCCGGGCCCTCGATCATCGTCTGAACATGGAAACGCTTTGCGATCCGGTTGAGTTCCCCGAGGGTGCGCAGTTCCGCGAACTGCGCCTCGTCATTGGCGTCGGCGATCGAACCGGGCCTGAGACCGTCGCCGAGCGAGTACGTGACGTCGTAGGCGGCGAGGATCTCGCAGAGTTCCTCGAAGTGCTCGTAGAGGAACGATTCCTTGTGGTGGGCCAGGCACCACGCCGCCATGATCGAACCGCCGCGCGAGACGATGCCGGTCTTGCGGTTCGCGGTCAGCGGGACGTACAGCAGGCGGACGCCCGCGTGGACGGTCATGTAGTCCACGCCCTGCTCGGCCTGCTCGATGACGGTGTCCTTGTAGATCTCCCAGGTCAGTTCCTCGGCCCTGCCGTCGACCTTCTCCAGCGCCTGGTACAGCGGCACCGTGCCGATGGGAACGGGGGAGTTGCGCAGCACCCACTCACGGGTGGTGTGGATGTTGCGACCGGTGGACAGGTCCATGACCGTGTCCGCACCCCACCGGGTCGCCCAGGTCATCTTCTCGACCTCCTCCTCGATGGAGGACGTCACCGCCGAGTTGCCGATGTTGGCGTTGACCTTCACCAGGAACCGCTTGCCGATGATCATCGGTTCGATCTCGGGGTGGTTGACGTTCGCGGGCAGGACCGCACGGCCCGCCGCGATCTCCTCGCGGACCACCTCGGGCGCCACGTTCTCCCGGAGGGCCACGTACTGCATCTCGGGCGTGATCTCGCCGCGGCGTGCGTACGCGAGCTGGGTGACCGCCTTGCCGTCCCGGCTACGGCGCGGCAGCCGGGGCCGTCCGGGGAAGACCGCGTCGAGGTTTCGCAGGCCGCCGCGCGGCGAGGTGTGCTTGATGCCGTCGTCCTCGGGACGGACGGGGCGGCCCGCGTACTCCTCGGTGTCGCCGCGGGCGGTGATCCAGTTCTCCCGCAGCGGCGACAGGCCCCTGCGGACGTCGGTCTCGACGAGCGGATCGGTGTACGGGCCGGACGTGTCGTACAGCGTCACCGACTGCCCGTTGCTGAGGTGCACCTGACGGACCGGCACCCGCAGGTCGGGGCGCGCGCCCTCGACATACGCCTTGTGCCAGCCGATGGACTTCCCGGCCTCCCCGTTGGCGGAGATCTCGGCAGAGATCTGCGTGGAGGCAGGCGTGCGTGCGTCCTTGATGGTCATAAGACCTACTCCCTACGCCGGCATTACCCGGTAACAGGTTCAGCGGTCGACGCAGCGGCTACCGTCGGCCGACGTTCCATGTGAAACATCACTCGGTTCCAGTGACGTTCCACGTGAAACATCGCAAAGACGGAGGTCAGCGCCCTCTCAGCCCGGTGCTCCGAGCTCCCGCGTGTGCAAAGGTTGCCCCCACGCTAGCGGCAATTCGGGCGCGGTGAACAGGGGGCCCCTGTCGTTCTTGCGATGATCGGTCGGTGACCACGACACACCAGCCCCCGTACCCACCACCCGAGCCGCCTCGCGGACCGGGTGCCGGAAACGGCCCTGATTCCGGTCCAGGGCCAGATCCGCACCCAGCTTCAGGTCCGGGCGCCCCTCACGGCCCCGGGACCGCTCCTGGTACCGGTCTCGGGGCCGGCCGCCCGCCTTCCCAAAGCGGGCGCGCCCAAGGGTCCGGGTACGGCGACGGTCGCCCTGGCTTCGGTGGCGGGCACGGACCGGGCGCTCCCACCAGTGGCGGGCACGGACCGGGCGGCGCCCACAACGGCGGGCACGGCCATGGGCATGGCCCCGGTGAGGAACCCGGTGGTGGTCACGGCGGTGGTCACGGCAGTGGTCCGGGCGGTGGGCATGGCCCGGGTCCTGGCGGCGGCGGAGGGCACGGTCCGGGCTCGGGCGGAGGACACGGGCACTCGCACAGCCACGGCCCGGCCGCCCCTGTCTCCCAGCACCTGCGCAAGGTCATCGCGGCCGTTCTCATCCCGTTCGCCGTGGCCGTGCTCGCCGGCCTGGTCGTGCTGTGGCCCGGCGGTGCTCCGGCGCACGAGCGCACCGGGGTGGGCTTCGACCGGCAGACGCAGCATGCGACGGTCACCAAGGTCGTGAGCGTCAGCTGCTCGTCGGTGAACGCCTCGGGCGCCACCGCCACCGGCGACACCTCGACGGCCGAGGGTTCCTCCGCGCAGCAGCAGGAGAACGGCACCTGCAAGCGGGCGACGATCCGGGTGGACACCGGCGACGACAAGGGCCGTACGTTCACGGAGATCGTGCAGCCGGACCAGTCACGGCAGTTGCACGAGGGCCAGAAGGTCGTGGTCGCCTACGAGCCCTCCGCGCCGAAGGACCTGCAGTACTCGGTCACCGACGTGAACCGCCGTGTCCCGTTGGCGGTGCTCGCCGCCATCTTCGCCGTCGCCGTCGTCCTCGTCGGGCGGCTGCGGGGCGTAATGGCCTTGGTGGCACTGGCCATGAGTTTCCTGATCCTCAACTTCTTCATCCTGCCCGCGATCCTGCAGGGCTCGAACCCCTTGGCCGTGGCGGTCGTGGGAGCGAGCGCGATCATGCTGATCGCGCTCTACCTGTGTCACGGACTCTCGGCCCGCACCTCGGTCGCGGTGCTCGGGACACTCATCTCGCTGCTGCTGATCGGTTTCCTGGGCTCATGGTTCATCGACTGGGCCGCCCTGACCGGTAACACGGACGACAACACCGGTCTGATCCACGGGCTGTATCCGTCGATCGACATGAGCGGTCTGCTGCTCGCCGGCATCATCATCGGTTCACTCGGTGTTCTGGACGATGTGACGGTCACCCAGACGTCCGCGGTCTGGGAGCTGCACGAGGCCAACCCGTCGATGGGCTGGCGCGGGTTGTACCGGGCCGGCATCCGGATCGGCCGCGACCACATCGCGTCGGTGGTCAACACGCTCGTCCTCGCCTATGCCGGTGCCGCGCTGCCTCTGCTGCTGCTCTTCTCGATCGCCCAGAGCAGCGTCGGCACGGTTGCCAACAGCGAACTGGTCGCCGAGGAGATCGTGCGCACACTCGTGGGCTCGATCGGCCTGGTCGCGTCGGTGCCGGTGACCACGGCCCTCGCGGCCTTGGTGGTGTCGGCCGACCGCACCGGGGCCGGCCCGGCCACCGCGACGGCACCCGGGGCGGCACCGGGAACGGCGGCGAACTCCGCGGCGGCCGGTGCGACGGGCCCGGCCCTCCGGGGCGGCAGGGGAAGACGGCGCAAGCGCTGACGCGACCAGCGGTCCGAGCCGGCAGCGGCGCCCGGCTCGGACGCGCCCAGCAGAAGCGTTACTGCAATGACTCGGCCCCTGCCGAAGCGTTACGCCACCGTTCCCGTGCGCACCGCTCAGCCGGCGCTCTGCTCCTCCGCCAGGATCCGGTCCAGCGCCTCGTCCAGATGGGCGTCGAAATCGGCCAATGCACCCTCCTGACCCAATGGCACCAGCTTGTCCGTGCGATCGAGGAAGGCGACCAGCGGCGCCGTCGAGGAGCGGAACACCGCCTGATCACTCCCGACCTGAAGTCGGATCAGGATCTCGCTCAAAGAGTCCGGGTCCACCGGGGAGACCCGCACATCCCCCTCGCCACACGGTCTGCCCACCCCGTCGATGAGCAGCTCCCGACCGAACGCCCATGTCACCGGGGCGTCACCGGGCAGGTGGAAAGTGAGCCGGACGGCGTAAGGATCACAGGTGGCGTAGCCCAGCTCCACGGGGATGCGGAACGAGAGCTCCTCCGAGACGAGAAAGCTCATCATGACCTCTGCCTGGACTGCTTGCACGGACTCTCTCATCGCCTTACCCCGTCATGGCCGTCGATTGGCTGGGAATAAACCCCTGACTGTCAGGGCATCTTGCTGAACGTGTACGACAGATCACAAGGAGTGAGTTTTCAGATGCTGATAGAGATCGCGAGCGATCCCAGCATCCGTCCGACCTCGTTCTGCAGCTGCCGTGCCGCCGACGGCAGCCGGTCCGCCTGATGGGCGGGCAGGGAGATGGCCATCGTGGCCGCGGTCGTGCCCACGGTGATCGGGATGGCGGCGCAGACCGTGCCCAGCGCGTACTCCTGCCGTTCGACGACTGTCTCCATCCTGCGTACACGGGCCAGTCGCCGCATCAGAACATGCTCGTCACGGACCGTGTACGGGGTGATGGACTGCACCGGGTAGCGGTCCAGGTGGTCGCGGCGGGAGTCCTCGTCGAGCTGGGAGAGCAGGCACTGGCCGATGGCGTGCGCGTGACCGGTCTCGCGGAAGTCGGCCCACTCCTCGACCGCCGGATTGCCCGGGGTGTCGGACACGCACATGACCTCGATCTCACCGTCGCGGTACACGGCGTAGTACACCGGCACACCGATCGAATCGCGCCAGTGGGCGAGGGTGTCGACGACCGTGCTGCGACGTTTCTGCGCGGCTCCACTGCTGCCGAGCCGCACGGCTGACTCCCCGAGGAAGAACAGCCCCTTGTCACGGCGCAGATAGCCCTCGTGCACGAGGGTGCGCAGCAGGTGGTACGCCGTGGGGAGCGCGAGGCCGGTCTCACGGGCCAGTTGCTTGGCCGGAGCCCCGCAGGCGTGTTCGGCGACGGTCTCCAGCAGACGCATCGCGCGCTGCACGGAACCGATGAGTGTGGCCCCGGGATGCGGCTGCTCGGGGACGCGGCCGTTCGGCGGGCGCTGGTGCGGGGGTGCGGTGGAGCACGGCCGGGTGGGGGGCGCGAACGGATTTGATGATGCGGTGTCAACCGTGGCCAAGGGTCACTCCCGGAGCGCGAGAGGGCGGACCGTGCGGGAAACACGGGCGGGGGGATACGCCGCTCGCGGGGTCGTCCGTCCCCGCGTCGGGCTCCGGACTTTAACCGTCCGCCACCGCTCGCGGACCGGCCGTGCCGGAAACTTCCCCCGGCCGAGGGAACGGGCGATCGCTGTTACCGGTCACCCGTCTCCCGTACCGCTCACCAGTCGCCGCGCGAGGTGGAACTCGACGTGAACTTCCTGACGACGTAGACGAGTCCGCCGACCAGCGCCACGAAGACCAGCAGCTTGAAGAGCAGGCCGATCACGAAGCCGACGACACTCGCTATCAGGCCGCCGAACACGACCAGGGCGATGACCGGCACCGCCACCCACTTCACCCACCACGGCAGTCCCGCGAAGATCTCTTGCATCTCCCTCGTCCTCATTCTCGTCCGGGCCGATGTCCGGCTCCTGTGGCGAGCCGGATCCTTTCGACGTCCTGCCGTCGATGCTAGGTCCGGAGGATGTGCCGACGGGGGCCTCGCACCCCTTGTCCTCCCCTGACCGGTCCCCTAGGGAACCCCGAGCAGCGCATCGGCTCACGGGCGGAGGCGATCACCCCTCGGGGGGCGAGAACACGACCAGGACGCGCAGGTCCTCGCTGATGTGGTGGAACTTGTGGGCGACCCCGGCCGGCACGTACACGACGCTGCCCCGCGCGACCTGGGTGGTCTCCAGACCCACGGTCAGGGAGGCCCGGCCGCTCACGACGAAGTACACCTCGTCCTGCTGGTGTGGGTTCTGTGGATCGTGATCGCCGGCATCGAGCGCGTACAGCCCCACCGACATGTTCCGCTCCCGCAGAAACTGCAGGTAGGCACCGTCGTTGGCGGCTCGCTCCGCCTCCAGTTCGTCCAGCCGGAATGCCTTCATCGCCCTCGTCCACGCTCGCAGCCGATCTCTTCTGCCACGATCAGACACATGAAGAATTTTGTAGTCAAGACGATCGCCAACGCGGGTGCCCTGGCGGTCGCCGTCTGGCTGCTCGACAAGATCACCCTGTCCGGTGACAGCACCGGCAGGAAGATCGGCACCCTGATCCTGGTGGCGCTGCTCTTCGGACTCGTCAACTCCCTGGTCAAGCCGGTCATGAAGGTGCTCACCCTGCCGCTCTTCATCCTCACGCTCGGCCTGATCACGTTGGTCGTCAACGCGCTGATGCTGCTGCTCACCTCGTGGCTGGCGGAGCAGCTCGACCTGAGTTTCCACGTCGAGGGATTCTGGACCGCGGTCCTCGGCGGTCTGATCGTCTCCGTCGTCTCCTGGGCGCTCGACGTCGTCCTTCCCGACAAGGACTGAGCCGCGATGACCTACCGCGTGTGTTTCGTCTGCACCGGCAACATCTGCCGCTCCCCGATGGCCGAGTCGGTCTTCCGCGCGCGCGTGGCGGACGCCGGCCTCGACGAACTGGTCGAGGTCGACAGCGCCGGTACGGGCGGCTGGCACGAGGGTGAGGGCGCCGACCCGCGCGCCCTGTCCGTCCTCGAGGAGAATGGCTACGCCCTGGCCCACACGGCGCGGGTGTTCGAGCGCTCCTGGTTCGCCCGCCTCGACCTGGTGATCGCCCTGGACGCCGGCCACCTCGGGGAACTGCGCCGTCTCGCGCCGACCGACGAGGACGCCGGCAAGGTGCGCCTGCTGCGGGCTTACGACCCCGCCGCGGGCGACGATCTCGACGTTCCTGATCCCTACTACGGGAGCCTGGACGGCTTCGAGGAGTGCCTGGAGATGGTGGAGCGGGCGAGCGACGGCCTGCTCGCCTCGGTCCGCGAGGACGTGGAAGGACGCGTGGCATGAACGATTCCGCAGGGGACGGCGTCCTCCCCGCGGGCGAGGGAACCCGCGCCGTGCGGGCGGGCCTGCCCGAGCCGGTGAAGTACGAGCCGACCCTGCCGGGTCCGGTCTTCGCCGCCCATTTCCACCTGCCGGGCGAGCCCACGGGCCCGTACACCTACGGCCGTGACGAGAACCCGACCTGGACGCATCTGGAGCGCGCCATCGGCGAGCTGGAGGCACCGGGGCGGGACGGCGTCGAGACGCTCGTGTTCGCCTCCGGCATGGCCGCGATCTCGTCGGTGCTCTTCTCCCTGCTGCGCACCGGGGACGCCGTGGTGCTGCCGAGCGACGGGTACCAGGCGCTGCCCCTGGCCGGCGCCCAACTGGAGGCGTACGGCATCGAGGTGCGCACCGCCCCGACCGGTGGCGACGCCCAGCTCGGCGCCCTCGACGGCGCGAGGCTCCTGTGGATCGAGTCGCCGTCGAACCCCGGGCTCGACGTGTGCGACATCCGGCGGCTCGTCGAGGCGGCGCACGCGCGTGGCGCCCTGGTGGCCGTCGACAACACGCTCGCGACGCCGCTCGGACAGCGTCCGCTGGAGCTCGGTGCGGACTTCTCCGTGGCCAGCGGTACCAAGCAGCTCACCGGACACGGCGACGTCCTCCTCGGGTACGTCACCGGGCACGCCGGGGAGGCGATGACGGCCGTACGGCGCTGGCGCAAGATCGTCGGGGCGATTCCGGGGCCCATGGAGGCCTGGCTCGCGCACCGGTCGATCGCGACGCTGCAGTTGCGTGTGGACCGGCAGAGCGCCAGTGCCCTGGCCGTCGCCGAGGCGCTGCGGGGGCGGCCCGGGGTGACCGGGTTGCGGTATCCGGGGCTGGCCGGCGATCCGTCCCACGCGGTGGCGTCGCGGCAGATGCGGCGTCACGGGTGCGTGGTCTCCTTCACGCTGGCCACGCGCGCGCGTGCCGAGCGTTTCCTGGAGGCACTGCGGCTGGTGGACGACGCGACGAGTTTCGGGGGCGTGCGGTCGACGGCCGAGCGGCGCGGGCGCTGGGGCGGGGACGCGGTACCGGAGGGCTTCATCCGGCTCTCGGTCGGCGCCGAGGATCCCGAGGACCTGGTGGCGGATGTGCTGCGAGCGCTGGAGGAGTCGGGGCGCTGAACGGTGCACGGACGCCCCGACGGTGTCCCGCTACGTCCATCGGACGGTCCGAGCCTCCCCCCTCGTGGCTCGGACCGTCCACGGCTCCGCGCGCGAAGAACCGCGCGACCAAGGCTAATTGACTCTGTGTCAGTGTCCAATCACAGTAGCGACAGGGGCCTATCGACTTATTTATAGTTGGGCCCTGCCTCAGGGCCGGAAGACGGGCAAAGGAAGGGGACGCGTGCCATGGATCTGGCCTTGCTGCGTACCTTCGTGACCGTGCACCGGGCCGGCTCCTTCACCCGCGCCGCCGCTCTGCTGGGCCTGTCCCAGCCTGCCGTGACCTCCCAGATTCGCACGCTGGAGCGACAGCTGGGGCGCCCCCTGTTCCTGCGGCAGGCCCGTGGCGTCACGCCGACGACCATCGGGGACGAACTCGCCCACAAGGCCGCCCCGCATCTCGACGCCCTGGTCGAGATCGCCGAGACCGGTCTGGACGACGAGTCCTCCGTGCGCACGCTCCATCTCGCCGGGCCTCCCGAGTTCACCGCGGAGCGAGCGCTTCCCGCACTTACGGAGCTGACCCGCGACGACGGACAGGGGTTCGAGCTGCGTGCCTCGTTCGGAACCGCCGAGGAGGTCCTGGAGGGGCTGGCCTCCGGACACCATGACCTCGCCATCGGCACGCTCCGGCCGCGCGGTGCCCTCCTCACGGCCACCCCGCTGTGCGACGAGGAGCACGTCCTTGTCGCCGCTCCGAGCCGGGCCGAGGACATCGGCGCCCAGAACCTGCGCCGCACGGGCGCAACCGCTCTGGAGAACCTCCCCGTGGTCGAGGTCCACGAGTCGCTGCCCTTCGTCTCCCGCTACTGGGCGTCCGTCTTCGACTCGCGCCCCGCCGCGTCGGGCACCGTCATCGTTCCCGACCTGCGCGCGGTCCTCGCGTGTGCCATCGCGGGCGCCGGCCTGGCAGTGCTGCCCCGCTACCTCTGCGCGGCAGCGCTGGACCGGGGTGACGTCGTCGCGCTGCATGAGCCCGCGGTGCCGCCGCTGCGGACATACGTCCTGGTGGTGCGCACCGGCACGCTCGCGATGCCGCACATCGCTCGGGCCCATGACTGGCTGCTCAGGACGGCGGCCGACTGGTGCTGAGCGGGCGGGGCAGGGCCTCACGGTCCGGGCTCGGCCGGTGACGTTTCGCGATGTTTCACGTGGAACCAGCCGGGCCACATTTCTCCCATGACCGTCCGACCCGTGGTCAAGCGCACCGCCCGCGCCGTTCTGCTGGACGGTGACGATTTGATCCTGATCAAGCGCACCAAGCCCGGTATCGATCCCTACTGGGTCACGCCCGGGGGCGGGGTCGAGCCGGAGGACACGACCGTCGTCGACGCCCTGCACCGAGAGGTGTACGAGGAACTCGGCGCCAAGATCACCGATGTGGTGCCCTGCTTCGTCGACACCGTCGAGCACATCGGCGCGGACGGAGGCGCGACCGGAGTGAAGGTGCAGCACTTCTTCGTCTGCCGTCTGGGATCCATGGACCCGGCCCTGCGGCACGGCCCCGAGGTCGACGAGCCCCTCGGCGAATACGAGATCGTGCGCGTGCCGTTCACCCGGGTCGGCATCGCCTCCGTGCACCTTGTTCCGCTGTCGCTGCGGCACTACCTCGACGGCAATATCGAGGGCGTCCGCGCGATGCACGCGCCTGATCTGGGGTGACCGCGGCCGGCCTGCGGTGACGCCGGGCCCGCCGGTTCACTGTCCGGCCGCGACAAGCTCCTCGACCGAGTCGTGCCGTATGCGGTCCACCGGGATGCCGACGCCGCGCAGGGCATCCACCCCCTTACGGATCATGCCGGGCGGGCCGGATACGTAGGCGTCGTACTCGGTCCAGGGGCCGAAGGTCCGTATGGCGGCGGGAAGCTGGAGCAGACCGTCCCGGTCGATCACGGGGCGCACCTCCAGCCAGGGGTAGGACTGCTTGAGCCTGAGCATCGTGTCGATGTCGTACAGGTCGTGATCGCTGCGGGCGCCGTAGAAGACCTCTACCGGGCGGCGGGCGCCATGCTCGGCGACATCCTCGACCAGGGCCTTGATGGGGGCTATGCCGGTACCACCGCCCACACAGAGCAGTCCGCTGTCCCGCGTGTGGTCGACGGTCATCGAGCCGGCCGGCGGACCCAGCCGGACGACGTCCCCGGGTCGGGCACGGTGGACCAGCGCGTTGGAGACCCAGCCCGCCGGAACGGCCTTCACATGGAACGACAGCAGCCCGTCGGAGCGGGGCGCCGAGGCGAAGGAGTAGTGCCGCCAGACCCGTGGCCACCATGGTGTCTCCACACCGGCGTACTGCCCGGCGAGGAAGGGATAGGGCTGGTCGGGCCGCAGGGTGAGAACGGCGATGTCCGGGGTTCTGAGCTCGCGGGAGACGACCTCCGCGTGCCACCAGGCCGGCGCGCGCAGCTCGTCGGCGGCCGCCGCGTCGATCATGACCTGGGAGATCGTCGTGTAGGCCCGGACCCAGGCCGCTTCCGTCTCGCCGTCCCAGACGGATGCGGCGTACTTGCTCAGCGCCCCGATGAGGCACTCGCCGACCGCCGGGTAGTGCTCGGGGCGGGTTCCGTACTTGCGGTGGCCTCTGCCGAGGTTCTGCAGGTAGTTCACCAGGACCGGGGTGTTGTCGATGTGCTCGACGGCGGTGAGCAGGGCTGTGAGCAGCCGGTCTCGCTGGGTGTCCATGGCGGGCGGGAAGAGGGAGCGCAGATCGGGATGGCGGACGAAGAGCAGCGCGTAGAAGTACGAGGTGACCTTGTCGGCGACGGGTGCCACCTCGTCCATGGTGCGGCGGATGAGGAGGGCGTCCGGAGAGGCGTTCCCGGCGGGGGCGGACCGCTGGGCGGGGACGCGGTGCCCGGGGACGCGGTGCCCTTCGGTGGTCGCGGGCGGGACGGGCCCCCGAGGCTCGACGGCCCGCTCAGGCCGGACACCGGCGAAAGTCTCGGGTGGGGAAGGATGCGCGGGTCGGGGCGAATCCTCCGGTCGAGGGTCCTGACCGGGTGTGCGGGCGTTCGGCTCGGCGGCCTCGCTCCGGAGTGTCTCGTCCGCCGACGCCTCCGTGCCCCTGCCCATGGGACGGAGCGCGGCAAGCCGGCGGCCCTCGGAGGGTGCCCGCTCGCTGTCGGCAGCCGACGCCGGCTGCTTGCGCGGCGTGAACCAGCCGTCCCCGCCGCCGGACGTGCCGTTGTCGGCCGACCTGGTGGTCGGAGCGTCCATGGTGTGCCTCGCCTCGAACATCTCTCGGTCGGTCTACGCACTTCCACGATCGGAAGGTGCCTGCTTCCCCCGCAGACGGCTAGCTATTCCGGTTCCGTTCCGTCCTGCGACCGATATGGCCGCGGTCCACACGTGCCCCGGCCGCATACGGTCGTGAAGGCGAGAGTGCGACATGGGCCGCAGTCTCCTCGTCGCAGCATCCCACCCCTTACAGACCACTCGCCCCCATTACCCGACATCGCGGGTCTTCGAACTCTCCGTCCCGTCAGGCTTCATTACCCTGTTCTCGGCTCGTGCGGAAGAGATGTACCGCATCTCGCGCCGCACCTCCCGAACACGAACCGGAGTCGACCATACCGGGCGCGGCCCCGCACACAAGTCCCCCCTTCCCTCCCCTCGGAGGCAGCCGGGGAACGAACCGTCAATTCCTCCAATTACCGGACGCAGCATGCCCATTCATAGGCATTCCACAGATCTTTCCCCAGGTAAGTCATCGGTCCGGGCCGCTGAATGACCGCGTCGACCGCCCTGGAAACGGTCACTTCATGAGCGAGTCCTTGTCCGGGATCAGGGGAGCGGCGTTTCACGTGAAACGCCCGCCGGCCCGCCACCGCCGGGGAGCGGGTCACGACATGGCCAAAAGCACGGCTTCACCCGGCGAAAGAGGTGGACGCCGAGGGCACCGGTCGGACAGCCTGACCTGCGTGTCGACACCTCTTCCCCCCTCTCTTCCCGTCCGCCGTCTGACGCACCGCGACCTCACCGCCTGCGCCGACTTGTCCGAGGACCGGGGGTGGCCGCGCGAGGAGCACAAGTGGGGCCTTCTCCTCAGCGCCGGGAAGGGGTTCGGCATCGACGACCCCGGCGGCGGCCTCCTCGGTGCCTGCGTCGTCACCGAGTACGGCCCGCACGGACGTCCTGCTCTCGGCGCCATCGGCATGGTGCTGGTCGCCGAACGGTACGCCCGTCAAGGCGTCGGACGACACCTGATGCGGCACGTCGTCGCCGAGATGGGCACTACCCCGCTGACCCTGCACGCCACCCCGAACGGCCTGCCGCTCTACGAGGAGTTGGGGTTCAAGGCCACGGGACGTGCCGAGATGGTGCTGGGGCACTTCACACCCGGCGGTCAGAAGCCCGGTGTCCTCACCCGTGCGGCCACGGCCGAGGATCTCACCGCCATCCTCCGGCTCGACGAGGAGGTGTTCGGTACCGACCGCACCCTCGTGATCGCGCGACTGCCCGCCTTCGCCGACCAGATGCGGGTCGCCGAGGACAACGGCCGGATCATCGGCTACGCGGCCGCCTGGCCCAACATGGACACCCATGTGGTGGGGCCGCTCATCGCGCGGGACACGGAGACGGCCATGGCACTCGTCACCGCGCTCGCCGCACACACGGACCGGCCCCTGCGCACGGACATCGACGTGCGCCACACGGATCTGCTGGCCTGGGTGAAGGAGCGGGGTCTGCGGTCCGTCGCCTTCAACACCGTCATGACCTACGGGACCACGGAGTTGCCGGGTGACTGGAGCCGACGGTTCGCTCCGCTGACCGTGGCGGCCGGATAGCACCCGCTGAGACCGAGAACGCCGGTTCCCTCTCGCTGGGAGAACCGGCGTTCTCCGTGTGCGCTCCGCGGAAACGGCCCCGTCAGGCGAGGGACTCCACGGCGGCCGCGGCAAAGCCGTGGTCCTGCTCGGGTGCCCCGCCGCCGACCCCGATCGCGCCGACGAGACGGCCATCGCGGTGGAGCGGTACGCCACCGGCGATGAACAGCAGCGGCCGGTCGAGCGCGGTGGGCAGGGTGTGGAAGAGGCCACCGGGCTGCACGGCGTCCACGAGGTCGGCGGTCGCCGTGTCCAGTTGGAGTGCCGTGTAGGCCTTGCGGGTGCTCGTCTCACCGGAGATCAGCACAGCCCGGTCGTCCCGGCGGAAGGCCAGCAGATGACCGCCCGCGTCCAAGACGGTCACGCTGACCGTGACCCCGGCAGCCTCGGCGGCGCGGCGAGCCGCCTCGACAAGGACCTCGGCGTCACGGATGGTCAGGGGGGCGACGGTGGTGGTGCTCACGGAAAGGTTCTCCTTGCGGGTGTTTCTCGGGAAGGGACGAACCGGGGGCGTGGGAACGGCCTCGGCCCCGCACACCGGACGATTCAGTGGGAGACGGCGGCCGGCCGCTCGGTGGGAGCGGAAGCCGCGACGACGGCGCTCGGCACGCTGTCCCGGCGCTCCAGCGCGGCAGAGACGACGGCGAGGACCAGAGCGGCCGCGGCGAGGACGGCACCGACCCAGTTGGGGGCGGTGTAGCCCAGACCGGCGGTGATGACCAGACCGCCCAGCCAGGCGGACAGGGCGTTGCCCAGGTTGAAGGCGCCGATGTTGACCGCCGAGGCGAGCGTCGGAGCGCCGTGCGCCTGGTCGAGGACCCGCTTCTGCAGCGGTGGGACGGTCGCGAAGCCCAGGGCGCCGATCAGAGCGATCGTGACGGCCGCGAGGGCCTTGTGATGGGCGGTGAGGGTGAAGAGGGCCAGGACGACCGCCAGGGCGCCCAGGGAGACGTACAGCAACGGCATCAGGGCGCGGTCGGCGTACCTGCCGCCGACGAGGTTGCCGCCGACCATGCCGAGGCCGAAGAGGACCAGCAGCCAGGTGACGGAGCCGTCGGCGAAGCCGGCCACATGGGTCATCATGGGCGCGATGTAGGTGATGGCCGCGAAGACCCCGCCGAACCCCAGGACGGTCATCGCCATGGCGAGCAGGACTTGGGCGTTCCTGAACGCGGCCAGTTCGTGGCGCAGGCGCACGCCCTCGGGCCGGGGCATCTCGGGGACCAGCCTGGCGATGCCGGCGAGGCCGATCACCCCCAGGGCGGCGACGATGCCGAAGGTGACGCGCCAGCCGACGCTCTGCCCGACGAGGGTGCCCAGCGGGACGCCTACGACGTTGGCCACGGTGAGGCCGGTGAACATCATGGCGATGGCGCCGGCCTTCTTGTCCGGCGCGACCAGGTCGGCCGCGACGACGGAGCCGATGCCGAAGAAGGCGCCGTGCGCGAGCGAGGCGACCACGCGGCCGATCAGCATGACGGAGAAGGCCGGGGCGACGGCGGACAGCAGGTTGCCGACGATGAACAGGCCCATCAGCACCATCAGCATCCGTTTGCGGGACACCTTGGTGCCGAGAACGGTCATCAGCGGGGCGCCGAACATGACGCCGAGCGCGTAGCCGGTCACGAGGAAGCCGGCCGTGGGGATGGAGACCCCGAAGTCGCCCGCGACCTCGGGCAGCAAGCCCATGATCACGAATTCCGTGGTGCCGATGCCGAAGGCCCCGATCGCGAGGGCCAGGAGCGCGAGAGGCATGGTGGGGTACACCTTCCAGAAGATTGCAGGTGCGCTTTGCGTGCGTTCACAATAGTTGCACACGCCGCCTATAGGCAACCGCCGACTATTGCGGGAGTGCTCTATCCTGGGGTCAGCCGCTCCGGGACGGAGGAAGAGGACCCATGACTGCGACGGACCCCGCGCTCACCGCCCTCGCCCAGGGCTGGTGCGCCCTCTCCCTGCTGCACGGGAGGATCGAGGCCCACATCGAACGCGCGCTGCAGGCCCGGCACGATCTGAGCGTGCGCGAGTACTCCCTGCTCGACGTGCTCAGCCGCCAGCACGACGGGGACGGCGGCCACCTCCAGATGAAGCAGGTCGCCGACGCGGTGGTCCTGAGCCAGAGCGCCACCACCCGGCTGGTCTCCCGGCTCGAGGACCGGGGGCTGCTCGAGCGCTATCTGTGCCCCACCGACCGCCGTGGCATCTACACCAATGTCACCGAGGCCGGCCTGAAGCTGCTCGGCGAGGCCCGCCCGACCAACGATGCGGCACTGCGCGAGGCCCTCGACGAGGCGGCGAGGAATGCGGAGCTGGCTCCGCTGGTGCGGGTCGTGGAAACGCTGAAGGCTCCTGCCGCCGTCCAGCTAGGGTTCGACCATGGAGGATCTTGAGATACGCGCCGTCGTCGCCGAGGACGTCCCTGCGATCGTCGGCATGCTCGCGGACGACCCGCTGGGTGCCCTACGCGAATCTCCGGACGACCTCGCGCCGTATCTGGCCGCTCTGGAACGGCTGAGCGCCGACCCGAACCAGCGTCTGGTCGTCGCCGTCCGCGACGGCCGCGTCGTGGGCACCCTCCAGCTGACGATCGTGCCCGGCCTGTCCCGGCGCGGGGCGACCAGGTCGATCATCGAGGGCGTGCGCGTCCACGCCGACGAGCGGGGCAGCGGTCTGGGCACACGTCTCATCGAGTGGGCCATCGAGGAATCCCGCCGCGCGCGGTGCCAGTTGGTGCAGTTGACCTCCGACAACACGCGCGCCGACGCCCACCGCTTCTACGAGAGGCTGGGATTCCAGGCCTCGCACGTGGGGTTCAAGCTTCAGCTCTGACAGCCCCTCCGGTGGCGGCCCACTCCCCGAAGGGAACGCGGCTCTGTTTCACGTGGAACAGAGCCGCCGAGCCGCAGTCACGGAGATCCGCGGAGCCGCACACCCGTGGACCCGCCTCAGTGGCGGCTAGCCGATCCCCCGCCAGCCGTCCGGGTCGACGCCACCGGGCACATCGGCCCGGTCGTCGTAAGGCCGGCGCGTGAAGACGAAGGACCCGAGGTCCAGATGGTCCACCGTGCTGTCCGGGCGCCGCACGGCCCGGAGGACCTCCCCGGCGAAGTACCCTTCCAGCCCCTTCCAGGCCTCACCCTCCCGGCGGAACCGTGAGCGCCGTCCCCCGCCGGTGAGCGGCCCCAGGGAGAGGAGTCCGTCGGCCGTGAGGCGAAGGGCGAAGGGGGTGGTGCCCCAGTACCACTGGCCTGCCAGTTCGAGGACGGAAGGATCGACCTCCCGCATCGGCCGCCAGGGCTCGGGAATCCTCGGCTCGGCCTCGGCCACGATGCGCACGAGATCCGAGGCGACCGAGGACACCGCCGGGCCGGAGGTGCAGTTGGTGAGCACCACCGCTGCGACGTCGTCCGCCACGCTCAGCATGAGGCTCGCCAGGAATCCGGGCACCGACCCGGAGTGGCCGACGAGGAGCCGCCCGTCCTGGTGCTCGATCCGCAGTCCCAGCCCGTAGCCGCTGCCGTCCACCTGGTCCGTGACTTCCGCCGGCGCTGCGGGGGTCCGCATCTCCCGAAGGCTCTCCTCGCTCAGGACCCGGTCGTCCCCACGGGCAAGAAAGGCGGCGAACCGCGCCAGATCGCCGGTCGTCGACCAGAGTTGACCGGCCGCGGCCATCCGTCCGAAGTCCTCCAGCGGCTCGGGCAGCATCACATCGGCCCACGGGTGCACCGCCCAGCCACCCGCATGCGGATGCCGTGGCCGCATGCCGGTACGGCTCAGGCCCAGAGGTTCGAGCACTTCCCGCCGTAGCACCTCGTCCCAGGGCGCTGTGCGGATCTCCTCGACGAGGGCGCCCAGCAGGCCGTAGCCGGGGTTGGAGTAGTGGAACCGGCGCCCCGCCGGATGCAGCAGGGGCTGATCGACGAGGACGTCGGCGAGTTCCGGACGCAGCGTGCCCGGCGTCCGTTCCCACCACGGCCCGGGCGTCTCGGCCGCCAGTCCCCCGGTGTGCGCCAGGAGTTGCGCGATGGTGGCCTCCCCCGCACCGGTGCCCGGCAGGTGTTTCTCCAGCGGGTCCTCGAGGTCGAGCGCTCCCTCGTCGCGCAGCCGCAGCACGAGAACGGCCGTGAAGGTCTTGGTGATCGAACCGATCCGGTACTGCACGGTCTCGTCGGGTGCGTGTCCGTCGATGGAGGTCCGTGCCCCGTGCCAGACCGCCCGCCCGTCCCTTACGACGGCGGCGACGAGCGACGGCGTCCGCCCGTCGGTCTGGGCCACGGCGATGCGGTGCGCCAGCGCACGCCGGGTGCCGGGGAGCAGCTCTTCCTGAAAAGTGGTCATGGCCCCAGTCCATCCGGACGGAACGCGGACGTCGAGTTCATTTCGCCCCCGGTGTAGGGTCTCGCCGCTCGTGACACGTCGATCTTGCGTGCCCTGGGCGTCCTTGGCTGCCTCACGGCCTTGTCACCCATGATCAGTCTCAAATCCGTGGCATTTCCTCGCGAGGGGGAGGTCGAGATCAGGCGGCTTTCCCGAGTCGGCCGAGTACACCACGCTGAGCCCCGAGCACGAGGGCTACCGGCGAGCCCAGATCGCGCACCGATGAGTTTCCCGCGCCGCGCTGGTCCATACGCCGGACGCCCGCGAACGGAAGGCTGAGCCATGCGGAAACTGATCTACGGCATGAACCTGACCCTGGACGGCTACATCGCCGCGGCCGGCGACGACATCGGCTGGAGCGGACCGCCGAGCGACGAGCTGTTCCAGTGGTGGCTCGACCACGAGCGGGCGAGTGGCCTGTCGCTGTATGGGCGCAAGTTGTGGGAGACGATGAGCTCCTACTGGCCGACC
Source organism: Streptomyces sp. NPDC059895 (assembly GCF_042731035.1). Taxonomy (NCBI): domain Bacteria; kingdom Bacillati; phylum Actinomycetota; class Actinomycetes; order Kitasatosporales; family Streptomycetaceae; genus Streptomyces; species Streptomyces sp. NPDC059895. The sequence continues at coordinate 187,933 of NZ_JBHWKO010000004.1, forward strand.
GGCGACCAGCAGCCGGGCGCCACCCCGGCGGAGATCGAGTTCGCGCGGAACTGGCGGGACACGCCGAAGGTGGTGTTCTCCTCGACGATCGACAAGGTCGACTGGAACACCCGCCTGGTCACCGGCGACGCGATCGCCGAGATCACCCGGCTCAAGGCCGAGGACGGCGGCCCCATGAACATCGGCGGCGCAACGCTCGCCGGGGCGGCCATGCGCGCCGACCTGATCGACGAGTACGCGATCGCCGCCTATCCGGTCCTGGTGGGCAGCGGCACGCCGTTCTTCACCGCGCTGGACAGCTGGGTGAACCTGAACCTGGTGGAGACGCGGACGTTTCCCGGCGGCGTGGTCCTGACCAGGTACGAGACGAGGCGCTGACCAGCAGCACCCACGCGCTAGTCTCACGGTGATGTCCTATACGACATCGGTACGACACGGCCCGTGAGATCACGGCATCAGCCGCGAGACCCTACAACCGGTGTAGGATCTCGCCGGCCATGGCATAGCCCGACGCTATGACCTGCGGCTTCTCGCGTTGTCTCACGACCGTTGGCATGCCTTCTGTCTCACGGTCATGTCATTTCCTCGGGCACCGACCATGGTTTCGCAGGAGCGCCGCAGCATGTTCCACTGCTCGCTGCAAAGCTCATGAGGTCGGCGGTGTCGCCTGGACATGCCGTGAGAGCAAGGCCGGCGAGATCAACCACGCTCTAGGCGCCTAATCAACAGGTTGTGGCCCCAACCTGTCGCGCAGCGGCAAGGTAGGCGAGAACCAGCGTCCGTTTGTCGTCCTGGCAGGCCGCCACCGCCAGTTGAGACGGGGAAATACCCCTGACCGGCACGGCGATCACCTCGTCCCGGACGACCAGCGGGGCGTTACCGGTGGCCAGCAGCGCCACCCCCTGGCCGCTGGCGACCGCCTCGTGGGTCTCCTCGGCGCTGGCCACCACCCCGCCGATCCACGGCTGTCGACCGTCCCGGGCGTCCAGGGCAAGCCAGTAGTCCCGTAGCGGGCCGGCCTCCGGGGGGAGGGCGAGGAAGGGCTCCTCAAGCAGGTCGGTGAAGTCCACCTTTCCCTCAGGGTCGGACGCGGCCCGCGCCGCCAAGGGGTGTCCGTCCGGGATCGCGACCAGCCGAGGCTCGCGGGCTACCACCGCATACTGGTAACGGTCCTCGTCCGGAAGCGGCAGCCAGACGAAGGCGACGTCGCTGGATCCATCCGCCAACCCGGCGCTGGGGTCTGCCCAGTTGACCTGGCGCAAAACGGGCTGCGCGTCCGGATGCCGGGAGACAAGACGGGTCCGCAGAGCGGGCAGCAGCCCGCGGCCCGGGCTGGTGGACATGCCGATCACCAGAGTGCACCGCTCGGCGGTCTTCGCCTCCTCCACCGCAGCCTCCGCGGCCTGCCAGGCGGCCAGCACCGCACGGGCGTGCGGTAACAGGGCTTCCCCCATCGCGGTCAGCCGCACTGTCCGCCGGTCCCGTTCGAACAGGACACCGCCGAGTTGCTTCTCCAGCATCCGTATCTGCTTACTGAGCGCGGGCTGGGAGATGAACAGCCGCTCGGCAGCGCGAGTGAAGCTCAATTCCTCGGCGACCGAGGTGAAGTAGCGCAGATCACGCCCATGGACGTTCATAACTCATGGTTATCACAACGGGTCTTGGACGCTGCCCAGGTGCCTGGCGAAGGATCGAACCTGTCGACGGGCAGCCCCGAACGGCAGTTGACGAGGGAGATGAAGATGAGCGAGGACACCAAGGTCTGGCTGGTCACCGGCGCGAGCAGCGGTTTCGGGCGAGCCATCGCGGAGGCCGCGGTCGCCGCTGGTGACACGGTGATCGGCACCGCCCGGCGAACCGAGGCGCTGGACGACCTGGTCGCCGCGTACCCGGACCGTGTCGAGGCGATCAGCCTGGACGTCACCGACGGCGAGCGGATCGATGTGGTGGCCGCCGACGTCCTGGCCCGATACGGCAGGGTGAACGTGCTGGTGAACAACGCCGGCCGCACCCAGGTAGGGGCGTTCGAGGAGACCACCGACCGGGAGCTGCGCGACCTGTTCGAGCTGCACGTGTTCGGCCCTGCGCGTCTGACCCGGGCGCTACTGCCGCAGATGAGGGAACGGGGCAGTGGATCAGTCGTGAACATCAGCAGCTTCGGCGGGCAACTGTCCTTCGCTGGATTCTCCGCGTACAGCGCGACCAAGGCGGCGCTGGAGCAGCTGTCGGAGGGCTTGGCCGACGAGGTGGCGCCCTTCGGCATCAAGGTGCTGATCGTGGAGCCCGGCGCGTTCCGTACCAACCTGTTCGGCAAGGGCGCGGCGTACTTCTCCGAGGAGAACCCGGCGTACATGGAGAAGGTCGGCGCGACCCGGCAGATGGTGCAGGGCAGCGACGGCAGCCAGCCGGGCGACCCGGCGAAGGCCGCAGCGGCGATCCGGCTGGTTCTGAACACCGAGAAGACCCCGCTCCGGCTTGCCCTCGGCGGCGACGCGGTCGACTTCCTGACCGCACACCTGGACTCCGTGCGGGCCGAGCTCACCGAGTGGGAGGAGGTCTCACGGGGGACGGACTTCGACACGGACTGACAGCCGGGTAGGGGGGAGGACCCTGGGCTCGGTGAATTCACTGCCTTGTCTTTTCCTCCGCAAGGATCTCTCTGGCCGCCGCGACCACACGCTTTCCAAAAGATGTCGCCTTCATGGCTCGGCCCCGTTCAGCTCGTTCGAGTAGGTGCTGTCCGAGGTCACGTTCAAGGTGGGTGATTTGAGTTGTCAGCGCGGACTGGGTGGTGCCGAGTGCTTTGGCTGCCTCGCCGATCGTGGGATAGCGCAGTGCCGCCACGAAGCGTTCGAGTCGCTGCCACGCGTGGGGACTTGTGAGAGCTTCACGCAGGACGATCGGGGCGGCGGTCGCCTGGTCTGCCGTGCGAAGAGCGGCGTTGTGGCTTCCTCCGCCGCGGGGCCGGAGAGGGATGTTATGGGCGTGGGCCCACCGCGCCATGTTCGCAGTGCTCATGCCCATCTCACCGGCGAGATCAGGCAAGGTCCGCCGGCGGACGACGTACTGCTCGACCAGCCATTCCCGTTCGACGGTTCCCCTGGACCTGTAGTCCTGCGGTCCGTCGCGGAGCGGGACGCCGTACTCCCGCGCAAGCTCGGTCAGCACCTTGCGGGAGAAGCCGGTGAGGGCGGCTATCTGCTGGAGAGAGCGGCGTTCGTTGAAGTAGAGCTGGGTGAAGCGCTCTGCCGGGATGATTTGCCGGGCCTGGTGCCGGATGCGGCCGGTGGCTCTGGATGTGTTCTTCGTCGGCGGGGGTGCGGGGGCTGGGTGTTCGTCTAGAACATGCCGGATGGCCTCGACGGTCGTGCCGAGGACCTGGGAGGCGTGCTGAACGGGGTGCTGGCGTTCTCGGACGAGCTGGTGCAGGCGGGACAGGTCGATGTGCGCTGGGTTGGGTCCGGGAAGGTAGAGCCCGGCCAGCAGGGCGGTTGGAGGCTGCCAGATCACGGGCTCGTCGTGGATGTGGTGAGAGGCAAGGAAACCGAGGGCTTCCTGCTGAAGGGCGTTTGCGAGTTCGGGGGTCTGAAGCGCGGTGAACCGCAAGGACATCGCCCGGAACTCCGCGCTGTCGAGCCCACCCAGGTCGTCAGGGACAGATTCGGCGGGCAGGCCGCTGAGGCGGCGGAAGAGCTGGCTGCGGGCGACGCGTTCGCGTCGGCCGGTCCCTGGTGGTGTTCCGGTGCCGCGGCAGATCTCCAGCCAGCGGTCGTGGGGAAGCAGGCCGGTGTAGTCCAGGAGTCGGCGCCGGCCGTAGTCGATGGGGGTGTCGTCGGTGTCGAGGTGGTCGGCGAGCCGGTCCAGGGCGGTGACGATGTCCGGCCATTGTGGAAGGTCGTCGAGTGCCTGGAGGAGGCGTGAGATCTCGATGCCGTCGGTGACGTCGCCGACCAGCCCGGCGGCCTGGTCCAAGGAGGTGCGGCTGTCCGGGATCAGCAGCAGGGCCGCGAGGACGGGGGCCAGGACTCGTGCATGGATTCCTTCAGGCGGTGTGAGCCGGACCGTCCAGGACGGCCAGAACATCGTGGGGATCTTCCTGGCTCGCTGCTCGATATCCCGAGTGGTCCTTGTCGGCCTGCGGGGAGTCTCGGTCGTGATGCGGTAGCGGAGGTGCTCGCTGGGGCGGAGAGAAAGGGCGAGGGCGGCCAGGTGCACGGACTGCAGCACCGGGCTGATGCCCCGGCCCCAGTCGTCGATGCTGGTAGCCGAGATCTGCGTGTCTTCTTCGCGTACTGCTTCCAGCAGGCCCCGCAGGGCCTCGCCGGCCGGATGGACTCCTGGCTGTTCCAGGATGCCCAGGGCCATGGTCACCGCGACCGCAGCATCCACGGCTCGCGGCGGGGACATGAACCCCGGGCGGTCCGCCGCCTGTTCCGTGCGCGGAACGACCGGATCAATGGCGAGGTGCGCTTCTGCGATGTCGGCCGGCATCTGTTCACGCAGGGCAGCCGCGGGAAGATCGCTCAGGACCCGGATGCCCAGGGCCCTGATATCGGCCAGCACCGCCGGTGCCGACTGGGGAACAGCCCGGTAGGGGCCGAAGGCAGCCGTCGGCCCGTCGATGATCTCCATCACCCGGTCCTGCGCCATGAGAACTGGATGGCCAGGAGGCAGGAGAAGCGTCGAAGCGCGGGTGAGATCGGTGCCGCAGCCAGCCGTGATCGGACCGCCGGGGCGGATTGGCGGATTGCCGCAGAGTTCTGGTTGAGGGACGGACCGGCCGGAACGGGGCCGCTGCCGCGGAACCTGCCCGCAGTGCGGGCAGCCGTCCGCCAGAAGGCGGCGGTGTCGGGTGCAGGCGAAGGAGAAGCCAAGCCTCCAAAACAACTGCCAGCGCCCACCGCTGGAGTGGAGGCAGTCCGGGCAGAACCGGGATCCCCGTCCGCGTCCCCAAAGGACATGCCGTAACACGGCCCGGCCTCCGGCACTCATCTGCAGGGCCCGTCCGTCATAGTGCGCCAGAGTCAGGGCAGTGACCGCCTCCGGGGCCGTCCCAGTGGCGTGCGCGACGGCAGCGGTCAACCGCTCGTCGAGGAAGATAGTCCAGTCCGCCGGGATGCCCCGGAACTGGTTTCCGGCCCGCTGCCGGACCGGGAAACCGAAGTACAGCAGAACATCACCAAGCGTGGTGTCCATCCGCCGTGCCGTCGCCTCCAGCCAGGAGTCCAGGGCCTCGCCGGGCAGTGGAGGCAGCCGGATCGGCAGGGTGCGGGCCGACGGCTTCATGCGGCTCGTCGTCCCCGGGACCGTGGACGGCTGGTCAGCCGCTTCTTCTCCAGCGCGGCCTGAAGTTCGAGGCGGGCGGCCTCGGACGCCTCGTCGTTCTTCACCCGATCCATCAGCTCCTGGTCCAGGCGTTCGGCGCCAGTGCGGACCGCCCGCTGGCAGCCGCGGTTGATCAACGTCATCAGCGAACCGATGTGTCCGGTGCTGCGGGCGAAGAGGTAGTCCGACAGGTCGTCCGCGAGCATGCCGGGGTGCTTGTCGGTGAGCACGAGGCGCTGTTCGAGGGCCAGCAGCATCTGCCGCCATTCCCGGCGCCCGGCCTCCGCTTCGATGGTGAACGGACGCAGTCCCAGGCGGGTGGTGCGGCGGCCAGTCTGGGCCAGAGCCGTGTCGCGGCCGTTCGTTCCCTCGCCGAACAGGCCCTTCTCCGCCAGTTCGACCCCCACCATAAGCAACGTTACCGGGAACTCGTTGGCGATCCACTTCAGATGATTGCTCACCTCGATGCCGCTCTTCTGTCCCCATTTCAGAAAGTGCAGATCGTCCAGAACCACCAGTCGGACATCACAGGACAACACGCAGTCCAGCACCCGCCGTCCGAACTGGGCGGTGGTGCCACGCACCTGTCCGGGATGGCCGAAGAACTCCAGCATGGCCCGGTTGAGATCCTTCATCCGGTGTTCCCGGTCAGCCCGACCCGGCAGACGGGGATCCGCTCGTGCCCCTGGCTGGTGAACGGGCCCGACTCCTCGATCTCCCGCTGGTGGAAGTCGCGGGCGAAGGCAAGCACCGAGGTCGTCTTGCCCAGCCCAGGGAACGCGTCGACGGCCACCGCCCCCTTGGCCTTGTCACCATCCTGCTCGTTGCTGTCGACGATGTCCCACAAGTCCTCGTGGCGCTCTGCCAGTTGTGGTGTCTTGACCGGGCCGATGTTCGCGTGCCACTTCCGGCGCTGACGGTCGTAGTCCGCCCGCGCCTGCGTGTCCAGAGACTTCAGCTGCTTGCGCGTCAGCAGATCGGGCCGACTGCGGCGAGGGCTCTCGGCGAACGCCTTGAAGTCCTCCTTCCGCGACAGGGCGAGATTGTCCGGCTCCGGAACGGCGTTGTCGTTCACACGTCCTCCAGAGCATCAGCGTAGAAGTCGTCCTCCTTGGCGAGGTCCTCCAGATCGGCCTCGTCGTCGTCCCCCGTCTCCGTCGCCACGTCGGGCTCCTGCGGTTCTGCGGTCTCGTTGTCCTGGCCAAGGGCCTTGCGTACGGACGGAAGCGAGACGACCGTCTCCGCCTCACTCTCCGGAAGTTCGATGGCGGCCTGCTCTCGCGAGAGCCGCAGGGCCATGCGCCGCTCGGTGATCGTGGTGCCCAGCCCGAGGTTCCACCGCTCCAGCAAGTCGGCGACGGCAAGCCGGTCGTCGGGAAAGCGATACTTCGAGGCAGCCAACTGCCGGGCGAATGTCAACGCGTCCTCACTCAACGGCATCTCGGTCGACGGCGCGTGCTCCCAGAGCAGCGTGTGCCAGGCCCGGGTGGCCGGATCACGGAAGTAGATCCGGGTGATGTCGTCGGGGTCCACCTGGAACGGCCAGCCATTCTTGACCGGGCCGTCGTACGGACTCCGGAGACCACTCAGGCCCTTCAGGCCGGGGCCGCTGTAGCGGCGACGGCCAATCTCGACACCGTAGTGCTGGATCGTGCGCCACTCGGTCTTCAGGAACTCGTAAGCGAGGTCCCGGTCGCGGGGTGCTTCGATGTAACCCGCCCGCGCCATGCCGTGCTCGAACATCTTCGCCGGAGACATCCGCAGACCCGGCAGGCCCGGATCTACCAGACTGGAGTGCGGCCTGCAGTGATAGACCGTCGCGGTCCACTCCCGAATGATCGCCTCAAGCTCGTCGAGGAAGAAGAACGCATCGTCCTCCGGACTCTCGCCCCGCGAGTGGATGTCGGGCCCCTTGTAGCCGGGCAGCACCTGCAGCAGCCCCTCCCGCAGGGTCCGGAAATAGCGCTCCACCGGCCCCTTGTCCCGGCCCGTCCGTAGCCGGGCCGGCTGGATGGAGATGCCCATCCGGTGGCAGACGCTGGTCAGATGCTCCGAGACGTAGACCTTGCCGTGGTCGACCACCAGCGTCTCGGGAACCAGGGGCGGCGAGGCCAGGCCCGGTCCACTGGCGCCCTCGACGTCGACCAGGACGGTGCGGGGGATGCCGTGCTCGGGCCAGACCGCGTGTCGCGGCCAGTCCCGCCCCGCCGGCCTCGGCCGGAACGACTGGAAGAGCACCGCGCTGACGTCCACCGCTTTCGTCGAGACCGGCGTCAGCCGGATCCCCGTGATGCAGCGGGTGTACCAGTCCATCCCGACACTCAGCTCGGCCTGAACCCACTTGAGCGTCAGCGGGTCGAACGCGAAGACGTCCAGGCGGGTGGAGTCCATCAGCAGGTACTCGCCCGGCCGTGTCGGCCGCAGCTTGCCGTACTGACCCTCCGGCCGACCGGCAATATCCCGGTTGCGCTTCGTACTCAGCCGGAACAGCGGATGTCGTCGCTCCAGCTCCTCCAGCAGCCGAAACGCCGTCGCCCGACTCGGCTGCGGCACCACATCCTCGCCGAACCGCGCGATCACCCGAGCCCGGGTCCGCTCGATCACCATCGTCCTCGACGGCCGCGACTGGTCAGCGTGCTCGACCATCACCTCCACCGCGGTCTCCACCCACCGGTCATCAACTCCGGAGTGTGGCTTTCCTTTTGACTTCTTCGGCGCGAGCCCAGCCTCTCCACGACGACGAAAATCAGCGACCCACTGCTTGACAGTGCGAAGTGATACCCCCAGCTCATCGGCCTTGGCTGTGTATCGCACCTCCAACGGTCGCTCCGGGCGAAAGTCCGGGCGGGGCTCACCATCGCGTGCCAGTTCCGGAACTCCAGACCGGAATCCCGTCAGAACCTCGCGGACATGCTCGGCGCGTTCAAGAACTTTCGCCCGTGCTGAACTGTCGAGCTGTCCCAGTACGACCGAAGCGATCTCTTCTTCATCGTCAGCTGACGGTCCTGGGCCGTCTGGACGGACAGCGGCACGGTCGGAGAACAGAAGTTCCTTGAGTGACAGCCGCAGCAATCGTCCCTGGCCGTCCTTCAGGACCACCTCGTTGCCTGCCGTCGTCGCGGCCATCTCCACCACCTCGACGGTCTCTCCGTCGTAGCGGAAGCGCGTACCGACCCCGACCCGAGCCCCCGCCCTGCTCATGCCGCCCGCCTCAGAACGTGAGAAGGGCTGAGCGGCCGATCGAGATCGGTAACGAGAGACCGCGTCCAGAGCAAATGGTGGATGGCGGAGCGGACTTGAGGCTCCGAACGATTCGGCAGACAGCAGGTGGCCTGCCCCAGAGGGACACCATCGAGCTCAGCTCCCCGAAGGTCTTCCAGGACCTCGGGGCTGAACAGCCAGTCCCTTCGATAGCCCGCCAGGAACCGGATGTTCTCCCGTTTCACAGCCGGAGGCTCGCTCCAGACCTCGTACGCCCATCCCCGTGATTCCACCGCCCGCCGAGTCCAGCCGAAGGTGAACGCCACCTCCGGCTTGGACAACCGGTGAAGCGGCTTGACGTCGACGACCACCGGCACCTCCCGGGTGAGCAGGAGGTAGTCCGGGATGTGCCTGCGGACCTTCCCCTCCATCACCGTCTTCAGCAAGAAGGGCTGAGCCACGATGCCGCGTACGGACGAATCGAAATCAGCGAAGAGCAACCGCGACAGCTCCAGTCGCGACTCGTAGATCACGTGATCGCGCATCGTCGCCGACCAGTAGGTGCCCGAGTAGTGCTTCTGGCCCTTGTACCAACGGAACGTCCGCCAGGGCATGGCCGAAGCCAAAGATTTGATGGGCTCCGTGCCCCAGAAGCGATCTTCAACGACCTGACCGTTCTGACGACGCACGCTCACCGTCACAGCAACGTCCACCACACCCCCAGCCCACGAGTGACTGCCCGTGTAGCCAAGGTGCCAGCGGTCGCTCCCCGCGTGGAGAGGACACCCCTTACATCACCCAGAAGAGTGAACGCCCCAAGCTGCGAGTCTCACGATGGCTGCATAAATGCCATCCATATGCAGCTGACCCTGAGATTATGAAGCTGGATTTGAGACCCTACAACACGGCGCGATCAGGTCTGCGCCATGTCCACGAAGCGCGAATAGTGGCCCTGGAACGCGACGGTGATCGTGGCCGTCGGGCCGTTACGGTGCTTGCCCACGATGATGTCCGCCTCGCCCGCGCGCGGCGACTCCTTCTCGTACGCGTCCTCGCGGTGCAGCAGGATCACCATGTCGGCGTCCTGCTCGATGGAGCCGGACTCACGCAGGTCGGACACCATCGGTTTCTTGTCGGTGCGCTGCTCGGGGCCTCGGTTGAGCTGCGAGAGTGCGATCACGGGCACTTCCAGCTCCTTGGCCAGGAGCTTGAGGTTCCGGGACATGTCCGACACCTCCTGCTGACGGCTCTCGGAGCGCTTGGAGCCGCCGGCCTGCATCAGCTGGAGATAGTCGATGATCACGAGCTTGATGTCGTTGCGCTGCTTGAGCCGGCGGCACTTCGCCCGGATCTCCATCATCGACAGGTTGGGGGAGTCGTCGATGTAGAGGGGTGCGGACGACACCTCGGGCATCCGGCGGGCCAGCCGGGTCCAGTCCTCGTCCGTCATCGTGCCGGAGCGCATGTGGTGCAGGGCGACACGGGCCTCGGCGGACAGCAGACGCATCGCGATCTCGTTGCGGCCCATTTCGAGGGAGAAGATGACGCTCGGCAGGTTGTGCTTGATCGACGCGGCCCGGGCGAAGTCCAGGGCGAGCGTGGACTTACCCATGGCGGGACGGGCCGCGATGACGATCATCTGACCGGGGTGCAAACCGTTGGTGAGGGAATCGAGGTCGGTGAAGCCCGTGGGAACACCGGTCATCTCACCGCTGCGTGAACCGATCGCCTCGATCTCGTCGAGGGCGCCCTCCATGATGTCGCCGAGCGGAAGGTAGTCCTCGCTGGTGCGCTGTTCGGTGACGGCGTAGATCTCCGCCTGGGCCCGGTTGACGATCTCGTCGACGTCGTCGTCGCCCGCGTATCCCATCTGCGTGATGCGGGTCCCGGCCTCGACCAGACGGCGCAGGACCGCGCGCTCGTGCACGATCTCCGCGTAGTACTCGGCGTTCGCCGCCGTCGGGACCGTCTGGACGAGGGTGTGCAGATACGATGCGCCGCCGACCTTGTTGATCTCGCCGCGTTTGGTGAGTTCGGCGGCGATGGTGATGGGGTCGGCCGGCTCGCCCTTCGCATAGACGTCGAGGATCGCCTGGAAGATCGTTTCGTGGGCGGGCTTGTAGAAGTCGTGGCCCTTGAGGACCTCGACGACGTCGGCGATGGCTTCCTTGGACAGAAGCATGCCGCCGAGGACCGACTGCTCGGCGTCGAGGTCCTGCGGGGGTACCCGCTCGAAGGCCGCCCCGCCGTCCCACTCGCCGCTGTCGCGGCCGCGGTCGTGCTGCTCGTCCCGGCCTCGACCGCCTTCACCGCGCCGTCTGGCGGGGGGCAGACGATCACTGGGACCGCTGTCGGCCCACGGATCGTCCAAGGGCTCGGAAATGCTCACCGAGCCACCTCCTCCCGTCCGCGGTGCGGACCTCGCCGTGCGTCTCATTCCTACGGCACGGCACTGACAACTGAGAGACCCAACTCCGCTTTCTGCGAAGGGTTATGCGGGTCGGAATTGCGAGTTTCCACAGCCGACGAGCGGAGCGGGCGCCGGACCACCGTAGGCCCGCGGGCACCGTCAGCCAATCTGGTTATCCACAGCCCCTGTGGACGACGACTCAGATGCTGTGGAGAACTTCGCCAAACCTGTGCACGACCCGGTGGACAGCGCTGTGAACAAGCCCTCTACCAGCCCTACACGACCTTTCTGACCTGCACTTTTACCGTCCACCGGCTGTGCAGAAGAAAAACTTGCCCAGTCGGCGCAAGATCGCTTCGAACGGTGCGCGAAAGGACACGCGTCGAGACGACTCGTAAGGACCACTAGCGGATTGCATCTCTTACCTGTGGACGATTAGATTGGTGCCCATGACATCGGCTCCCGCGACCACCCGGGCCACCCGGAGACAGCACGATCGAGAGATCGTCGCACTGGCCGTACCCGCCTTCGGCGCACTCGTCGCAGAGCCCCTCTTCGTCATGGCCGACAGCGCCATCGTGGGCCACCTCGGCACCGCGCAGCTCGCCGGTCTCGGCGTCGCCTCCGCGCTCCTGACCACCGCCGTCAGCGTCTTCGTCTTCCTCGCCTATGCCACTACCGCAGGCGTCGCCCGCCGCGTCGGCGCGGGCGACCTCCCGGCCGCCATCCGCCAGGGCATGGACGGCATCTGGCTGGCCCTGCTGCTCGGCGCCGCCGTGATCGCGGCCGTGCTGCCCACGGCACCGGCACTCGTGGAGCTCTTCGGTGCCTCGGACACCGCGGCCCCCTACGCGACCACCTATCTGCGCATCTCGGCCCTGGGCATACCGGCCATGCTCGTCGTCCTCGCCGCGACCGGTGTCCTGCGCGGCCTCCAGGACACAAGGACACCCCTCTATGTCGCCATAGCCGGATTCGTCGCGAACGCCGTCCTGAACGCGGGCCTGGTCTACGGTGCCGGTCTCGGCATAGCGGGCTCCGCCTGGGGCACCGTCATCGCCCAGTGCGGCATGGCCGCGGCCTACCTCGTGGTCGTCGTCCGGGGTGCCCGACGCCACGGCGCCTCGCTACGACCCGACGCCGCCGGCATACGGGCCTCCGCCCAGGCCGGCGTCCCCCTGCTCGTGCGCACCCTGTCCCTGCGGGCCGTCCTGATGATCGCCACCGCGGTCGCCGCACGTCTGGGAGACGCCGACATCGCGGCGCACCAGATCATCATCTCCCTGTGGAGCCTGCTCGCCTTCGCCCTGGACGCCATCGCCATCGCCGGGCAGGCCATCATCGGACGCTGTCTCGGCGCCGGCGACGCCCAGGGCGCCCGTGCCGCATGCCGCCGCATGGTGGAGTGGGGCATCGCCGTGGGTGTCGTGCTCGGGCTACTGGTGATCATCAGTCGGCCGCTGTTCCTGCCCCTGTTCACCGGCGACCAGATCGTCAAGGACACAGCGTTCCCCGCCCTCCTGATGGTGGCACTGTCCCAGCCGATCTGCGGGATCGTCTTCGTCCTGGACGGCGTGCTGATGGGCGCGGGCGACGGCCCCTATCTCGCCTGGGCGATGGTCCTCACCCTGGCCGTCTTCGCCCCGGTGGCCCTGCTGATACCGCTTCTCGACGGTGGTCTCACCGCCCTGTGGGCAGCGATGACGCTGATGATGGCGGTCCGGATGCTGACGCTCTGGCTGCGCGCCCGCTCCGGACGCTGGGTGGTCGTCGGCGCTACTCGCTGAACGATCCCTCTGAATACGCCACTCGCTGGACGACTCCCCTGAATCGGGTGTTTCACGTGAAACACGCGCTGAGGATGCCCAGCCGGTGCACCAGGAACCGCACCGCAGCCGAGGCAGGAAGAGCACCACGCCTGAGGCAGGGCTCCGCACCTGCAGAAGGCCGCGCGCACGCGGAAGGGGCCGTACCCTTGCGGATGCGGCCCCTTCCCAGCTGTTCAGCCGAGGCTGTTCAAGCCGAGTGCGGCGATCAGGCCGCGACGACCTCGATGGCGACCTTGGCGGCCACCTCGGGGTGCAGACGCACGGACGTCTCGTGGCCGCCCAGCGTCTTGATCGGCGCACCGAGCTCGATGCGGCGCTTGTCGACGTCGGGACCACCGGCGGCCTTGATCGCCGAGGCGATGTCGGCCGGAGTGACGGAACCGAAGAGACGACCGGCGTCGCCGGAGCGAACGGCCAGACGGACCTTCACGCCCTCGAGCTGGGCCTTGACCTGGTTGGCCTGCTCGATGGTCTGGATCTCGTGGATCTTGCGAGCGCGACGGATCTGCTCGACGTCCTTCTCGCCACCCTTGGTCCAGCGGATCGCGAACTTCCGCGGGATCAGGTAGTTGCGAGCGTAACCGTCCTTGACGTCGACGACGTCGCCCGCGGCACCGAGGCCGGAGACCTCGTGGGTGAGGATGATCTTCATGTTTCGGTCACCCTTCCCTTAGCGCGCGGTGGAGGTGTAGGGCAGCAGCGCCATCTCACGGCTGTTCTTGACGGCCGTGGCGACGTCACGCTGGTGCTGCGTGCAGTTGCCGGTCACGCGACGGGCACGGATCTTGCCGCGGTCGGAAATGAACTTCCGCAGCATGTTCGTGTCCTTGTAGTCCACGTACGTGACCTTGTCCTTGCAGAAAGCGCAGACCTTCTTCTTCGGCTTGCGCACAGGCGGCTTCGCCATGGTGATTCTCCTGTGTGATCAAGAAGTTGGGATACAACCCGCCTTCGACCTGGGCCCGACCGGTCCGCTGACCGAGGGCCCGAGGGCCTAGAAGGGGGGTTCGTCCGAGTAGCCGCCGCCGCTGCCGCCGGAGTTTCCACCCCAGCCGCCACCGCCGCCACCGCCGCTCTGGCCGCCACCGGCGGGAGCGCCGGTCGCCCACGGGTCGTCGGCGGGAGCGCCGCCGCCCTGCTGGCCGCCACCGGGGCCGCCGCCCCAGCCGCCGCCACCACCCTGGCCGCCACCGCCGCCGTAACCGCCCTGGCCACCGCGGCCGCTGGTCTTGGTGACCTTGGCCGTGGCGTTGCGCAGGCTGGGGCCGACTTCCTCGACGTCCAGCTCGAAGACCGTGCGCTTGACGCCCTCGCGGTCCTCGTAGGACCGCTGCTTCAGCCGGCCCTGCACGACTACGCGCATGCCTCGCTGGAGCGACTCGGCGACGTTCTCCGCCGCCTGACGCCAGACCGAGCAGGTGAGGAAGAGGCTCTCGCCGTCCTTCCACTCGTTCGTCTGGCGGTCGAAGGTGCGAGGAGTGGACGCGACACGGAACTTCGCGACCGCCGCACCGGAGGGGGTGAAGCGCAGCTCGGGGTCGTCGACAAGATTGCCGATGACCGTGATGACGGTCTCGCCTGCCATGGGGGAACCTCTCGGCGGGTTTGCTGCTGCTGGCTGCTTGTGCTGCTACTCAGATTCCCGAGATCAGCTGAGCGACGGAGCTCAGTGGGTCTCGGGACGGAGGACCTTGGTCCGGAGGACCGACTCGTTCAGGTTCATCTGGCGGTCGAGCTCCTTGACGACCGCAGGCTCGGCCTGCAGGTCGATGACCGAGTAGATGCCCTCGGGCTTCTTCTTGATCTCGTACGCGAGACGACGACGGCCCCAGGTGTCGACCTTCTCCACCTTTCCGTTGCCCTCACGGACGACGGAGAGGAAGTTTTCGATCAGCGGGGAGACAGCGCGCTCCTCGAGATCGGGGTCGAGGATGACCATCACCTCGTAGTGACGCATGTGGAACCCACCTCCTTCGGACTCAGCGGCCACGGTCGTTCCGTGGCAGGAGGGTTGTGATGCGTACGCAACGGTATCGGCCGCCACTGACAATCGGGGTCGGCTTGCGACGTCCCCGATGTGAGCTGGGCGGAGTCCCTGGCTGTGCCTGGGCAGACACCGGTGCAGACGCTACAGACTACCTGCACAGCGGCTTCCGGTTGAAATCCGGCCGGGGGGACCGCCAATCTGTACACATCGGGTGTGTATGGCGCTACGATGCGCCGTTTTCCGCAGGAGGTGCCCCATGGCACAGGCATTGCGACCCAACACCGCCGGATCCCTCCTCGCCACCGACGACCGGCCCCACCCCGTCCAGGATGCCCTGATGGCGGTGACCCTGGTGCTCGGAGTGATCTCCTTCGTCACGGCGATGTTCCACAACCTCCATCTCATCAGCTCGTGGACCGGTATGGCGGGGATCTTCACCGGCGCCTACGGACAGTGGATCTCCGAGACCACCCGTGAGCGCTTCGGTCTGATCCTGGGCCTCGGTGCCTCCGGCATCGGCTTCTTCCTCGGCATGGCGCACGGCGGCCTCTTCGGCGGACTGTGGTGACCTGACCGGCGCCGGCCGCACCGGCGTACAACCGTCCTTGATCACGGCGCGCAGGACCACTGCGCGCCCCGCGGACCGCCCCGGCCGCCCATGGGGCCGGGGGGGAAGCTGCCGTACGCCCAGACCGGCCGCTCGCACGGCGCAGTAGGCTTCGGCGCGAGAGCCGGAGCCCCTGTACCCATGGGGACACACCAGCCCGAGGAGCGCCCCGAATGAGCCTGACCCTGAGGACGATCAGTCGCGAGCAGCATCTGGCGTACATCCAGAGCCTGCCGTCGGCGAGCCACATGCAGGTTCCGGCCTGGGCCGACGTCAAGGCCGAGTGGCGCTCCGAGAGCCTCGGGTGGTTCGACGACAGGACCGGCGAGCTCGTCGGTGTCGGTCTGGTGCTCTACCGCCAGCTGCCGAAGATCAAGCGCTACCTCGCCTATCTGCCCGAGGGTCCGGTCATCAACTGGTACGCGCCCAACCTGACCGAGTGGCTGGAACCCATGCTCGCGCACCTCAAGCAGCAGGGCGCCTTCTCCGTGAAGATGGGCCCGCCGGTGATCATCCGGCGCTGGGAGGCCACCTCCATCAAGCAGGGCATCCAGAACCCGGACGTGAAGCGGCTGCGTGACATCGAGGCCGACTTCATCGAGCCGCGCGCCTTCGAGGTGGCCGACAAGCTGCGCCGGATGGGCTGGCAGCAGGGCGAGGACGGCGGCGCCGGCTTCGGTGACGTCCAGCCCCGTTACGTCTACCAGGTGCCGCTGGCGAACCGTTCCCTTGAAGAGGTCCACAAGAACTTCAACCAGCTGTGGCGCCGCAACATCAAGAAGGCGGAGAAGGCCGGCGTCGAGGTCGTCCAGGGCGGTTACCACGACCTCGAGGAATGGCAGCGGCTGTACGAGATCACGGCCGTGCGCGACCACTTCCGGCCCCGCCCGCTGTCGTACTTCCAGCGCATGTGGACGGCCCTCAACACCGAGGACCCCAACCGCATGCGGCTGTACTTCGCGCGCCACAACGGCGTGAACCTGTCGGCGGCCACGATGCTGATCGTCGGCGGGCACGTCTGGTACTCCTACGGCGCCTCCGACAACATCGGCCGGGAGTTCCGGCCCTCGAACGCCATGCAGTGGCGGATGCTGCGCGACGCCTACGCGCTCGGCGCGACCGTCTACGACCTGCGCGGCATCTCCGACTCGCTGGACGAGTCGGACCACCTGTTCGGCCTGATCCAGTTCAAGGTCGGAACGGGCGGGCAGGCGGCCGAGTACCTCGGCGAGTGGGACTTCCCGCTGAACAAGCTGCTCCACAAGGCGCTCGACATCTACATGTCGCGCCGCTGAGCACGCGTCTTCCCCCGCAGAAGGCTCCAACGGCTTCGACGGCTCCGGTCACTTCCACGGCGTCCGTCGGCTCCTACAGCTTCCTCACCTCTGACACACCGCAGCCACGAGAAAGGTTCCAGGTCCGGCCATGGCGCTCACCCTCTACGTCGACACCGCGCGCTGGCGGGCGCACCACAAGCACGTGCAGGAGCAGTTCCCGGGGCTCGTCCCGGTCTGCAAGGGCAACGGCTACGGCTTCGGGCACGAGCGGCTGGCGGAGGAGGCCACCCGGCTGGGTTCGGACATCCTCGCCGTCGGCACGACGTACGAGGCCGCGCGCATCAAGGACTTCTTCGGCGGTGACCTGCTGGTGCTGACGCCGTACCGACGCGGCGAGGAGCCCGTGCCGCTGCCCGACCGGGTCGTGCGCTCGGTGTCGTCGATCGACGGCGTCTACGGGCTCGTGGGCGCCCGCGTGGTGATCGAGGTGATGTCCTCGATGAAGCGGCACGGCATCAGCGAGCAGGATCTGCCCCAGCTGCACTCCGCCATCGAGAACGTCCGGCTGGAGGGCTTCGCCATCCACCTGCCCCTGGACCGCACCGACGGCTCCGACGCCGTCGAGGAGGTCATCGGCTGGATGGACCGGCTGCGTGCCGCCCGGCTGCCGTTGCACACCATGTTCGTCAGCCACCTCAAGGCCGAGGAACTCGCCCGGCTTCAGCAGCAGTTCCCCCAGACCCGCTTCCGCGCCCGGATCGGCACGCGGCTGTGGCTGGGGGACCACGAGGCCACCGAGTACCGCGGGGCTGTCCTGGACGTCACGCGCGTCGCCAAGGGCGACCGCTTCGGCTACCGCCAGCAGAAGGCGGCCTCCGACGGCTTCCTGGTGGTCGTGGCGGGCGGTACGTCGCACGGGGTGGGCCTGGAGGCTCCGAAGGCCCTGCACGGGGTCATGCCCCGGGCCAAGGGCGTCGCCCGAGCCGGCCTCGCGACGGTGAACCGGAACCTCTCGCCGTTCGTCTGGGGCGGCAAGCAGCGCTGGTTCGCCGAGCCGCCGCACATGCAGGTGTCCATCCTCTTCGTCCCGGCGGACGCCCCCGAACCGACGGTCGGCGACGAGTTGGTGGCCCATCTGCGGCACACCACCACGCAGTTCGACCGGCTCATGGACCGCTGAAGCCCTGAGCGACGCGAAAGGCCGTACCCGGGGCCCGGGTACGGCCTTTCGCATGGCCGGGCAGCACGCTGTTCGCTCAGGGCGAACCGTCGGCCGTGCTCTCCTTGCCCCACTCCACCTGCGGCCCGTCGAAGGGCGCCACGTGCTGGTAAGCCCGGGCCGCCGCGCCGAGGACGAAGACGTCGTCCGCGCCGTCCAGCACACCGCCCGAGGGGTCGTCGTCCCCGGCCTGCCGCACCACATCCCGCTCGGGCATCAGGATGTCCCGCACCACCACGACACACAGGTACAGCGTCCCCAGCAGGTGGACGCCGATGGCCCAGTGGTAGCCGTCGGTGGGCAGACCCTTGTGCGCCTCTCCGCTGGTCGTGTACGCGAGGTACATCCAGATCCCCAGGAAGTACGCCACCTCGCAGGCCTGCCAGATGAGGAAGTCCCGCCACTTCGGCCGGGCCAGTGCCGCCAGCGGCACCAGCCACAGGACGTACTGCGGCGAGTAGACCTTGTTGGTGAGGATGAACGCGGCCACCATCAGGAACACGAGCTGAGCGAACCGGGGGCGGCGCGGAGCGGTGAGCGCGAGTCCGGCGACACCCAGGGCGCACACCAGGACCAGGAGGGTCGCCAGGGTGTTGACGCTGTCCGTGGTGAGCGGGTCGCCGGAGTTCTGGGCGAGGATCAGCCAGAACGAGCCGAAGTCCACCCCCCTCTCCTGGCTGAACGTGTAGAACTTCGACCATCCGTCGAAGGCGAAGAGCATCACCGGCAGGTTCACCACCAGCCAGGCGACGATCGCGCCCCCGAGGGCGGTGCCGAACTGCCGCCACTTCCCCGCTCGCCAGCACAGCACGAACAGGGGCCCGAGGAGGAAGACCGGATAGAGCTTGGCGGCCGTGGCGAGCCCCAGCAGGACGCCGAAGGCGAGTGACCGGCCCCGCGCCCACATCAGCATCGCCGCGGCCGTCAGGGCGACGGCCAGCAGGTCCCAGTTGATGGTGGCGGTCAGCGCGAAGGCGGGGGCCAGGGCGACCAGCAGACCGTCCCAGGGCCGCCGGCCGTGCGTACGGGCCACACAGACGGCGATGACGGCCGCGCATGCCATCAGCATCCCGGCATTGACCATCCAGTACCACTGTTCCTGGTGCTGGATGCTGCCGCTGCCCGGAGTCAGCCAGCCGGCCACCTCCATGAACACTCCGGTCAGCACCGGGTATTCGAGGTATTCCATGTCGCCGGCGAGCTTGTCGAAGTACGGCACCAGCCCATCGGCGAAACCGCGTCCCTGGTAGAGGTGCGGGATGTCCGAGTAGCAGGCGTGGGTGTACTGGGAACTGGCACCGAAGAACCACGCACCGTTGTAGCAGGGCGCCTTCTGGACCATTCCTAGAGCGAACATCCCGATCGCCACGAGCGCGACGACCCGCACGGGGGTCAGCCACGACGTCCCGGTCAGAGCTCGTCGTCCGAGGGGGCCGCCGATCAGCTCGCTGCCGACCGCAGCGATCTCGTCGTCCCTGGTCGGCCGTACCGGGTCCGGCTCGTGCACGCGCGCTGGCGTCGATTCTGCACTGGGCATGCGCCACATCCTGCCGTACGGACCTAGGAAAAAGCCGAGGGCCGCCCCACCTGATGCGGTGGGACGGCCCTCGTTTCACGTGAAACATGCGCATGTTTCACGTGAAACACCCGTCTCGGGTGATAGAGCGGCTAACTCTCGGGTCCTCCGAAGATTTCGCCGTTCTGATTGCCTCTACTGCTGTCCTCGCTCTCCGATTCGGACGGCGACGCACTTGTCTCGCCCGTACCACCGTCCTGACCCTCGCTGCTCGTGCCTCCCGTGGAGTCTTC
The DNA here is from genome assembly GCF_042731035.1 of Streptomyces sp. NPDC059895. Taxonomy (NCBI): domain Bacteria; kingdom Bacillati; phylum Actinomycetota; class Actinomycetes; order Kitasatosporales; family Streptomycetaceae; genus Streptomyces; species Streptomyces sp. NPDC059895. The sequence goes on from NZ_JBHWKO010000004.1 coordinate 207,597, forward strand.
GCAGCTGAAGAAGGTGGTGCACGTCTCGCTCGGGGTCGGCGACGGCTCGGTCTCCGTCTCGGTGGGAGTCGGCGACGGAGACGGGCTCTCCTCCTCTTCCTCGGTCTCGGTGACCGACGGGCTGGGAGACGGCTCCGGGTCCTCGTTGAGGACCTCTCCGATGGGCTCGGGGGTCGGGAACTTCTTCACGGGGAGGCCGTCCATGGCCTCCTCCATGTAGTCGTGCCAGATCTGTGCGGGGAACGAGGCGCCGTGGATCTTCTCCTCGCCACCCGTTCCGAACATCTCCAGGAACTCGCGGTCCTTGTTCGTCTCGTCGTCGTCGTACCGGAACATGGTGATCGCGGTCGACAGCTGCGGTGTGTAGCCGACGAACCAGGCCGACTTGTTGCCGTCGGTGGTACCGGTCTTGCCGGCCACCTCACGCCCGGACAGCTGGGCGTTGGTGCCCGTGCCCTCCTCCACCACGGTCTTGAGGACGTCCGTGACGTTGTCGGCGACCTTCGAGGTGAACGCCTGCACTGTCTCGGTCTCGTGGGTGTAGATCACGCCTTCCTTGCTCGTGACCTTCTGGACGGAGTAGGGGTCGCGCTGCTTGCCGCTGGCCGCGAAGGTGGCGTAGGCGCCCGCCATGCGGATCGCGCTCGGGTCGGAGATGCCGATCGAGAACGACGGGAAGGTGGTGCCCGCGAGGGTGCTCTCCTTCACGCCGGCGCTGGTGGCGGCCTCCTTGACCTTGTCCAGGCCGACGTCCATGCCCAGCTGCACGAAGGCGGAGTTCACCGACTCGCGCATCGCCTCACGCAGGTCGATCTTGTAGTCGGGCGCGGTGCCGTAGGAGACCTGGCCGTCATTGGTCTGCAGCCACTCCTCACCGTCCTCGTTCTTCCAGACCGTGCCGTCATAGTTCTTGATCTTGAGCTTGTTCTGTCCGCTGAACAGGCTCTTGGGGGAGACGATGGTGCGCTCGTCCTGGGCCTGCGACGAGCCCAGATCGGGGTCGCGTACGCCCCACGTCATCGCGGCCGCGAGGACGAACGGCTTGAACGTCGAACCCACCTGGGCACCGGTCTGGTCGGCGTTGTTGGTGAAGTGCTTGGTCGCGTCCTCACCGCCGTAGATCGCCTCGATGGCGCCGGTCTCCGGGTTCACGGACGCCCCGCCGAACTGGACGTGCGTGTCCGTGTCCGGGCGCTTCTCCGGATCGATCTTGGCCTTGTAGACCTTGGTGACGGCCTGGGTGAGCTCGTTGACCTTGGCCTTGTCGAAGGTCGTGTAGATCGAGAAGCCGCCCTGCTGAAGCTTTTCCTGGGTGATGCCCGTTTCGTCGCTGTGGGTCACCACGTAGCTGTTGGCGAGGTCGACGAGGTAGCCGATCTGGCCGCTCAGCTGCGTGTTCGAGCGCGGGTTCTTCACGTCGGGGAGCTTGGTGTACTTGGCCCGCACCGAGGAGCCGAGGTGCTTGTACTCGACCATCTTGTCGAGCGTGTCCTGCATCTGGATCAGCGCCCGCTTGCGGTTGGCCTGCGGCGTCGCCGCCGCGTCGATGGACACCGCGCCCGCGGGGTCGTAGTACGTGGCGCCCTTCAGCACGGCGGCCAGGAAGGCGCACTCGCCCTCGTTCAGCTTGATGGCGTCCTTGTCGAAGTACGCGCGAGCGGCGGCCTGGATCCCGTAGGCGTTGCGCCCGTAGTACGCCGAGTTCAGGTAGCCGGCCATGATCTCGTCCTTGTCGACCTCGGCTCCCACCTTGATCGACACGAAGATCTCCTTGAACTTGCGGGAGATCGTCTGGGACTGGTCGTTCAGCATGGCGTTCTTGACGTACTGCTGGGTGATCGTCGAACCACCCTGTGTCTGACCGCCCCGGGCCATGTTGAAGACGGCGCGCGCGATGCCCTTGGGGTCGATGCCGCTGTCGTCGTAGAAGGTCTTGTTCTCCTGCGAGATCACCGCCCAGCGCATCGCCTCGGGGATCTGCGAGAGATCGATGATCTGGCGGTTCGTCTCCCCACCGGTGGCAACCATCTGGCTGCCGTCCTTCCAGTAGTAGACGTTGTTCTCCGCCGTCGCCGTCTCGTCGACCTTCGGGACGCTCACCATGGCGTACCCGATGCCGGCCACGGCCACCATGCTGCCGACGAAGCCGATGAACAGGCCGGCCACCAGCTTCCAGGACGGCATCCAGCGCTGCCAGCCGTCCTTGTCGGCGCGCGGATAGTCGATCAGGCGCTTCCTGCCGGGCGCGGCCCGGCCGCGGCCCGGCGGTCCGGACGGCCCGCCTCGGCGGCCCGCGCCTCTCTGTGCCGCGCGCCGGGCCTCGGCGCGGCCACCGTACGACCGCTCCTCACCTCCCGAGCCGTGGGCGTCCGACTCGTACGAGTCGGACGGAGACCCGGTGGCGCCTCGCGGTGCCGCACGGCGGCCGGAGGTCGGGCCGGACTGGCCGCGTCGGGCCGCGGCACGTCCGCCTCCCTGCGGCTGCGGCGGTTTGCGACGGTGCTCGCTCATCGAACGATTACTCCTCGGGCAGGCGCACCCGCGCGCGCCTGGAAACGGCGGCTGGTTTCCTGTCCCCCCGAAGTACGGATGCGGTCGGTCGCGCATTCACCCGTACGGCACCGGGGACATCGACGCCCCCCGGCGTCACGTGAGTCCCGGTGGTGTGCATGGCGCACAGACTACGCACCGTCAAAACCCGCCTTGGGCCGAGGTTCGCCTCAAATCGGGCAACTCTCCTCCGATGAATCACCGATGTGATCCCGTTCACCATCCCCCCTCTTGTCGCTTCCGGAAGGCCGTTCTATCGTCGTGATGTATCGAGTCGATACATCAGCGCGGCATAAAGGCATCGGGCACCCGTCGTCACGGGTGGCGGCAGAGAGGAGGCGACGTATGAGCCGGCGTTCCGGCATCCTCGAGTTCGCCGTCCTCGGCCTGCTCCGCGAGTCCCCGATGCACGGCTATGAGCTGCGCAAACGACTCAATACGTCACTGGGTGTGTTCCGCGCGTTCAGCTACGGGACGCTCTACCCCTGCCTCAAGACGCTGGTCGCCAACGGCTGGTTGATCGAGGAGGCGGGGAACAGCCCGGAAGACGCCCTCACCGCTCCTCTCACGGGCCGCCGCGCCAAGATCGTCTACCGGCTGACGGCGGAAGGTAAGGAGCACTTCGAGGAACTCCTCTCGCAGACGGGCCCGGACGCGTACGAGGACGAGACCTTCGCCGCTCGCTTCGCCTTCTTCGGACAGACGTCCCGCGATGTGCGCATGCGCGTGCTGGAGGGCCGCCGCAGCCGGCTGGAGGAGCGTCTGGAGAAGATGCGCGCCTCCCTGGCGCGCACCCGGGAGCGCCTCGACGACTACACGCTCGAGCTCCAGCGCCACGGTATGGAGTCCGTGGAGCGCGAAGTGCGCTGGCTGAACGAGCTCATCGAGAGCGAGCGGGCCGGACGGGACCTGAGGGGTTCCGCCTCCGGGGAGACCGCTCAGCAGGACACCACATCTGGAGCGACGGGCGGCCTGCCCCGTCCCGGGAAGATCCCCGGGACGGATACGCCCGACGACACCGCCACGTGAGCGCCCACTCAGGGCCTCACTCGTACACACAGGGAGCAACCGGAATGGGTTCGGTTCGCGTAGCCATCGTCGGCGTGGGCAACTGCGCCGCGTCGCTGGTGCAGGGCGTGGAGTACTACAAGGACGCCGACCCGGCGTCCAGGGTCCCGGGCCTGATGCACGTCCAGTTCGGCGAGTACCACGTCCGTGACGTCGAGTTCGTCGCCGCGTTCGACGTGGACGCGAAGAAGGTCGGCCTGGACCTCTCGGACGCCATCGGCGCGTCCGAGAACAACACCATCAAGATCTGTGACGTGCCCAGCACCGGTGTCACGGTCCAGCGCGGCCACACCCTCGACGGTCTCGGCAAGTACTACCGCCAGACCATCGAGGAGTCCGCCGAGGAGCCGGTCGACGTCGTCCAGGTCCTCAAGGACAAGCAGGTCGACGTCCTCGTCTGCTACCTGCCCGTCGGCTCCGAGGACGCGGCGAAGTTCTACGCCCAGTGCGCCATCGACGCCAAGGTCGCCTTCGTGAACGCCCTCCCGGTCTTCATCGCCGGTACCAAGGAGTGGGCGGACAAGTTCACCGAGGCGGGCGTCCCGATCGTCGGTGACGACATCAAGTCCCAGGTCGGCGCCACCATCACGCACCGCGTCATGGCGAAGCTGTTCGAGGACCGCGGTGTCGTCCTGGACCGCACGATGCAGCTGAACGTCGGCGGCAACATGGACTTCAAGAACATGCTCGAGCGTGACCGCCTGGAGTCCAAGAAGATCTCCAAGACGCAGGCCGTCACCTCGCAGATCCCCGACCGGGACCTCGGCGAGAAGAACGTCCACATCGGTCCGTCCGACTACGTCGCCTGGCTCGACGACCGCAAGTGGGCGTACGTCCGCCTCGAGGGCCGCGCCTTCGGTGACGTCCCGCTGAACCTGGAGTACAAGCTCGAGGTCTGGGACTCCCCGAACTCCGCGGGTGTCATCATCGACGCCCTGCGCGCCGCGAAGATCGCCAAGGACCGCGGCATCGGCGGCCCGATCCTGTCGGCCTCCAGCTACTTCATGAAGTCCCCGCCGGTCCAGTACTTCGACGACGAGGCCCGCCAGAACGTCGAGAAGTTCATCGCGGGTGAGGTCGAGCGCTAGAGCTCGTCGCTGAGTCGCTCCTGCCAGGGCTGAAGAGGGTCTCCGGGTCACATGACCCGGGGGCCCTCTCCGTATGTGAGGCTGTGCCCCATGGCCGTCGTCCGTGATCTGCGCGTCCTGCTGCGCTGGGGCAACTTCCGGCGCCTGCTCGCCGTACGGCTGCTGTCGCAGTGCGCCGACGGCGTCTACCAGGTCGCGCTCGCCACGTACGTCGTCTTCTCCCCGGAGAAACAGACCTCGGCCACCGCGATCGCCTCCGCGATGGCGGTGCTGCTGCTGCCCTACTCACTGGTCGGCCCCTTCGCCGGCGTCCTGCTGGACCGCTGGCGCCGCCGCCAGGTCTTCGTCCACGGGAACCTCCTGCGTGCCGTTCTGGCGTCTTTGACGGCCGTCCTGATGGTCAGCCAGGTCCCCGACTGGCTCTTCTACGTCTCCGCGCTGTGCGTCACGGCGGTCAACCGCTTCGTGCTGGCCGGCCTGTCCGCCGCGCTGCCGCGCGTGGTCGACACCGAGCGTCTCGTGCTGGCCAACTCCCTCTCCCCGACGGCCGGAACGCTGGCCGCGACGGCGGGTGGCGGCCTCGCCTTCGTCCTACGGCTGGCGGGCGCGGACTCCGACGCCGCCGTCGTCCTGCTGGGCGCCGCGCTGTACCTGTGCGGGGCGCTGGCGGCGCTGCGCATCGGGCGGGAGCTGCTGGGGCCCGACCGTGCGCTCGTCCAGCCCCGGCTCACGACGGCGCTCGCCGGGACCGTGCGCGATCTGGTGGCGGGTGTACGGCATCTCGCCGAGCCGCCCCGCCGGGCAGCCGCCCGGGCGCTCGGCGCGATGGCCCTGATGCGGTTCTGCTACGGCGCCCTGCTGGTCATGCTGCTGATGCTGTGCCGGTACGCCCTGACGTCCGACACCGAGGACGGCCTCGCCCTGCTGGGAGTGGCGCTGGGCGTCTCCGGCGCCGGTTTCTTCACCGCGGCCGTCGTGACGCCGGCAGCGGCGGGACGGCTCGGGCCGGCCCGCTGGATCGTCGTCTGCGCAGGGACCGCCGCGGTCCTGGAGCCGGCCCTCGGCCTCCCCTTCGCCACGGTTCCGCTGCTGGCCGCGACGTTCGTGCTGGGGCTGGCCACCCAGGGCGCGAAGATCGCCACGGACACGATCGTGCAGTCCTCGGTCGACGACGGGTTCCGCGGCCGGATCTTCTCCGTTTACGACGTGCTCTTCAACGTCGCCTTCGTGGGCGCGGCGGCGCTCGCCGCCCTGATGCTCCCGCCGGACGGCCGTTCGGTGGCCCTGGTCGTCGTGGTCGCCGTTGTCTACGGGGGAGTTGCTGTGGGTATGTCCAGATTCACAGCCCGGTAAGTGTCACATAAATGCCACAGCCCGCTCCTGGGCTACAGGGTTGTCAGTGGTGGCCTGTACTTTACGGGGGTCTTATTTCGCGCCACGCGCCACGCGCATGCATGTTCTAGGGGGACCCCCAGATGACCACTCCGCCGCCACCCCAGGGCCAGAACCCGTACGCCCAGACGCCCACCGGCCCCGCGGGGCAGCAGCCCGGCCAGCCGGGAGTCCCGCCGCAGCAGCCGTACGCGCCGTTCCCGAACCAGGGCGCCCCCGTGCCTCCGCCGCCCGCGCCGACGGGCCGGGGCGGCAAGAAGGTGCTGCGCATCCTGGGCGTCATCGCGGTCGCCATACTCGCCCTGGGCGTGAAGTTCGGCATCGGCTGGTGGGCCGACCGGACGGACGCCGAGACCACCTCGGTGGGGTCCTGCATGCACAACGACGGCACGGAGACCAGCCCGGACCTCAACGAGGTCGACTGCTCGTCGAGCGAGGCCGAGTTCGAGGTCGTCGAGAAGTTCGACGACACCAGCGACGACACCAAGTGCGAGACCGTCCAGGAGGCGACGATCTCCTACTACCAGGTGGGCAGCGGCCACAACGTGGTCCTCTGCCTCAAGGAAGTCCAGTAGTCGTAGCGCACCTATACGGCAGGGGCGATGTTTCACGTGAAACATCGCCCCTCGCTGTGTGCGCCGACCGTCTACGGCTCGGATGCGGGGTCATGTTTCACGTGAAACATGACCCCGTTTCACGGTGTCAGGCCTGCTCGGCCCACCACTCCTTGAGCGCCGCCACCGCCGCGTCGTACTCCTGCGGACCGTTCTCCAAGCGCAGTTCGAGCAGGTACTTGTACGCCTTGCCCACGGCGGGGCCGGGGCCGACACCGAGGATCTCCATGATCTGGTTGCCGTCGAGGTCCGGACGGATCGCGTCGAGTTCCTCCTGATCCTTCAGCTGGGCAATGCGCTCCTCCAGCCCGTCGTAGGCGCGTGAGAGCGCGGCCGCCTTGCGCTTGTTCCGCGTGGTGCAGTCCGAGCGGGTCAGCTTGTGGAGACGTTCGAGCAGCGGACCCGCGTCCCGCACATAGCGGCGCACGGCGGAGTCGGTCCATTCGCCGGTGCCGTACCCGTGGAAGCGGAGGTGGAGCTCGACCAGCCGGGAGACGTCCTTCACCAGCTCATTGGAGTACTTCAACGCCGTCATGCGCTTCTTGGTCATCTTCGCGCCGACCACCTCGTGGTGGTGGAACGAGACCCGGCCGTCCTTCTCGAAGCGACGGGTGCGCGGCTTGCCGATGTCGTGCAGCAGCGCGGCCAGACGCAGCGTGAGGTCGGGACCGTCACCCTCCAGCGCCATCGCCTGCTCCAGAACGATCAGCGTGTGCTCGTAGACATCCTTGTGCCGGTGGTGTTCATCACTCTCCAGCCGCAGCGCGGGCAGCTCCGGCAGAACGTGCTCGGCGAGCCCCGTGTCCGCCAGAAGCCTCAGCCCCTTGCGCGGATACGCGGAGAGGACCAGCTTGTTCAGCTCGTCCCGGATCCGCTCGGCGGAGACGATGTCGAGGCGGCCGGCCATCTCCGTCATCGCCGTCACGACCTCCGGGGCGACCTCGAAGTCGAGCTGGGCGGCGAAACGAGCGGCACGCATCATCCGCAGCGGATCGTCGGAGAAGGACTCCTCCGGCGTGCCCGGCGTACGCAGCACACGGGCCGCCAGGTCCTCCAGGCCGCCGTGCGGGTCGATGAACTTCTTCTCCGGGAGTGCCACGGCCATCGCGTTCACGGTGAAGTCACGCCGGACGAGGTCCTGCTCGATGGAGTCGCCGTAGGACACCTCGGGCTTGCGGGACGTCCGGTCGTAGGCCTCCGACCGGTAGGTGGTGACCTCGATCTGGAAGCGTCGGTCCGTGTCACCGACGCGAGCGTCCTTCTGCACGCCGACGGTGCCGAAGGCGATCCCGACCTCCCACACGGCGTCCGCCCACGGACGGACGATCTTCAAGATGTCCTCGGGTCGGGCATCCGTCGTGAAGTCCAGGTCGTTGCCGAGCCGGCCGAGCAGCGCGTCCCGGACCGAGCCGCCGACCAGGGCGAGTGAGAACCCGGCCTCCTGGAAACGGCGGGCGAGGTCGTCGGCGACAGGAGCGACCCGCAGCAGCTCACTCACCGCGCGGTGCTGCACCTGGGTCAGGGCACTGAGGTTGTCTTCGTTGGCGTTCGGCACAACAGAAGAGGGTACGTGCCTCGGCAAGCCGCGGGCGCCCCGTTTACGGCGAGGGGACACATCACCCGATAGCCACCCAAGACTTGCGCTCGTGACGTAGTCGACCGCTCCTCTTTATACGTGCACATAGAGGACGACCGGTCCGTCTCCTGCGATCTTGTGGAGCGGTCCGCGGCACTTACCCTCAGCGCGCATCGTTACCATGCGTGGACGCACTTTCCGACGACCACTGACGACGACGAGGGACGGACGAACGCGTGGCCGAGGCGGCAGACTTCCCGGGGATGGCTCCCTCACCTGCCCGCCGGTGGCTGCGGCGCACCGGAGCGCTGCTCGCGGGGGCGCCCCTGCTGGCCGGTCTGCTCCAGTTGCCCGCCGCCTCGGCGCACGCCGAAGGCCGTGCCTCGGCCGCGGAGGCCTCCGGCACGGGCACGGTGGCCGTCGCCGTCGACTCGCTCAGCCCCGGCGTCCCGACCGACGGGGACACGCTGACGGTGTCCGGCACGGTGACCAACAACGGCAAGCAGGCGGTCACCGACGCCCAGGTGGACCTGCGGGTGGGGTCCGAGCTGACCACCCGCTCGGCGATCGCGACCATGGCCGAGAAGGCCGACGATCTCTCGGGCGCCACCGGGACCGAGGTCGGCGGCAAGTACGTCGCCACGTTCGCCGAGCTCAGCCCGGGCGTCCCCCAGCGCTTCAGCATCTCCGTACCGGTCGGCGAGCTCGACCTGGGAGACGACGGGGTCTATCCCCTCGGCGTCTCGCTCTCGGGCGAGACCGCCGCGAAGCCGTGGGAGCAGCTACTGGGCATCCAGCGGACCTTCCTGCCGTGGCAGCCCGAGAAGGCGAAGACCGCCACGAGGACGACCGTGCTGTGGCCGCTGATGTCGACCGTCCACATGACGGCGGAGACCGGCTCCAACGAACAGCAGACGCCGGTCTTCCTCAATGACGACCTCGCCGAGGAGATCTCGCCCGGCGGCCGCCTCGACCAGATGGTGAGCCTGGGCAAGGACCTCGACGTGACCTGGGTGATCGACCCGGACCTCCTCGCGTCCGTCGACGCCATGGCCGGCCGCTACGACGTCCGCGGCGACGGCGCCACCACCACGGCCGGCAGCCACCAGGCCCTCGCCAAGCAGTGGCTCGCGCAGCTGCAGAAGGCGGTCGACGGCAAGGAGGTCGTCGCCCTCCCCTTCGCCGACCCGGACCTGGCCTCCCTGGCCCACAACGGCACGGGGGTCACGGGCTCGCTGAGCCAGCTCAAGGCAGCCACCGACGTCGCCGCCACCACGGTGGAGACCGTGCTGCACGTCACCCCGAGCACCGACTTCGCCTGGCCGGTGGAGGGCGCCGTCGACCCGTCGATCGTCAAGGTCGCCACCTCGGCCGGCGCGGACAAGGTGATCGCGCGCAGCGACAGCCTCAAGGAGACGGGCAGCCTGTCGTACACGCCGTCCGCGGCCCGCCCCATCGGCGGTGGCACCACGGCGGTGGTGGCGGACGCGGAGCTGTCGACGGCGTTCGAGGGCGATCTGACGAGGGCCTCCTCGTCCACACTCGCCGTGCAGGAGTTCCTGGCGCAGAGCCTCGCGCTGAACCTGGAGACGGGCAAGGAGCGCAGCATCGTCGTCTCCCCGCAGCGCATGCCGACCGCGAGCCAGGCCCAGACGATGGCGGCGGCGGTCACCGCCCTCCAGGACGGCACCTGGTCACAGTCCCAGCAGCTCACGGCGGCGGCCGCGGCCAAGCCCGACGCCGCGGCCACCACGAAGGTGCCGTCGCGGACGAAGTACCGCGCCACGCTGCGCAAGCAGGAACTGCCCCGGACCGCCTTCGAGGAGATCGCGGCGACCCAGGACAAGCTCGACAACTTCAAGGTCATCCTCACCGACGAGTCCCGGGTGGTGACTCCGTTCGGCCGGGCCGTCAACCGTGAGATGTCCGCGTCGTGGCGGGGCCGGAGCACGGAAGCGAGCTCCTTCCGGCAGGGCGTGCAGAGCTACCTCGACACGCTCGCCGACCAGGTGAAGCTGATCCAGAAGTCGGATACCAAGCTTTCCGGACGCAGCGCCACGATCCCCGTCACCGTGCAGAACAACCTGGTGCAGGGCGTCGAGCACCTGGTGCTGCGGCTCACCTCGACCAATCCGACCCGGCTCGAGATCGGCGGCGAGGCCTACGCGGAGCAGCTCATCGCGGTCTCCGGCGGGCACAGCACGACGGTGAAGTTCCCGACCTCCGCCAACGTCAACGGCCAGACGTCGGTGGTCGCCCAGCTCTACACCGAGGACGGCCGGGAGTACGGCGCGCCGGTCACCTTCGACGTGAAGGTCACCGAGATCACGGCCACCGTGATGCTGGTCATCGGCGGCGGTGTCCTGCTGCTCGTACTGGCCGGCTTCCGCATGTACACCCAGCGCAAGCGGGCCGCGGCCCGCGAGGCCGAGGAGGACGCCCCCGACGAGTCGGTCGGGGGCGAGGACACCGGCGCGCTGCTTCCGGAGGCCGAGGCCCGTCCCGCCGAAGAATCCACTGTCCGGCACGGGGCAGAGGGCCCGGTGCAGCCGAGTGACGGGACTCCGGACACCGTAGCGGAAAGCAACGACCCGTCCCGGACGGGTGAGAGAGTGGACCGTTGAATGTCGTGGCCGGTGGGCCCGGAACGATGAGGTGGGGTAACCATGAACGCGCCGTACGACGGTGACCGCGGCCAGGCCGCGGGCAGCTCGGGCCACCCCGAGGGCCCGCCGCCCGAGCACGGCCAGGTACCGCCGCAGCACCCCGCGGACATGTACCTCCAGGACGCCTACGACCAGGACCCCTACCGCGCCCAGGACCTCGCCGCTCAGGACCCGGTCGCCGAGGCGCTCTACGACCGTGCCGCGCACCCCCCGCCGCCACCGGGGACGTACCAGCCGCAGCAGCCGCTGTACGCCCAGCCGCAGCAGTCACCGTATGCTCCCGACCCGCGTGTGTGGGCCCAGACGCCGGCGCCGGAGCCGGACGGCCCGAACCAGTACCTGCCGTACGGCGACGACCCCCGCACGACCCAGTTCGTGGGCGTGGACGACCTGGTCTCGCACTCCGGCGAGGAGCAGCGCCAGCCCGACGCCTTCGCGCACCTCTTCCGGGACCAGCAGGCCGGTGGCCACCCGCTGACGGAGCACCCGGCGGCGGTACCGGGCCCTACCGCTGCCCCGGGCGCCCAGGGAGCTGCACCGCAGTACGGGACTCCGTCCGCCGCCGGTGCGTCGGTGCCCGGGAACCCCTCGCCCGGGGCCGAAGTGACCATGAACCTGACCGCGACTCCCCCCGCTGCCGCCGCCCCCGCGGCCGCTGCGCCTGCCGCCGCTGCCCCCGCCGCGAAGAAGGGCGGCCGCGCCGCGGGCCTGCTGAAGTCCAGCGCCGTGATGGCGGCGGGCACGATGGTCTCGCGTCTCACCGGCTTCATCCGCTCCGCGCTGATCGTCTCCGCGCTGGGCGTCGGTCTGCTCGGTGACACCTTCCAGGTCGCCTACCAGCTGCCGACGATGATCTACATCCTCACCGTCGGCGGCGGCCTGAACTCGGTCTTCGTGCCCCAGCTCGTCCGCGCCATGAAGGAGGACGAGGACGGCGGCGAGGCCTTCGCCAACCGCCTGCTGACGCTGGTCGTCGTGGCGCTCGGCCTGCTCACGGTCGCCTCGGTCGCCGCCGCCCCCTTCCTGATCCGCCTCCTGTCCGACCCCGTGGCCAGCGACCCCGCCGCCAACGAGGTCGGCGTCACCTTCGTCCGCTACTTCCTGCCCTCGATCTTCTTCATGGGCGTCCACGTCGTCATGGGGCAGATCCTCAACGCGCGGGGCAGGTTCGGCGCGATGATGTGGACGCCGGTCCTGAACAACATCGTCATCATCGTCACGCTGGGCATGTTCATCTGGGTCTACGGCTCGGCGGCAGCCTCGGGCATGGAGGTCACGACGATCCCGCCGGAGGGCCAGCGGCTCCTCGGTGTGGGCGTCCTGCTCGGCCTGGTCGTCCAGGCGCTGGCGATGATCCCGTACCTGCGGGAGACCGGCTTCCGGCTGCGGCTGCGCTTCGACTGGAGGGGCCACGGCCTCGGCAAGGCCGTCACCCTCGCCAAGTGGACCTTCCTGTTCGTCCTCGCCAACCAGGCCGGTGCCATCGTCGTCACCCAGCTGTCCACGGCGGCGGGCAAGGACTCGCCCGTCGACGGCACCGGCTTCGCCGCCTACGCCAACGCCCAGCTGATCTGGGGCCTGCCGCAGGCCATCATCACGGTCTCCCTGATGGCCGCGCTGCTGCCCCGGCTGTCCCGCTCGGCGGCCGAGGGCGACAGCGGCGCGGTCCGCGACGACATCTCGCAGGGTCTGCGCACCACGGCCGTCGCCATCGTGCCGATCGCCTTCGGCTTCCTCGCCCTCGGCATCCCGATGTGCACGCTGATCTTCGGTTCCTCCGGCGCCAGCGAGGCCACGAACATGGGCTTCATGCTGATGGCCTTCGGCCTCGGCCTGATCCCCTACTCCGTGCAGTACGTGGTGCTGCGCGCCTTCTACGCCTACGAGGACACCCGCACCCCCTTCTACAACACGGTCATCGTGGCGGCGGTCAACGCCGGCGCCTCGGCGGTCTGCTACTTCGTGCTCGCTCCTCGCTGGGCCGTGGTCGGCATGTCCGCCTCCTACGGCCTGGCCTACGCGATCGGCGTCGGCGTCGCCTGGAACCGGCTGCGCAAGCGGCTCGGCGGCGATCTGGACGGCTCCCGTGTCCTGCGGACGTACGCGCGGCTGTGCATCGCCTCCGTTCCGGCCGCCCTGCTCAGTGGCGCCGCCTGCTACGGCATCGGCCACAGCCTCGGCCAGGGGGTCCTCGGCTCCTTCGCCGCGCTGCTGGCCGGTGGGGCCGTTCTGCTCGGCATCTTCTACGTCGCCGCCCGCCGCATGCGCATCGAGGAGCTCAATTCGCTCGTCGGCATGGTCCGCGGACGCCTGGGTCGCTGAGGCAGGGGGTAGGCGCACAACCATCGTCGGCCGCCGCGTGTCGTGCATAGCGGCGGACTGTGGGCACAATTGGTTTCGGCGTCGGACGGCGCGCACGAGGTCGGACGGCGCGCAACGGATGGGGAGGCAGGGACGACGGTGGCGGAACGGAGTACGGCTGCCGTCGACGTGGCAGACAACAGCGGTGACAAGCCGCTGACCGCGGAGGCGGACCAGTCCACGGCCGACGGGGTGGCCCAGAACCGGGAGCGGGACACGGACAGCGACGAGGCACAGGGGAGCGGTGGGACGGAGCGTTCCGGGAAGGCCTCGGCGCCTGAACTGCACAGCGGGCACAAACTCGCCAGACGCTACCGCCTCGAGGACTGTGTCACCCGTCTGGACGGTTTCAGCAGTTGGCGTGCGGTCGACGAGAAACTCCGTCGCGCCGTCGGCGTCCATGTCCTGCCCGCGGATCACGTCCGGGCCCGTTCGGTGCTGGCCGCGGCCCGCTCCTCCGCGCTGCTCGGCGACCCCCGCTTCGTCCAGGTGCTGGACGCCGTCGAGGACAACGACCTCGTCTACGTCGTCCACGAGTGGCTGCCGGACGCCACCGAGCTGACCACGCTCCTGGCCGCCGGGCCGCTGGAGCCGCACGACGCCTACCAGATGGTCAGCCAGATCGCCTCCGCGATGGCGGCCGCCCACCGTGAGGGGCTCGCGCACCTGCGTCTGAACCCCAACGCCGTGCTGCGGACCTCCACGGGCCAGTGGCGCATCCGCGGCCTCGCCGTGAACGCCGCGCTGCGCGGTATCTCCTCCGACACCCCCCAGCGCACCGACACGGAGGCGATCGGCGCCCTCCTGTACGCGGTCCTCACCCAGCGCTGGCCGTACGAGAGCGATGCCCACGGCCTGTCGGGGCTGCCGAAGGACATCGGGCTGATCCCTCCCGACCAGGTACGTGCCGGCGTCCACCGGGGCTTGTCGGAGCTGGCGATGCGCGCACTCGCCAACGACGGGGCGACCGCGTCCCGGCACGAGGCCGCGTGCACCACGCCGGAGGAGCTGGTGAAGGCGATCGGTGAGATGCCCCGCATCCGCCCGCCGGAGCCCGCCTTCACGGCACCCCCGGAGTACCAGCGCACGACGTACCAGCAGGGGACCTACGGGCGACCCGCCGCGCCGGGCGTCACCCAGCCGGTGCCGACTCCGCCGCCCCCGCTGCAGAGCCGCACCGGCAAGGCCCTGAAGTGGGCGGTCTCCGCCCTGCTCATCGCCGCCCTCGGCCTCGGCAGCTGGCAGCTCGCGGACGCCCTGATGGACCGGGGCGAGTCCGACGACACCAACCAGACCCAGACGACGGAGAGCAACGAGAAGAGCCCGTCGAAGCCGGCCAGTGTGCCGATCGCCATCAGCGGGGCACAGGACTTCGACCCGTTCGGAGACGGTTCCGAGAAGCCCTCCGACATAGGGAAGGCGTACGACGACAGCACCTCAACGTACTGGCAGACGGACTACTACCAGGGTGCCGCCTTCGGGAACCTGAAGAAGGGCCTCGGCATCATCCTCGACCTCGGAAAGGTCCAGCAGGTCGAGAAGGTGACCGTCACCTTCGTGGGGGAGACGTCGGTCCAGCTGCTCACCGCCCCCGAAGGCGCGGCCTCCGCAGCCCCCACGGCCTTCAACGGCTATACGAAGGTCGCCACGGGCACCGGTACGACGGTGACGCTTCAGCCCACGCAAGCGGTCGAGAGCCGTTACCTTCTGGTCTGGCTGACCAAGCTGCCGCTGACCGAAGAGGGCACCTACCGTGGCCGGGTGGCGGACGTCAAGGTGACCGGCTGACGCTGAGGGGAGGGGGCCGATGGCTGAAGGCACCGCGTACGGCGACGCAAGCGACCAGGACCTCCTCGCCCGTCATGTGGACGGCGATCCCGACGCCTTCGGGGAGCTCGTACGGCGCCATCGCGACCGGCTGTGGGCGGTGGCCCTGCGGACCCTGGGAGACCGTGAGGAAGCCGCTGACGCGGTCCAGGACGCCCTCGTCTCCGCCTACCGGGCCGCCCACACCTTCCGTGGCCAGTCGGCCGTCACGACCTGGCTGCACCGCATCACGGTGAACGCCTGCCTGGACCGGGCCCGCAAGGTGGCCTCCCGCAAGACCTCACCCGTCGACGACAACGAACGCCTGGAGCAGCTGCTGGAGCCGCACGAGGCGGCCTCGGCCCCGGCGGAGCGCAACGACTTGCACCGCCAGCTTCTGGAAGCCCTCGGCACGCTGCCGCCCGACCAACGCGCCGCGCTCGTCCTCGTCGACATGCAGGGCTACCCGGTCGCCGAGGCCGCCCGTGTGCTCGACGTCCCGCCCGGAACGGTGAAGAGCCGCTGTGCCCGGGGGAGAGCCAAGCTGCTGCCGCTGCTCACCCATCTCAGGTCGGGAAGCCCCGACGACGAGCGGGAAGACGCCGCGGGACGGAACCGGGCGCAGGGGACATCCGTCCCACCCGCAGCGGAACCTCGGGACGAGGGACCGGACGGCGCCGGGACGGGCGATTCAGCTGCTGTGAAGGGCGGAGGTGGGCGAGCGTGACATCGACGACGGACACGACCGGACACCCGGACGTCGAGGAGATCTCCGACCTCACCGAGGGCCTACTGCCCCCGTCCCGCTGTGCCGACGTCCGGAGGCACCTGGACGCGTGCGTCCTGTGCGCGGACGTCCACGCGTCGCTGGAGGAGATCCGTGGCCTCCTGGGCACCCTGCCCGGAGCACCGCGCATGCCGGACGACGTCGCCCACCGCATCGACGCCGCACTCGCCGCGGAAGCCCTGCTCGACGCCACCGCACCCGACGCCACGGGCACGGGCCACACCCCCTCCATGGATCAGCTCGCTTCCACGGATCAGTTCGCTCCCAAGGATCGGGCTCCCGTCACGGAACCGGCCCCCGAGCCGGCCCCCGACCCCGCGGCACATGTTTCACGTGAAACATCACCAGCCGCGTCCCGCCCCGCAGGGCACGCCCGCAGCTCCGCCACCGGACCAGGCCGCAAGGCGCGTACGAAGCAGGGGCGCCGTAAGGTCGCCGCCCTGGGCACCGTGCTCGCCGTGGCCGCCCTGGGGCTCGGCTCGGTCCTGGTGTCCTCCCTGACCGAGGATGCCGACTCCGGGACCCCGGCAGGACCGTCGTCCACAGTCGTCGACACCTTCGCCGCGAGCAGCCTGGAGCAACGCGTCACGAACCTCCTCGCCGAGGCCGCGGGGTCCAGTAATCCGGATGAGCTGGGAGCGCAGACCGAGCCCGAGGTCAAGGGGCCCACGCTTCTGCAAGAGCCGTCGGTCCCTCCATGCGTTCAGAAGGGCATCGGCCGGAGCGAAGCAGCACTCGCCACCGAGCCCGGCACGTACCGCGGCAAGGATGCTCTCCTCGTCGTCCTGCCCACGTCCGACAGCACCAAGGTCACCGCCTACCTCATGGACGCGACCTGTGTGGAGCAGGCGTCGGCCGGCCCGGCCGAGGTGCTCTTGAAGGACACCTACACCCGCCGCTGACGGCGCAGGCATCGGCTCTCTCCCGCGTGGTATCCCGTACGGTGTCAGACCACCGTGTGCCCGGCCACACCGGGAATGCGCGCCCCTTAGGATCCGTTGGGTGGGGTGAGAGTTCAGTCAGGCTCCCCCCGGTCGAACGACGTTGACCAGAGACGAGGAATCAAGCCGTGAGCGACGTCCGTAACGTGATCATTATCGGCTCCGGGCCCGCCGGCTACACCGCGGCGCTGTACACCGCGCGCGCGTCACTGAAGCCGCTGGTCTTCGAAGGCGCCGTCACCGCGGGCGGTGCACTGATGAACACCACCGAGGTGGAGAACTTCCCCGGCTTCCGGGACGGCATCATGGGCCCCGAGCTCATGGACAACATGCGCGCCCAGGCCGAGCGGTTCGGTGCCGAGCTCGTTCCCGACGACGTCGTCTCCGTCGACCTGACCGGTGAGATCAA
This sequence comes from Streptomyces sp. NPDC059895, assembly GCF_042731035.1. NCBI lineage: Bacteria > Bacillati > Actinomycetota > Actinomycetes > Kitasatosporales > Streptomycetaceae > Streptomyces > Streptomyces sp. NPDC059895. The sequence continues at coordinate 224,855 of NZ_JBHWKO010000004.1, forward strand.
GACCGTCACGGACACCGCCGGTACCGTCCACCGGGCCAAGGCCGTCATCGTCACCACCGGCTCGCAGCACCGCAAGCTCGGCCTGCCGAACGAGGACACCCTCTCCGGCCGCGGTGTCTCGTGGTGCGCCACCTGCGACGGGTTCTTCTTCAAGGACCAGGACATCGCCGTGATCGGCGGCGGCGACACCGCGATGGAGGAGGCCACCTTCCTCTCCCGCTTCGCCAAGTCGGTGACGATCGTCCACCGCCGCGACACCCTGCGTGCCTCCAAGGCGATGCAGGAGCGCGCCTTCGCCGACCCGAAGATCAAGTTCGTCTGGGACAGTGAGGTCGCCGAGATCCAGGGTGACCAGAAGCTGGCGAGCCTGAAGCTGCGCAACCTCAAGACCGGTGAACTCTCCGACCTGCCGGTGACCGGCCTGTTCATCGCGATCGGCCACGACCCGCGCACCGAGCTCTTCAAGGGTCAGCTCGACCTGGACGAGGAGGGCTACCTCAAGGTCGCCTCGCCCTCCACCCGGACGAACCTGACCGGTGTCTTCGGCGCCGGCGACGTGGTCGACCACACCTACCGCCAGGCGATCACCGCAGCCGGCACCGGCTGCTCCGCCGCTCTCGACGCGGAGCGCTTCCTCGCCGCCCTCGCCGACGAGGAGCAGGCCGAGCCCGAGAAGACCGCCGTCTGACCTCCTCCCGCCCCACCGCACACCAGTTAAAGGAGCCCGCCGTGGCCGACCTGAAGAACGTGACCGACGACTCCTTCGAGCAGGACGTCCTCAAGAGCGACAAGCCCGTCCTGGTGGACTTCTGGGCTGCTTGGTGCGGCCCGTGCCGCCAGATCGCTCCGTCCCTCGAGGCGATCGCCAACGAGTACGGCGACAAGATCGAGGTCGTCAAGCTCAACATCGACGAGAACCCGGGTACGGCCGCCAAGTACGGCGTCATGTCGATCCCGACCCTGAACGTCTACCAGAACGGCGAGGTCGCCAAGACCATCGTCGGCGCCAAGCCGAAGGCCGCGATCGTCCGCGACCTCGAGGACTTCATCGCCGAGTGATGTTCAGGGGCCGGCAGTTCGTCGGTCGATGTTTCACGTGAAACACGAATGGGCCAGCCCCGACGGGCTGGCCCATTCGTCTGTCCATGCTGCGTGTTCAGGAATTCTCAAAGGCGGTGCCACCGGCCGCAGTCAGCACCTGTCCCACCGGCCGCAGCGCCGTCACAGTGGGCGCAGCGCCGGCTCCTTCTGAACCGCTCCCAGCAGACGGTCGAGGGCCATCTCCACGTCTTCCTTCCAGGAGAGCGTGCTCCGCAGTTCCAGTCTCAGCCGTGGGTGAGCGGGGTGCGGACGGACCGTCTTGAAGCCCACCGCCAGCAGATGGTCGGCGGGAAGAAGACAGGCGGGTTCCTTCCACCGGGCATCACCGAACGCCTCGATCGCCTTGAATCCTCGGCGCAGCAGATCCTTCGCCACTGTCTGCACCATCACCCGGCCGAGCCCCTGGCCCTGGTAGCCGGGCATGATGAACGCCGTCATCAACTGCACGGCGTCCGGGGACACCGGGCTGGTGGGGAACGCCGTCGACCGAGGCACGTACGCGGGCGGGGCGTAGAGCACGAAGCCGACAGGCACGTCGTCGACGTAGACGACCCGGCCGCAGGAGCCCCAGTCCAGCAGGACGGCGGAGATCCAGGCCTCCTTCTCCTCGACGGCCGTTCCCTCGCTCAGCGCGGCCTTTCCGCTGACGGGATCCAGTTCCCAGAAGACACACGAGCGGCAGCGCTGGGGGAGGTCCTTGAGGTTGTCCAGCGTGAGCGGTACGAGCCGACGCCCCATGAAGGCTGTTCCTCGCTTCCTTCGCCCGCGGCATCGCGGGCGGCTGTCAGAGCGCTCCGTTCCCTGAGCAGGCTGCCGACGAAGCCTCCGACCGCGCCCAGTCCCAGTCCCGCACTCACCAGTCCGGTCCGGCTCATCGTTCGCATGGCCTCCGCCTCCCCCTCAGAGGTTCTGCTCGGTGGATGCGCCATACTCCCCACGCATCGTATCCACGAAGCGATTGCCTCGATACTGCATGAAAGCAAAGAGCGAGCCGTGTCCGGCACACACCGGACACGGCTCGCTCGAACGGCCCTCCACGGGACCCTCGACCCGGCTACGGGCCCCTCGACCCGGCTACGGAACGGTTGCCCGACCGCGTGAGGTGAGGTCCGCCAGCAGGACGGCTCAGTCCTCCGTCGCCTCGGACTCGCCCTCGACGAGTCCCTTCTGCAGCACGGGTCCCTCTCCGGGGGCAAGGCTGTCGAGGATGCGCTCCAGGTCGTCCATGGAGGCGAACTCGACGGTGATCTTGCCCTTCTTCTGTCCCAGGTCGACCTTCACCCGTGTCTCGAAGCGGTCCGAGAGCCGGGTGGCGAGCTCGGACAGCGCCGGGGAGACCCGGCCGCCGGCACGGGGGCCCTTGGAACGCTGAGGGGTCTGCGGCCGCGATCCCATGAGGGTCACGATCTCCTCGACGGCACGCACCGACAGCCCCTCGGCCACGATCCGGTGCGCCAGCCGATCCTGCTCCTCGGAGTCCTCGACGGAGAGCAACGCGCGGGCATGACCGGCGGAGAGCACCCCGGCCCCGACCCGGCGCTGGACCGCGGGCGAGAGTTTCAGCAGACGCAAGGTGTTGGAGACCTGCGGGCGGGACCGGCCGATGCGATCCGCGAGCTGGTCGTGGGTGCAGTTGAAGTCCTTGAGGAGCTGGTCGTAGGCGGCTGCCTCCTCCAGCGGGTTCAGCTGCGCCCGGTGGAGGTTCTCCAGGAGGGCGTCCAGGAGGAGCTTCTCGTCCTCCGTGGCCCGCACGATCGCGGGGATCGCCTCCAGGCCCGCTTCACGGCAGGCCCGCCAGCGCCGCTCCCCCATGATGAGTTCGTAGCGCCCGGGGCCCAGCTGCCGTACGACGACGGGCTGGAGGAGACCGACCTCCTTGATGGAGGTGATCAGTTCGTGCAGCGCGTCCTCGTCGAAGACCTCACGCGGCTGGCGCGGGTTCGGCGTGATGGCGTCGAGCGGGATCTCGGCGAAGTGAGCCCCCAGGGGAGGCGCAGGTGTCTCCCCCACAGCCTGCGGCGCCGATTCCTCGGTTTCACGTGAAACAGGCGGCAGTGTCGCTACCCGTGCCGCGGCCACTCCACGGTCACTCGTCAGCAGAGGAACCGCTGCGGGGGACGCCGAGGGGCCGCCTCCCAACGCAGCCGCAGCCGGCGTCTTCTCGGTCGGGGCAGCGGGGATCAGTGCGCCAAGACCACGACCCAACCCCCTCCGTCGCTCACTCACTGGATCCCCTCCATGCTCGGATTGTTCGGTGCACCGTTGTGGGCGTGGGTGGCGTCATAGCTGACACCGACGCCCCTCAGCGCGATCTCACGGGCCGCCTCAAAATAGGAGAGGGCGCCGCTCGAACCTGGATCGTACGTCAGCACCGTCTGCCCATAGCTCGGTGCTTCGGAGATGCGGACCGAGCGGGGAATGCTCGTCCGCAGCACCTCGTCGCCGAAGTGGGTGCGCACCTCCTCCGCGACCTGCGACGCAAGACGCGTTCGGCCGTCGTACATGGTGAGCAGGATGGTCGACACATGCAGGGTGGGGTTGAGGTGTCCCCGTACCAGGTCGACGTTGCGGAGCAACTGGCCCAGGCCCTCCAGCGCGTAGTACTCGCACTGGATCGGGATGAGGACCTCCTGGCCCGCCACCATCGCGTTGACTGTCAGCAGGCCGAGCGAGGGCGGACAGTCGATGAGGACATAGTCCAGCGGCTGCTCGTAGGCCTGGATCGCTCGCTGGAGCCGGCTCTCGCGTGCCACCAGGGACACCAGCTCGATCTCCGCACCGGCGAGATCGATCGTGGCCGGAGCACAGAAGAGGCCCTCGACATCGGGGACCGGCTGAACGACTTCCGAGAGAGGACGGCTGTCGACCAACACGTCGTAGATGGACGGGACCTCGGCATGGTGATCGATGCCCAGGGCGGTAGACGCATTGCCCTGCGGGTCCAGGTCAATCACCAGCACACGGTTCCCGTGCAGGGCCAGGGAGGCGGCAAGGTTGACGGTCGTCGTCGTCTTGCCCACACCGCCCTTCTGGTTGGCCACCACGACGATGCGCGTCTGCTCGGGCCGTGGCAGGCCCTCGCCGGCGCGACCCAGAGCTTCCACCGCCAGTTGGGCCGCGCGACCGATTGGAGTGTCGTCCATCGGGGGCGGTGTTTCACGTGAAACATCCTCCCCCATCGACTCGGTACGGGGACCGGGGACCGGATCGGTCATCGGTCCCGCGATGTTGGCGTCGGACCGCAAGGATTCACTCTCCTCGACTTCAGGCTCGCAATGAACAGAGCCTCCCATGTCTCCGGGGTCATGAACCAGTGAGCCCTGGTCTTCTGTGGAGAAACCCACCTCTGTGGACAACTCCCTCCCCTTGTCGAGTGAGCCGAGAGGCCTGCGGTCGCGGGGTTCGGCCGCGGCGCGGCCCCGGCTGATGATGCCGTGCAGCAGTGAGCGACGTTTCACGTGAAACACGATGCACAGCGCCCGCGGCCGAACTGTCGCGACACTCCGTCATGCGCAGATTGCGCAGCTTGTGTGGAGTACCGCCGATCGTGACCGGGTCAGCGACGGCGACGGGCGCGGCCGGTCCGCGCCGCCTTGGCCCGTTTGGCCGCGAAGCGCACCCCGCCGGGGCTCTCCCCGACCTCGACCCGGACCACCGTGGAGAGCGGGTCGACGACACCTTCGCCGACGTGCAGGATCGATGTGCTGACCGCACCCAGCTTGCTCAGCGCGGTCGCCGCGCTCTTCAGCTCCTCCTCGGCAGTGTCCCCCTTGAGGGCCAGCATCTCGCCGTAGGGGCGCAGCAGAGGGATGCCCCAGGTGGCGAGGCGGTCCAGCGGTGCCACCGCTCGGGCGGTGACCACGTGGACCGGTGGCAGCTTGCCCATGACCTCTTCGGCGCGCCCACGCACGACGGTGACATGGTCCAGGCCGAGGAGTTCGACAACCTCGGTGAGGAAGTTGGTGCGCCGCAGGAGCGGCTCCAGCAGGGTGATCTTCAGGTCCTCACGGACGAGTGCCAGGGGGATCCCCGGCAGGCCCGCACCGGAGCCGACGTCGCACACCGTCACGTCCTCGGGTACGGCCTCGGAGAGCACCGCGCAGTTCAGCAGGTGCCGCTCCCAGAGGCGGGGCACCTCCCGGGGCCCGATGAGCCCACGCTGCACTCCTGCCTCGGCCAGGAGCTCGGCGTACCGAACCGCATCCGCGAAGCGCTCACCGAATACCTCGCGTGCCTGCTCGGGCGCAGGGGGGAGCTCCGCTGCCTCCGTCACGGGGACCGTCCTTCCGTACCGCATCGGCGTACTCGGCGCCGATCACCAGAACTACCAGGCTGACAAAGACCGGCCCCGCCTGCACAACAGACGGGGCCGGGGGGGTCGTGGAACCGAATCAGTTGGGAAGCACGACGACGAAGCGCTGCGGCTCCTCGCCCTCGGACTCGCTGCGCAGACCGGCCGCCTTGACGGCGTCGTGGACTACCTTGCGCTCGAAGGGCGTCATCGGCTTCAGCTTCACCGGCTCACCGCTGTTCTTCGCGTCGGACGCGGCCTTGGCGCCCAGCTCGGAGAGCTCGGTGCGCTTCTTGGCGCGGTAGCCAGCGATGTCCAGCATCAGCCGGCTGCGGTCGCCGGTCTCCCGGTGCACGGCCAGGCGCGTCAGTTCCTGCAGCGCCTCCAGCACCTCGCCGTCCCGGCCGACCAGCTTCTGCAGGTCACGGGTGCCCGTGTCGCTGATGATCGACACAGAGGCCCTGTCTGCCTCGACGTCCATGTCGATGTCGCCGTCGAGATCGGCGATGTCCAGCAGACCTTCGAGGTAGTCCGCCGCGATCTCGCCCTCCTGCTCCAGGCGGGTCAGGGTGTCTGCACCTTCGGCGGCGGCGGAGGTGGTGCCTTCCGTCACGGGATGGGCTCCTTCTTACTTCTTGGACGGGGACTTGGGGCGCTGCGGGCCACCCTTGCGCTGCCCGGACTGGGCCTTGCTGCGGGTACCTCCGGCGGGCTTCGCGGCACCGGCGGGCTTGGCGTCCTGCGGAGCGTCGGACTTGGTCAGCGAGGTCGTCTCGCCGGCCGCCTTGGGGCCTCCGGACTGGCGCTGGGCCTTGGACTGGCGCTTGGGCTGCTGGCGCTTGGCCGCGGCGGCCGCCGCCGTCAGGGGCGTGCCGTCCTCGGTCAGGGTGTCGATCTGGGTCTCGCCCCTCGCCACGGTGCCGTCGGCCTGGGCCGCGAGGCCCGCCTTGCTCAGACCGTTGATGAACTTGCGCTCGAACTCGTTGCGGTCCCGGCCCTTGGCCACGATCGCCTTGACGATGGCCTTCTCGCCGCGGCCACGGGTCTTGCCGTGGTGCGTGACGCGCTTGTGCAGGCGCTCCAGGTAGGCGGCCTGAGCCTTGGAACCCGGGGTCGGGTTGTTGTGGATGACGTACATCTGCTGGCCCATGGTCCACACGTTGGTGGTCAGCCAGTAGACGAGGACACCGACCGGGAAGTTGATGCCGAAGACGGCGAACATGATGGGGAAGACGTACATCAGCATCTTCTGCTGCTGCATGAACGGCGTCTTCACCGTGGTGTCGACGTTCTTCGTCATCAGCTGGCGCTGCGTGAAGAACTGCGAGGCCGACATCAGGACGATCATGATCGCGGTGACGATGCGGACGCTGGTCAGCGAGGCGTCGAGTGCGGCCACGTCCGAGGCGCTGTCGGTGAACTTCGCCGCCAAGGGGGCGCCGAAGATGTGCGCCTTCTGCGCGCTCTCCAGCAGGCCCTGGTTGATCACACCGATGGTGTCACCGTTGGCGATGGCGTTGAGCACGTGGTACAGGGCGAAGAAGAACGGAGACTGCGCCAGGATGGGAAGGCACGAGGAGAGCGGGTTGGTACCCGTCTCCTTGTACAGCTTCATCATCTCTTCGGATTGGCGCTGCTTGTCGTTCTTGTAGCGCTCCTGGATCTTCTTCATCTCGGGCTGCAGCGTCTGCATCGCCCGCGTCGCCTTGATCTGCTTCACGAAGAGCGGGATCAGGCAGATCCGGATGAGGATCACCAGGGACACGATGGACAGGCCCCAGGCCCATCCCGTGTCCGGGCCGAAGAGGGAGCCGTACACCGTGTGGAACTGGACGATGACCCAGGAGACGGGTGTGGTGATGAAACTGAAGAGGCTTGCGATCGTGTCCACTAATCATGCTCCTTGGGCATGGGACGGGGTCTCTGCGGCCGGGCTCGAAGAACGATTCTCCTCGGTGGCCGTTTCGGCGGCGGAGGGCCCGCCCTTGCGTGCGCGCCAGGTGTCGCGCAGCGCCTCGTGCCACCGCGGGCGCTTGCGCGGCGGGACATGATCCACGCCTCCCAGCGACCACGGGTTGCACCGCAGGATGCGCCAGGCGGTGAGGGCTGTTCCCTTGAACGCGCCGTGCCGGTCGATGGCCGTGAAGCCGTAGTGAGAGCACGACGGGTAGTACTTGCACACCGGCCCGAGCAGCGGACTGATCGTCCACTGGTAGAGCTTGATCAGGGCCAGCAGCGGGTACTTCATCGCGCGCCCCCTCCCAGCAGCCGTTGAAGGGCGGCATCAAGGTCTTGGGCCAGCTGTGCGTGGTCGGCGTCACCCGCCCCGGGCAGCGCCCGTACGACTACCAGGCTACCGGGGGGCAAGAGGGCGACTCGGTCGCGCATCAGATGGCGGAGTCTGCGCTTCACCGTGTTGCGGACGACCGCTCCTCCCACAGCCTTGCTCACGACGAAACCCGCACGCGTCGGGGGAGCGCTCTCCCCAGGCGCGTGCGGGTCCGTGGCACCGCTACGAAGATGGACGACGAGAGTCGGGCGTCCGGCCCGACGGCCCCGTCGTACTGCGGTCGCGAAGTCCTCGCGCCGCCTCAGCCGGTTCTCGGTGGGCAGCACGACGGCATGACCTGACCGGGATCAGGCGGACAGACGGGCGCGACCCTTGCTACGGCGGGACGCGAGGATCGCGCGGCCGGCACGGGTGCGCATACGCAACCGGAAGCCGTGGGTCTTCGCGCGACGACGGTTGTTCGGCTGGAAGGTGCGCTTGCTCACTCGGGGGCTCCAGAAATCAATCGGTAGTGGCGGGGTGCCGTCCTGGCTGTCACCGTGCGCCCACGAGTAGCTCGCGTTCAGCGCCCGAGTGCACCGCTTCCCGATCACCTTTGACGCGATCTGTGCCCATCGGAGGCAGGCGGCAGCAGCCATCGACAACTCGACCTGGTTACGGTACGCGCGGCTACGCCATCCGGTCAAACCAGCGGCCACCGGGAGACACTATCCACAGCCTGGGGACAACAACTTGAACCGTACCCGCTGCGCTGACTACCGTGGCTGGACTCCGATTCGTTCCCTTGTCCCTGACCCGCCCCGATGTGAAACCGATCCGTCCCACCATCACCCGTTCGTGGGACATGTGAGAGAGCGTGCCCTGTGGCTGACGTACCTGCCGATCTTGCCGCAGTGTGGCCACGCGTTCTGGAGCAGCTCCTCGGCGAGGGGCGCGGGCAGGGCGTCGAGGCGAAGGACGAGCACTGGATCCGGCGCTGCCAGCCGCTGGCGCTGGTGGCCGACACCGCCCTGCTCGCCGTACCGAACGAGTTCGCGAAGGGCGTGCTGGAGGGCCGTCTGGCCCCCATCGTCAGCGAGACCCTGAGCCGTGAGTGCGGCCGCCCGATCCGTATCGCGATCACCGTCGACGGTTCCGCGGGCGAGCCGCCGACGCCGCCCGCGCCCCCCGCCCCGCCGCGCTACGAGGAACCCGAACGGCCCTCCGGCCCCTACGACGGCTCCTACGACCGGCCGCCCTACGACAGCCAGTACGACGGTTACGGCCGGCACCGCGGCGACCAGATGCCGGCGCCCTCCGGGGACCAGGGATCCCGCCAGGACCAGCTGCCGACAGCCCGTCCGGCCTATCCCTCGGAGTACCAGCGACCGGAGCCCGGCGCCTGGCCGCGCCCCGCCCAGGACGAGTACGGCTGGCAGCAGCAGCGGCTCGGCTTCCCCGAGCGCGACCCCTACGCCTCCCGGTCGCAGGACACCTACGGCGGCCCGTCCGGTCAGGACTCCTACGGGTCTCCTCCGCAGGACTACCGCCCCCAGCCGATGGACCGCCCGTCCTACGACCCGTCCCCGTACGAGCAGCAGCGCTCCGAGTACGAGTCCTCCCGTCCCGACCGTCCCGACTACGACCAGCGGGACCCGGTCCGGCGTGAGCTGCCCGATCCGTCGGCCGGCGGGCACCCGCACCGCGGGGGCCAGCCCGGTCCCGGCCAGCCGGGCGCCGGCGGACTTGGCCCGTCGGGCGCACAGCCCGCGGCGGGCGGCCCCGGTGAGCCGACGGCACGGCTGAACCCGAAGTACCTCTTCGACACGTTCGTCATCGGCGCGTCCAACCGCTTCGCGCACGCGGCCGCGGTCGCCGTCGCCGAGGCTCCCGCGAAGGCGTACAACCCCCTGTTCATCTACGGGGAGTCGGGTCTCGGCAAGACGCACCTGCTGCACGCGATCGGCCACTACGCGCGCAGCCTCTACCCGGGCACGCGTGTGCGGTACGTGAGCTCGGAGGAGTTCACCAACGAGTTCATCAACTCCATCCGCGACGGCAAGGGCGACAGTTTCCGCAAGCGCTACCGCGAGATGGACATCCTGCTCGTCGACGACATCCAGTTCCTCGCGGACAAGGAGTCGACGCAGGAGGAGTTCTTCCACACCTTCAACACGCTCCACAACGCGAACAAGCAGATCGTGCTCTCCAGTGACCGGCCGCCCAAGCAGCTGGTGACGCTGGAGGACCGGCTGCGGAACCGTTTCGAGTGGGGCCTGATCACGGATGTGCAGCCGCCGGAGCTGGAGACGCGTATCGCGATCCTCCGCAAGAAGGCGGTGCAGGAGCAGCTGAACGCCCCGCCGGAGGTGCTGGAGTTCATCGCCTCCCGGATCTCGCGCAACATCCGCGAGCTGGAGGGCGCGCTGATCCGGGTGACGGCGTTCGCCTCGCTCAACCGGCAGCCGGTGGACCTGGGGCTGACCGAGATCGTCCTGAAGGACCTGATGCCCGGGGGCGAGGACTCGGCCCCCGAGATCACCTCGACGGCCATCATGAGCGCCACGGCGGACTACTTCGGGCTGACCGTCGAGGACCTGTGCGGCACCTCGCGGGGCCGTGCCCTGGTCACCGCCCGGCAGATCGCCATGTACCTGTGCCGCGAGCTGACCGATCTGTCGCTGCCGAAGATCGGCGCGCTGTTCGGCGGCCGCGACCACACGACGGTGATGCACGCCGACCGCAAGATCCGCAATCTGATGGCCGAGCGGCGCTCCATCTACAACCAGGTGACCGAGCTGACCAACCGCATCAAGGCCGGCTGAACGGGCCGCACGGACCCTACGAGGGGCGTCTCGGGAGCGATCCCGGGGCGCCCTTCGCCATGCCCGACGAGCCCGCCTCCGGAACGCCCTCGCCCCCGTCTACCGCGCCCCGGCGGGCGCCCTGTGCCGTGGGAGAGGCGCCGGCGGGGGCGCCCGGGGACGCTTCCCGGGCCGTGCCCGGGGGGAGCGCGCCGCTCCAGGAGGTCACCCGCTGTTCGATTAACTGCCGGGTTACGGCCACTCTCCACAGATTCGGTGACTTTCTCCCCTCCACAGGCTGGGGACTGCGGAGTTGTCCAGATCCTGTCCACAGGCCACCCTGTTGACGGACCATCGGGCCAGGTCACCCGGTTGTGGATTCGTGGACGAAAGATATCCACAGGGTGTGGACAGAGCGAGGGTCCACACCCTGTGCACGAAGTTGTCCACCGGCAACCCACAGGCTCGAGCCGGTTGTCCCCAGCGATCGTCGGCTTCTCCACACCCCTGTCCACTGTTCGGCAAGCTCGGAGGCGTCCTCACCGTCTTGAGTGAAAGGCGTCACATGAAGCTGCCGGGTTGGCCTGTGGGAAAGACGGGTAAACCTGGGGATGCGTCTGGGGAGAAGTCCCCTCTGCCTGTGTACGGGGTGTGCAGAACTTTCCGTTCTCCACAGATGACCCCGGTTGTCCACCGCCTCCGCCCACAGGGCCCGTGGACAAAATCTCGCGTCTGAGCTGCGAAGACGCGGTTATCCACGGTATCCACAGGCCCTACTACTACTCCCGACTAGAGAGAGCCAGGAATCCGGTTCGAAGGGGGTCCTGTGCACAACTCGCTCTCGGAGCTCCGGCTGTCCCTGGTCACGACTTGACCCCGAGGGGCACCTACTGTCAGTGCGGTGCGTCAGACTGGTCCCCGGTGGTCCTTCCCCTCACAGGGGCCGACGACACCGAGACAGACGACGAAGGCCAGGCAGGGCGAGAAGCGCCGGCAACAGCAGGAGGCGGCAAGAGTGAAGATCCGGGTGGAACGCGACGTACTCGCGGAGGCAGTTGCCTGGGCGGCGCGCAGCCTCCCGGCCCGTCCGCCGGCGCCTGTCCTCGCCGGCCTCCTGCTGAAGGCCGACGACGGCGCCCTCAGCCTCTCCAGCTTCGACTACGAGGTCTCCGCACGCGTGTCGGTGGAAGCGGAGGTCGAGGAGGAGGGCACGGTCCTCGTCTCCGGCCGGCTGCTCGCGGACATCTGCCGCGCCCTCCCCAACCGACCGGTGGAGATCTCCACAGACGGTGTACGGGCGACGGTGGTCTGCGGCTCCTCCCGCTTCACCCTCCACACACTGCCTGTGGAGGAGTACCCGTCGCTGCCGCAGATGCCGAACGCCACGGGCACGGTCCCCGGTGAGGTCTTCGCCTCCGCGGCCGCCCAGGTCGCCATCGCCGCGGGCCGTGACGACACGCTGCCCGTCCTGACCGGTGTGCGCATCGAGATCGAGGGCGACACCGTCACGCTGGCCTCCACCGACCGCTACCGCTTCGCGGTCCGCGAGTTCCTGTGGAAGCCGGAGAACCCGGACGCCTCCGCGGTGGCCTTGGTGCCCGCCAAGACGCTCCTGGACACCGCCAAGGCGCTGACCAGCGGCGACAGCGTCACGCTGGCGCTGTCCGGCTCCGGCTCGGGCGAGGGCCTGATCGGTTTCGAGGGCGCCGGCCGTCGGACGACGACCCGGCTGCTGGAGGGCGACCTCCCGAAGTACCGCACGCTGTTCCCGACCGAGTTCAACAGCATCGCCGTCATCGAGACCGCGCCCTTCGTGGAGGCCGTCAAGCGCGTGGCCCTGGTCGCCGAGCGCAACACCCCGGTGCGGCTCAGCTTCGAGCAGGGCGTGCTCATCCTGGAGGCCGGCTCCAGCGACGACGCACAGGCTGTGGAAAGGGTCGACGCCCAGCTGGAGGGCGACGACATCTCGATCGCCTTCAACCCGACCTTCCTGCTGGACGGCCTGAGCGCCATCGACTCCCCGGTGGCCCAGCTCTCCTTCACGACGTCCACCAAGCCCGCGCTGCTCAGCGGCAAGCCGGCCGTGGACGCCGAGGCGGACGAGGCATACAAGTACCTGATCATGCCGGTGCGTCTGAGCGGCTGAGACCGGATTCCCGGGCCCGGCGGGTTGTCCACAGACCGGTGGACAACCCGCCGGGCCGTGGGGGAGAAGCCGCAGGTGGAGCCGTACGTCTGAGCGCGTATGCCCACAGGTGTGCGTGACGGTCCGGGTTTAGGCTCGGACAGGGGTACGAAGGTGCCTCACACGCCACACAGCGACCTAAGGAACAACTGATGGAGCTCGGTCTCGTCGGCCTCGGCAAGATGGGCGGCAACATGCGCGAGCGGATTCGCCGCGCAGGCCACACCGTCATCGGATACGACCGCAATGCGGACCTCGCCGATGTCCACAGCCTGCAAGAGCTTGTGGGCAAGCTCGAGGGCCCGCGTGTCGTCTGGGTGATGGTCCCGGCCGGCCCGGCCACCCAGTCGACCATCGACGAGCTCGCCGAGCTGCTGGAGCCCGGTGACGTCGTCGTGGACGGCGGCAACTCCCGCTGGACCGACGACGAGAAGCACGCCGAGGAGCTGGCCGCCAAGGGCATCGGCTTCGTCGACTGCGGAGTCTCCGGCGGCGTCTGGGGCCTGGAGAACGGCTACGCGCTGATGTACGGCGGCGACGCCGAGAACGTCGCCAAGGTGCAGCCGATCTTCGACGCGCTCAAGCCCGAGGGTGACTTCGGCTCCGTGCACGCCGGCAAGGTCGGCGCGGGCCACTTCGCGAAGATGGTCCACAACGGCATCGAGTACGCCATGATGCAGGCCTACGCCGAGGGCTGGGAGCTGCTGGAGAAGGTCGACTCGGTCACCGACGTGCGCGAGGTGTTCCGCTCCTGGCAGGAGGGCACGGTCATCCGTTCCTGGCTGCTGGACCTGGCGGTCAACGCCCTCGACGAGGACGAGCACCTGGACAAGCTGCGCGGCTTCGCCCAGGACTCCGGCGAGGGCCGCTGGACCGTCGAGGCCGCCATCGACAACGCCGTACCGCTCCCGGCGATCACCGCCTCGCTGTTCGCGCGGTTCGCCTCCCGCCAGGAGGACTCGCCGCAGATGAAGATGATCGCGGCGCTGCGCAACCAGTTCGGCGGCCACGCGGTCGAGAAGAAGTAGTCCACAGGGCCGCCCGGCGGTCCACAACCCCCGGGGAAGGTCGGTGAACGACCATGCACGTCACGCATCTGTCGCTGGCCGACTTCCGCTCCTACGCCCGGGTCGAGGTCCCGCTCGACCCGGGCGTCACGGCATTCGTCGGCCCCAACGGGCAGGGCAAGACGAACCTGGTCGAGGCGGTCGGCTACCTCGCCACCCTCGGCAGCCACCGCGTCGCCTCCGACGCGCCCCTGGTGCGCATGGGCGCCGACCGCGCCGTCATCCGGGCGCAGGTGCGGCAGGGCGAGCGGCAGCAGCTGGTCGAGCTGGAGCTGAACCCGGGCCGGGCCAACCGCGCCCGCATCAACCGGTCCTCGCAGGTCAAGCCCCGTGACGTGCTGGGCATCGTACGGACCGTACTGTTCGCGCCCGAGGATCTCGCGCTGGTGAAGGGCGACCCCGGTGAGCGGCGCCGCTTCCTCGACGAGCTGATCACCGCCCGCTCCCCGCGCATGGCGGGCGTGCGCTCCGACTACGAGCGCGTGCTGAAGCAGCGCAACACCCTGCTGAAGTCGGCCGCGCTGGCCCGCCGCCACGGCGGCCGCACCATGGACCTGTCCACGCTCGACGTGTGGGACCAGCACCTCGCGCGCGTGGGCGCCGAGCTGCTCGCCCAGCGGCTCGACCTGGTGGCCGCGGTCCAGCCGCTCGCCGACAAGGCGTACGAGCAGCTGGCCCCGGGCGGCGGACCGGTCACCCTGGAGTACAGGCCGTCGGCGCCGGGCGAGGCGCACACGCGCGAGCACCTCTACGAACAGCTGATGGCCGCGCTCGCCGACGTGCGCAAACAGGAGATCGAACGGGGCGTCACCCTCGTGGGCCCCCACCGGGACGACCTGGTCCTGAAACTCGGTGAGCTGCCGGCCAAGGGGTACGCCTCCCACGGGGAGTCGTGGTCCTACGCGCTCGCGCTGCGGCTGGCCTCCTACGACCTGCTGCGCGCCGAGGGCAACGAGCCGGTGCTGGTGCTCGACGACGTCTTCGCCGAGCTGGACGCCCGCCGTCGTGAGCGGCTGGCGGAGTTCGTCGCGCCCGGTGAGCAGGTCCTCGTGACGGCCGCCGTCGACGACGACGTGCCGCACGTCCTCACGGGGGCCCGGTACGCCGTGTCGGACGGGACGGTGGCACGCGTATGAGCGACACGGTGGAACGCGTATGAGCGACGAGGAACCGAAGAAGGCCCCGCAGCCCTCCGGAGTCGACCTGGCCCGGGTGGCGCTCCGGGCGGCGCGCGAGCAGGCACGCGCGCGGGGGGACGCGGCGCAGCAGAAGAAACAGGCGCGGCGCGGGGGCGGCCTGCGCTCCGGCGCGCGGGCGGACGGCCGCGATCCCATGGCGCTCGGCGCCGCGATCAACCGGCTGCTCACCGAACGCGGCTGGGAGGCGCCGGCCGCGGTGGGCGGCGTGATGGGCCGCTGGCCGCAGATCGTCGGCGAGGACGTGGCCAACCACTGTGTGCCGGAGCGGTACGACGAGGACGAACGCGTCCTGGTCGTGCGGTGCGACTCCACGGCGTGGGCGACGAACCTGCGGCTGCTCGCCCCGACGCTGGTCGCGCGCCTCAACGAGGATCTGGGGCACGGCAGGGTGCGGCAGATCAGGGTGCAGGGCCCCGGCGGCCCCGCCCGTCGGTACGGCCCGCTGCGGGCCCCGGGCAGTACGGGTCCCGGCGACACCTACGGGTGACGTACCTCACTTCTTCACCGGCCGGGGTGGTCCGTCCGTACCGTCCCGGCCGTCGTCGCGTCCGGGCGCGCACGGCTCGCACGCGGTTGCGAATACGGACGTGACTGTGCGGTAGCCAAGGGTTGACACCCGGAAGCGCTGAGTGCCTCTGTGAGCCTCTTGGAGCCCCCATCCGTATATCGGGAGTCGGGCGAGACCGGTTGAGGGCGGCACATGCGGACTCAGGTACCGGCAAACCCCCATCACTGTCGGCGCTACCGGTAGACTGGAAGCCAATCCCGCCCCCAAACGTGGGGACCGTCCGGGACAAGCTGAGCAACGCTGATCAAGGCTTACCAACGCAACATGCCGCAGCCGCTCCGGCGACCCTCCCCCAGAGGGGCGACCCCCAGAGCTCGGCTCGTGCTGTGCCAGAAAGGGCGCTTCGTGGCCGATTCCGGCAACCCCAACGAGAACATCCCGTCCACCGACGCCGGCGCCAACGCCGAGGCCGTGACCTCGAACGGCGAGGTCACGGCCTCGTACGACGCCAGCGCCATCACCGTCCTCGAGGGTCTGGACGCGGTCCGCAAGCGACCCGGTATGTACATCGGCTCCACCGGTGAGCGCGGTCTGCACCACCTCGTGTACGAGGTCGTCGACAACTCGGTCGACGAGGCGCTGGCCGGCCACGCGGACACCATCGACGTGACGATCCTGGCCGACGGCGGCGTACGGGTCGTCGACAACGGCCGGGGCATCCCGGTCGGCATCGTGCCCTCCGAGGGCAAGCCGGCCGTCGAGGTCGTGCTGACCGTGCTGCACGCGGGCGGCAAGTTCGGCGGCGGCGGCTACGCGGTCTCCGGCGGTCTGCACGGCGTGGGCGTGTCCGTCGTGAACGCCCTGTCGTCCAAGGTGTCGGTCGAGGTCCGCACCGACGGCCACCGCTGGACCCAGGACTACAAGATGGGCGTCCCGACGGCACCGCTCGCCCGGCACGAGGCGATCGAGGAGACCGGTACGTCGGTCACCTTCTGGGCCGACGGCGACATCTTCGAGACCACGGAGTACTCCTTCGAGACGCTGTCGCGGCGTTTCCAGGAGATGGCGTTCCTCAACAAGGGTTTGACGATCAAACTCACTGACGAGCGCGAGTCGGCGAAGGCCACGTCCGGGGCGGACGAGGCGGGCGCGGACGAGACCGCCGAGGTCAAGACCGTCATGTACCACTACGAGGGCGGCATCGTCGACTTCGTGAAGTACCTCAACTCCCGCAAGGGGGACGTGGTGCACCCGACGGTCATCGACCTGGAGGCGGAGGACAAGGAGAAGAGCCTCTCCCTCGAAGTCGCCATGCAGTGGAACAGCGGTTACACCGAGGGCGTGTACTCGTTCGCGAACATCATCCACACGCACGAGGGCGGCACCCACGAGGAGGGCTTCCGCGCTGCACTGACCAACCTGGTCAACAAGTACGCGCGCGACAAGAAGCTGCTCCGCGAGAAGGACGACAACCTCACGGGTGACGACATCCGCGAGGGTCTGACCGCGATCATCTCGGTCAAGCTGAGCGAACCCCAGTTCGAGGGTCAGACCAAGACCAAGCTGGGCAACACCGAGGCCAAGACCTTCGTCCAGAAGGCGGTCTACGAGCACCTCAACGACTGGCTGGACCGCAACCCGAACGAGGCGGCGGACATCATCCGCAAGGGCATCCAGGCGGCCACCGCGCGCGTGGCGGCCCGCAAGGCCCGCGACCTCACCCGCCGCAAGGGCCTGCTGGAGTCGGCCTCCCTGCCGGGCAAGCTCTCCGACTGCCAGTCGAACGACCCCACCAAGTGCGAGATCTTCATCGTCGAGGGTGACTCCGCCGGCGGCTCGGCCAAGTCCGGCCGCAATCCGCAGTACCAGGCGATCCTCCCGATCCGAGGCAAGATCCTCAACGTCGAGAAGGCCCGGATCGACAAGATCCTGCAGAACCAGGAGATCCAGGCGCTGATCTCCGCCTTCGGCACCGGCGTGCACGAGGACTTCGACATCGAGAAGCTCCGCTACCACAAGATCATCTTGATGGCGGACGCCGACGTCGACGGCCAGCACATCAACACCCTGCTGCTGACCTTCCTGTTCCGCTTCATGCGGCCGCTGGTCGAGGCCGGTCACGTGTTCCTGTCCCGCCCGCCCCTCTACAAGATCAAGTGGGGCCGCGAGGACGTGGAGTACGCGTACTCCGACCGCGAGCGCGACGCCCTGATCGAGCTGGGCCGCCAGCGCGGCAAGCGCATCCGCGAGGACTCGATCCAGCGCTTCAAGGGCCTCGGCGAGATGAACGCCGAGGAGCTGCGCATCACGACCATGGACCAGGAGCACCGCGTCCTCGGCCAGGTCACCCTCGACGACGCCGCCCAGGCCGACGACCTGTTCTCGGTCCTCATGGGCGAGGACGTCGAGGCCCGCCGCGCCTTCATCCAGCGCAACGCCAAGGACGTCCGCTTCCTCGACATCTGAGTCGGTCTCAGCTGACCGCACCAGGAAGGATCCTCACCAGCAATGGCCGACGAGACCCCGAATCTTCCCACTGGCCCCGTCACCCCCGACGAGGGCGGCGAGATCGCCATGCGCATCGAGCCCGTCGGGCTCGAGACGGAGATGCAGCGCTCGTACCTCGACTACGCGATGTCCGTCATCGTCTCGCGCGCGCTGCCGGACGTCCGGGACGGTCTCAAGCCCGTCCACCGCCGCGTGCTGTACGCCATGTACGACGGCGGCTACCGCCCCGAGCGCGGCTTCTACAAGTGCGCCCGCGTCGTCGGCGACGTCATGGGCAACTACCACCCCCACGGCGACTCCTCGATCTACGACGCGCTGGTCCGCCTCGCCCAGCCGTGGGCGATGCGCATGCCGCTCGTCGACTCCAACGGCAACTTCGGCTCGCCGGGCAACGACCCGGCCGCGGCCATGCGGTACACCGAGTGCAAGATGGCGCCGCTGTCGATGGAGATGGTCCGCGACATCGACGAGGAGACCGTCGACTTCACGGACAACTACGACGGCCGCTCCCAGGAGCCGACCGTCCTGCCCGCCCGCTTCCCGAACCTGCTGATCAACGGCTCGGCCGGCATCGCGGTCGGCATGGCGACCAACATCCCGTCGCACAACCTGCGCGAGGTCGCGGCCGGCGCCCAGTGGTACCTGGAGAACCCCGAGGCCTCCCACGAGGAGCTGCTGGACGCGCTGATCGAGCGCATCAAGGGCCCCGACTTCCCGACCGGCGCCCTGGTGGTGGGCCGCAAGGGCATCGAGGAGGCCTACCGCACGGGCCGCGGCTCGATCACCATGCGCGCGGTCGTCGAGGTCGAGGAGATCCAGAACCGCCAGTGCCTGGTGGTCACGGAGCTCCCCTACCAGGTCAACCCCGACAACCTCGCGCAGAAGATCGCCGACCTGGTCAAGGACGGCAGGATCGGCGGCATCGCCGACGTCCGTGACGAGACCTCGTCGCGCACCGGCCAGCGCCTGGTGATCGTGCTCAAGCGGGACGCCGTCGCCAAGGTCGTCCTGAACAACCTCTACAAGCACACCGACCTCCAGACCAACTTCGGCGCCAACATGCTGGCGCTGGTCGACGGTGTGCCGCGCACGCTCTCGCTGGACGCGTTCATCCGCCACTGGGTGACGCACCAGATCGAGGTCATCGTCCGCCGGACGCGTTTCCGCCTGCGCAAGGCGGAGGAGCGCGCCCACATCCTGCGCGGCCTGCTGAAGGCCCTGGACGCCATCGACGAGGTCATCGCGCTGATCCGGCGCAGCGACACCGTCGATATCGCCCGTACGGGCCTGATGGGCCTGCTGGAGATCGACGAGATCCAGGCCAACGCCATCCTCGAGATGCAGCTGCGCCGGCTGGCCGCCCTGGAGCGCCGGAAGATCGTCCAGGAGCACGACGAACTCCAGGCGAAGATCAACGAGTACAACGAGATCCTCGCCTCCCCGGTCCGTCAGCGCGGCATCGTCAGCGAGGAGCTGGCGGCGATCGTCGAGAAGTACGGCGACGACCGCAAGACCAAGCTGGTGCCCTACGACGGTGACATGTCCATCGAGGACCTGATCGCCGAGGAGGACATCGTCGTCACCGTCACGCGCGGCGGCTACGTCAAGCGCACCAAGACGGACGACTACCGCGCCCAGAAGCGCGGCGGCAAGGGCGTCCGCGGCGCGAAGCTCAAGGAAGACGACATCGTCGACCACTTCTTCGTGTCGACCACGCACCACTGGCTGCTGTTCTTCACCAACAAGGGCCGCGTCTACCGCGCCAAGGCCTACGAGCTGCCCGACGCCGGCCGGGACGCGCGGGGCCAGCACGTCGCGAACCTGCTGGCGTTCCAGCCGGACGAGGCGATCGCCGAGATCCTCGCCATCCGCGACTACGAGGCCGCGCCGTACCTGGTCCTGGCCACCAAGGCCGGCCTGGTCAAGAAGACGCCGCTGAAGGATTACGATTCGCCCCGCTCCGGCGGCGTGATCGCGATCAACCTGCGGGAGCGGGAGGACGGTTCCGACGACGAACTGATCGGCGCCGAGCTCGTCTCCGCCGACGACGATCTGCTTCTGATCAGCAGGAAGGCGCAGTCGATCAGGTTCACCGCTACGGACGACACCCTGCGCCCGATGGGCCGCGCCACCTCGGGCGTCAAGGGCATGAGCTTCCGTGAGGGCGACGAACTGCTCTCGATGAATGTCGTTCGACCCGGTACGTTCGTGTTCACTGCCACGGACGGCGGGTACGCGAAGCGGACCGCCGTCGACGAGTACCGCGTCCAGGGTCGCGGCGGCCTCGGCATCAAGGCCGCCAAGATCGTCGAGGACCGTGGTTCGCTCGTCGGAGCGCTGGTGGTCGAGGAGACCGATGAGATCCTCGCCATCACGCTCGGTGGCGGTGTGATTCGTACGCGAGTCAACGAGGTCAGGGAGACGGGCCGTGACACCATGGGCGTCCAACTGATCAACCTGGGCAAGCGCGATGCCGTCGTCGGCATCGCACGTAACGCCGAGGCGGGGCGCGAGGCGGAGGAGGTCGACGGCGACATCGTCGTCGACGAGACCGCCGAGGACGCCGCGACCAGCGGCACGGACGAGGGTGAGGCGCCCTCGGCCGAGTAGCACGAGGAGTGAGTCATCGTGAGCGGAGCCACGGGCGCCGGTTCGGTCGGTACACCGACCGGCACCTCTGACGGCCCTTCCACCGGTACGTCTGCCGGCAAGGCGACGGACGACGGCGGCCGTGGCTCCGCCGCGCCGGCGGGGGACGCGCATCCCACCGATGCGCGGAGCGCCGACGGGCGGGGGGCGGACACGCACACCACCCAGCTGAAGCCGGTCAAGGCGTCCCCGGCCGACTCGCCCTCGTCCGACGGACAGGGAGCGCAGTCATCCCAGGGATCCCAGGGGGGAACCGTGACGGACACCCGAGGCCCGCAGACCCAGAAGGGGGCCTCCCCGTTGCCCGGTGAGCGGCAGCAGAAGCAGCCCACCGGGCCGTACCACCCACCGCAGGCGTACCAGACGCCGGCCCCGGCCGGCGCGGTACGCCGTCCGCGCACCGGCGCCCGCACCACGCCCCGGGTCCGCAAGGCCCGGCTGCGGGTGGCCAAGGCCGACCCCTGGTCGGTCATGAAGGTGAGCTTCCTGCTCTCCATCGCGCTCGGCGTCTGCACCATCGTCGCGGCCGCAGTCCTGTGGATGGTCATGGACGCGATGGGCGTCTTCGCGACGGTCGGCGGCACCATCTCGCAGGCGACCGGCTCCAACGAGTCGAACGGATTCGACCTCCAGTCGTTCCTGTCGCTCCCCCACGTCCTGATGTTCACGTCGATCATCGCGGTCATCGACGTCGTCCTCGCGACGGCCCTCGCGACCCTCGGCGCCTTCATCTACAACCTCTCCGCGGGCTTCGTGGGCGGCATCGAGCTGACGCTGGCCGAGGACGAGTGACCTGCCCCGACCACCGATTTTGGGACTGCCCCGGTCGTGCGCTAATCTTCAGGAGTCAGCGCGCGGAACACACACCGCAAAGCGCGGCGGGGCTATAGCTCAGTTGGTTAGAGCGCATCCCTGATAAGGATGAGGCCACAGGTTCAAATCCTGTTAGCCCCACCAGCGAGAAGACCCCCAACCGATTATGGTTGGGGGTCTTCTGCGTATGCGGCTGACACCAACGGCCTCGATGGTTGCGTCCGCGTCCACCTGGACGGCGTCCGCAAGGACGGTCGCGCGGACAGCTGCCGGGCCCGGCCATGCGAAGGCCCGGTCGCTGGCGACGGGGGATGCACCAGCGACCGGGCTATGGCCAAGGCTAACAAGGGTGGTTGGCCGGGGGGAGGAACTCTCTTCCACGGCCAGGCGTTGTGACGGGTATCACTTCACTGTCAGGGGTCTTCACAGGGAGGTTCGTAGGAGAGGCGGGGGAGGTACTCCCGCCACTTGGCCTCGGTCAGGACGCCGCGGGTGGTCGCGCAGATGTGGCGGATGGCGTCGTCGACGTCCAGGTTCCACAGGCGCACGGTGTCCGTGCCGCTCGAGACGCCGAGCATGGGGCTCTGGGGGCTGAAGGAGAGGAAGTTGCCCGTCTTGGCGTTGGGGCTCATCGACTGGCCGATGGGGGCCGCCGTGGAGGGGTCGGCGACGTTCCACAGGCGGACGGTGTTGTCGTTGCCGCCGCTCGCCAGGGTGCGGCCGTCCGGGCTGAAGGTCAGGGACACGACCGCTTCCGTGTGCCCGGTGAGGGTGGCGTCCAGCCGAGTGGCCCGGTCGGGGTCGGTGACGTTCCACAGGCGGACCGTGTCGTCGTCGCTGCCGCTGGCCAGCGTGTGGCCGTCGGGGCTGTACGCCAGGGTGTTGACCGGGCCGTGGTGCCCGGTGAGGGGCGTGCCGAGGAGAGCGGCGCGGCGAGGGGCGGTCACGTCCCACAGGCGGATCGTGCCGTCCGCGCTGGCGCTCGCCAGGGTCCGGCCGTCCGGGCTGAAGGTGAGGGCGTTGACATAGCCCTTGTGGCCGGTGAGGGGGGTGCCGTAGTGGGTGGGGCGGGACGGGTCGGTGATGTTCCAGAGCTGGAAGGTGCGGTCGTCGTAGGCGGTGGCGAGGGTGTGGCCGTCGGGGCTGAACGCCAGTGCCTCGGGGCCCATGAAGCGGGTGCGCAGGGTGAGGGGAGCGCCGTAGGAGACCGGTCGGGTCGGGTCGGTGACGTTCCACAGGTACACCGCGCGGCTGCCGGTGAGCACGGCGAGGGTGTGGCCGTCGGGGGAGAAGACCAGTGAGCGCTGGCCGCCGTCACCGGGCATGAACGGCTCGTTGAGCAGGACGGGCCGTTGCGGTCTCTCCACGTTCCACAGCCGGACGCTGCCGTCGCGCGCGGCCGTGGCGAACACCCGCCCGTCCGGGCGGAACGCCCCGCTGCGGCCGATCATGTCGGACGTCGGGATCGACCACAGGCGGACCTTGCTGTCGCCGCTCCCGGTGGCGAGGGTCCGGCCGTCGGGGCTGAAGCCCAGGGCGTACATCTCGCCGCTGCTCCCGGCCAGGGGTTCACCGACCTGGGACGGGTACGCCGGGTCGCTGACGTTCCACAGGCTCGCCGTGCTGTCGGCGCTGGCCGCCGCGAGCGTGGTGCCGTCGGGGTTGAACGCCACCGACCAGATCGGCGCCGTGTGCCCGGTGAGCGGCGGCCCGAGCTGGGTGGCGCGGCGGGGGGCGGAGACGTCCCAGAGGCGGATGGTGTCGTCCGCGCCGCCGCTGGCGAGGACGCGCCCGTCGGGGCTGAACGCCACGGAGTGCACGAGGTCCGTGTGGCCGGTCAGCGTGCGGAGCGCCTCGGGCCGGGCCGGTTCGGCCACGTCCCACAGCCGGACCGTGTCGTCGTCACCGCCGGACGCCAGCGTCCGTCCGTCGGGACTGAACGCCACCGACCGCACCGCGGCGGTGTGGCCGGTCAGGGCGCCCAGCGCCTTCGGCCGTGCCGGGTCGGCCATGTTCCACAGCCGTACGGTGCGGTCCTCGCCGGCGGAGGCCAGGGTCCGCCCGTCCGGGCTGAAGGCGAGCAGGTAGATGGTGCCCTTGTGGCCGGTCAGGGGAGCGCCGAGCAATTTCGGGCGGCGGGGTTCGGTGACGTCCCACAGCCGGATCGTGCCGTCGTCGCCGGCGCTGGCGAGGGTGTGGCCGTCCGGGCTGAAGACCGCGCTGCTCACCCAACTGGTGTGACCGGTGAGGGGCTTGCCCAGCGGTTCGGGGCGTTCGGGGTCGTGTACGTCCCACAGCCGTACGGTCCGGTCGTAGCTGGCGGTCGCCAGGAGCCGTCCGTCCGGGCTGAACGAGGTGAGGTAGACGGCGCCGGTGTGGCCGAGGAGGGGGGTGGCCAGCGGGGCGTTGACGATGGAGACCAGCCGGTTGACGGTGCCCTTGTCGTCCGGTCGCAGGCGGTGCGCGACCAGGTCGAGCTGCGCGGACAGCGAGGGGTCCGTGTACTGGACGCGGTCGGCCTCGGCGACGACCTGCTCGAACACGGCGTCGTTGCGCTGCTGCCAGGCGACGACCGCCGCGCCGACGGCCAGGATCGCGAGGACGACCAGGGTCGACACCGCGGCACGGCTGAGCAGGACGATACGTCTGCGCAGCCTGACCGAGGCGGCCAGGAACTCCACCGCGCCGCGGGTCAGGTAGGTGTCGCCGGCGGACCGCGCCCACGCGCGGGCCTGTTCCAGACGGGAACCCCGGTAGAGCAGCGACGCGTCGCGCTGGGACTCCTCCCAGGCCCTGCCGTCCTCCTCCAGGCGCTGGCGCAGCAGGTTGCCGTTGCGGTCCTCGTCGATCCAGTCCCGCAGTCGCGGCCAGGCGTGCAGCAGTGCCTCGTGGGTGATCTCCACGGTCTCCGCGTCGAGCGTCACCAGCCGGGCCCGCACCAGCGCCTCCAGGGACTCCTCGGTCTTGCCGGGGTCCGTCGACTCGGACGCCAGCTGGCGCCGTGTCCCGCGCCGGCGGGTGGCCTGGGTGTCCTCGCTCAGCCGGACCAGCCGGAGCAGGAGCAGCCGCGCCGCCGTGCGGGCCGCCGGGTCGAGTCCGGACCACGCGCGTTCGGCGGTCGCCGCCACCGCTCCCTGGATGCCGCCGGCCGCGCGGTAGCCCGCCAGCGTCAGCCTGCCCGCCTTCCGTCGCTGCCAGGTGGCGAGCAGCGCGTGGGAGAGGAGCGGCAGCACGCCCGCGTCGTGCGCGCCGCGAGGACCGTCGGCGCTGACCTCACGGACGATCAGTTCGGCCAGGCCGGGCTCGAGTTCCAGTCCCACGGCTTTGGCGGGACCGGTGACCGCCTCGCGCAGCTCCGCGGTGGTCAGCGGGCCGAGCACCATGTGCCGGTGCTGCAGGGCGTCGGCCAGTTCGGGATAGCCCAGGCACTGCTCGTAGAAGTCGGCGCGGATGCCGAGGATGACGAGGACGGGGGCCCGTTCGCCCGGGGCGTCGGGGGTGCAGGCGGCGTGGAGGAGCTGGATGAAGGTCCGCCGGGCCGTCTCGTCGGGGCAGAGGGTGAAGGTCTCCTCGAACTGGTCGACGATCAGGACCGGGCGGGGGGAGGTGGTGGAGGGGGTGGATGAGGTGCAGGGGGTGGAGGGAGGGGAAGGGGTGGACGGGGTGGGGGGCGTGGGGGAGGCCGTGGGATCGGTGGCGGCCGGGGAGGGCGCGGGCGGGGGTGGTGTGGGCTGGGGTGGCGTGGGGGCGGTGTGCGTCGTCGTCGCCCAGGCCGTGACGGCGGCGCGTACCGTCCGGGCGAAGTGCGGGGTGCCGGGTTCGTGCGCCGCCGGCTCCGGGGTGTCCCGTGCGGGCGGGGCGGCCCGGGCCGGGTCGGGAGGGGGCTGGGGGAGGCCGGGGAGGGCCCGGGCGAGTTCCGGGAGGGAGCGGGTCAGCTCCGCGAGGGGATCGGCGCCCGGTACGAGGTGGAGGACCTTTCTGCTCCGGCTGCCCTCGTCGCCCGGCGCGCCGTCGCGCAGCGCGGGCACCAGGCCGGCGCTCAGCAGGGAGGACTTGCCCGCCCCCGAGGCGCCCACGAGCATCACCAGGCCCCCGGTCTCCTCTGCCGCGCGGAGTTGGGCGACCAGGGCCTCCGTGCTCCGCTCCCGGCCGAAGAACCAGCGGGCGTCCTCCTGGCGGTACGAGGCCAGCCCTCGGTACGGGCAGACGCCGCCGGGGACGGGCGGGGGGTCGCCCGGGGGGTTCTCCTCCTCGGCCGTCTCGGGACCGTCGACGACCGGGTCGGCCACCGCGCGCTCCCACAGACGCTGCCACTGGGTCAGGTCGTAGAGTCCCGTGGACACCGGTACGGGGCGCAGACGGCGCGCCTCGGGGATGAGCACGTGCAGGACGGCCGCCAGGGCGGCGAACTGTGCGGGCACGTTGCGGGCCCGCCGCCAGTCGCTGATCCGCTGGGCGGACACCCGTACGGGCCGCCCCCGTTCGTCGACCCGCTGAAGGCGGGCGACCGCTTCGGACACGCGCTTGAGCGGCGGGTTGCCGGCCTCCCTGTACAGCAGCGCGAGACGTTCCGCGAAGGCCGTGCGCGCCCCTGAGCCGGAACCCAAGTCTCCACCCCTTACTCCCCCGCAGTCGGCATCCGGTCCGGAAAACTCACTTTATATGGCTGACCTGCGGTTAAGCCGGAGACCGGATGCCGGAACCTCCCCCCGCGCGAGCCGAAAATGGCAGGATCGCGTCGCAGTGGCGCATCAACCGGATGTCGCCCGCACAGGCCACCAGCTCAGCGGTCGGGGACGGCCCAGGGCGCCGCATGTTCCCGGCCAAATTTCGCCAGAGTTCCCATACGGTCGCGACATCCCCGTCGCCTGAGCGCGCGGGGACCCGAGAAGCAGTCCCCCGACCGGACTGCTGCCCCACCCGGGCCACGGGTTCCCGGCTTACCTCGGTTCACGCCTCAACGGCGCGGGCCGACGTCACCCGCACCGTTCGGCAGCGGTCCGCACGAGGGGAGGGACCGGTGCCGAACGGTGCGGCGTGTGGGAGCCGGTGGGGAGCTGACCGGGCGCCGGTGGGGCGCCGCCGGGGGCGCGCGGTCGTGGACTGCGGTCGCGGGTCGCGGGTCGCGGTCGGGGATCGGGGTCGTGGGCCGAGGTCGGGGATCGGGGTCGTGGGCCGAGGTCGGGGATCGGGGTCGCGGTCGGTTGAGGGAGCCGCGTGGAGGGCAGTCACGCCTGTAGGCCACTTGGTTCGCATCGTGACGGGAGGGCACATGAGGATCTCCGTGGACCCCGACCTCTGCTACGGCTCCGGCGAGTGCGTCTACCGGGTGCCGTCCGTCTTCACGGCGGTCGACGGTCTCGGGGCCGTCCTGCCGGGCCGCGAGGAGACCGGGGACGAACCGGAGGTGCGGGAGGCGGCCGAGCGGTGCCCGTCCCAGGCCATCGCCATCAAGGAGACGGGAACGTAGGGGGAGGAGCCGAGGACCCCGCCGAGGGAGACCCCCCGGGAACCGGCCGTCAAAACCCGGGTGAGTTCCGGGAGGAGACCCCGGGGACGCCCTCAGGGGCCGCTCCACGTCAGCGACGTCAGCGCTCGCGCCCGGGCCGCCACGACGGCCATGCGGGCCGCCCGTTCGATCGGGTCGACGTGTGCCGCCTGCCCCGTGGCCTGGCCGTTCCACTTCCGGTACAGGAGCCCGACCTCCGCCGAGAACCATCCGCGGCTCACCGAGTCGAGCGCCAGCAGCAGTCCGGTGTCCTCCGACGCCGGCAGCGCCATCCAGCCGCCCAGCGCGAGCAGCAGATCACGCCGTACGCACAGGGTCGCCGGATGCACCTGCGCCCGGAAGTCGTTCGCCGTCCAGTGGGCCACTATCTCGCCGCGTTCGATCGGCCCGTCGGACGGGTCGCCCGGGAAGCCGGCCGTCGTGCCGTCCGGCAGGAGGTCCAGGACGCGCGACGTCGCCCATCCGATCGTCGGATCGCCTTCGAGAGCGGCCAGGTCGCGGGCCAGGGCGCCCGGGGCGAGCCGGTCGTCGGCGTCCAGGACCTTCACGTACTCGCCCTCGGCGTGGGCGAGCGCGATGGTGCGGGCGACACCCGGTCCGCCCCGGCGTCCCTGACGGAAGGTCACGCGCGGGTCGCCCTCCGGCAGGTGCGGGGCGACCTCGTCCGTGGTGCCGTCCTCCTGGACCACCCAGTGCCACTCCCAGCCGTCGGGCAGCTCCTGGTCGCACAGCGACGCGTAGGCCTCCGGCAGGTACGGGGCGGACGGGGCGTGCACTGCGGTGACGACGACGATGCGCCGGCTCACGGCGGCACTCACGGCACTCACCACCTTTCCGGGAGCGTGGTCACGGGTGACTCCGTCACGTTCTTCCAGCCTATGGGGCGTCAGAAGGGGCGAGTACTCGGGGTGTTCCCCGTACACGGACGCGTCGTGGGCTCATCCGTACCGCGGACCCGTACCGCGGCCCCGTAGGTGGACCCGTACCGCGGCCCCGTAGGCGGACCCGTACGCGGCCTGCAGCCGGACCCATACGCGCACCGTGGGCGTGCCTGTGCGTGCCCGTAGGCGTGCCCGTAGGCGTGCCTGTGCGCGCCCCGTAGGCGTACCCGTACGCCCCTGATCTGCTTCGCGCGCCGCCCACGGAGCCGGATGTCGCGCACGGACCGGGGCGCGAGGCCCTGCCAGCATCACGGACCGTCCCTTTCCTCCCTCACCCCCCACACCGTCGAAAGGCAGACGCCCGTGTCCGTCGCGCCCCTGGACCACTCCGCTTCCGGCTACTCGCCGACGCACGCCTACTGGCTCGCGCACGCCGCCCGTGCCGCCTACCAGCCCCCGCAGAAGGCCGAGCAGCTCGCCCGCGAGTGGAAGTTCGACCGGTTCCGCCACTTCTCGGCGCCCCACACGATGCCCTTCCCGATCGAGGACACCCAGGCCTACGTCGCCGCCAGCGAGCACATGGTCCTCGTCGCGTTCCGCGGCACCGAGCCGGAGCAGATCCGCGACTGGCTCACCGACACCACCGCCCCGCCCGTACCCGGACCGGCCGGGAAGGGGCATGTGCACGTCGGATTCCACCGTGCGCTCGACGTCGTGCACCCGCACATCCGCGAGACGGTCGCGGAGTTCAAGGACAACGGTCAGTCGGTGTGGTTCACCGGGCACAGCCTCGGCGGAGCCCTGGCGATGCTGTCCGGCGCGCGCATGTACTTCGAGGCGCCCAACCTGACCCCGCACGGCGTCTACACCTACGGCCAGCCGCGTACCTGCGACGCCACCCTGGCCACCGCCTACGACACCGCCCTCAAGGGACGCACGTTCCGGTTCGTCAACAACAACGACATCGTGCCCCAGGTCCCGCCGACGCCGTTCCGCCACGTCGAGGCCCTCCGCTACTTCGACGCCGACGGCAGGCTGCACGACCGCATTCCCACGGTCGGCCTGCTCGCCGACAAGGTGCGGGGCGCGACCGCGGATCCGTTCGCGCCGGCCGGCGACGGCATTCGCGACCACTTCATCGACCACTACGTCGCCCTGCTGGAGAAGAACCTGCGCTGATGTGAGGGGCCCGCCCGGCGCCCCCGGGCCCCGGCCCACGCCCCACCCCCTACCGCCCCACCCCCCTACCGCCCCATCGCCCGCCACCGCCCCACCGCCCGGCAGGCACGGCGAAGGCCCGGTGGCTCCTGGGAGCCGCCGGGCCTGCTTCGTGCGCGCTGTAAGGCTGTACGCAAGTCGCCGTTACATCGTGTCGGTGGTGGTGCCGCGTCCTCAGCGCTGGAGCGGGATCGGCGCCTTGGGGCCGCTCGGGAGGACTTCGGGCTCGCAGGACGTCGTGGCGGGCTCGGTCGGCTGGTCCGGGACGGCGGCCGGGGCGGCTGCCGCGTCGGCGACGGGTTCGGCCGGGTCCGCTTCCGGGAGGGGGCGGGTGCGGCAGCTGGGCGACTTGCCGTGGGCCTCGGCGCGGATGCGCTGTTTCATCGTGGGGGGAAGGGACCGCGCGTGGAGCCAGGCCCAGGGGGACACCGCCGGCACGGCCGGGTGGACGGTGCGCCCTCCGTTGTCGCTGTTGCGTGCCGGCTCGGTCTGTGCCACCGCCGTCGTGGCGGTCGTCGTGACGAATCCGAGCGCGGCGCACACGGCGAAGAAGGCGGTGACGATGGCGGTCCACAGCTTCATGACCCGGTTCTCGGTCATGTCCCTCACTTTCGGGTCGAGCGATTTGCGTACTTTCCTCATGATGTGTATGAGGGGAACGAAGTGGTGGAGCAACGCTCGCGCCGCCGCGATGTTCGGATGAACACCACTCGGATGGCCGCATAAGTGAAGAAAAGCGTGGGAGTCCGGCGCAGGTGGGGCGAAATCACCCTCCGTGGAGGGGTGGTCACCCTCCGGTTCGATGGGGTGATCCGGCCTCCTCGGGCCCGGCGACTGCGCCGCGGAGGGCGGTAGTTGAGGGGCCGACGCAGGTCACCGATCGATATCGGTCGGTGTGTATAGTCGGGCGCCAGAGGTCCCCAACGTCAACGAAAGACGAGGTCGCGCGGTGAAGAAGCTTCTCCTGGTCGCACTGGCCGCCATCGGCGGGCTCCTCGTGTACCGCCAGATCCAGGCGGATCGCGCCGAGCAGGATCTGTGGACGGAGGCGACCGACTCCGTGCCCACGGGTTCGTGAACACCGACACCGAAAACTGAGCAGACCCCGGCCGCCTCAGCGGTCGGGGTTTTGTGTTGCACGGGATCCCGACCCCGTGTAGGGGCGGACGTTTCGGACGACCGTACGGAATGCGCGGGTGGTGCCCGGGCCGACGGGGCAGGATGGCCCACGGCCGGGTCTGGCTGGACCCGGTGCCGGCGAGGGCGAGGGGGCGTGCGGATGGGCCGGCGTGCGGGACGGCGGACCGCCGGAGGGCGAGCGGCCGCGATGCCCCGTGTGACCGCTGCGACGACCGCTGTGGCGACCGCTGTGGCGACTGCGGTGACGGTTGCTGTGGCAGCCATGGCTCGTGTGGCTGCTGTGACGGCAGTGACGGCGGTGACCCTTGTGGCGTCGGTGCTGCTCCCCGGGACCGCTGCCGTGGCGGCCGTCCCCTCCCAGCCCTACGGCCACGGCGACGACAACGACCGCGACTCCGCATACGGCTACGGTTTCGACGACGCCGCTCGGAGCGCCGAGGCCGCGACGGGCACCGGTGACGCCGTACGCCTGGAACCCGGTACCACCTACCGGAGCTCCTTCACGGGCCGCGGCAAGGCCTACTACCGCCTCGAACTCGACGCCACCTCGAACACCTACGTCTCCGTCACGGCCGTCCCCCGCCCCGGCGCCACCTTGGCGAGCGGCGACGGGATCAGCGTCTCCGTGCAGAACGCCGACAGCGTCGGCTGTTCCTACGACTCCGTGACCACCGGCGCCTCCCGCAGCCCGCACCCGATCACCGCCTGGGCCGCCCGGGAAATCCAGCCGGGCCTGGGACTGTGCCAGGAAGCAGGCACCTACTACGTCGTCGTCGAGCGCACCGACACCGGCACCGGCACCGAGTCCGACCGGCCCTGGCAACTGGAGCTGGTGCCCGTCTCCGAGCCGCCCCTGGAGAAGGCCGGAGCCACGGGTGTGCCCGAGACGTGGAACTCCGCCACCCCTGCCCCGCTCGCCGCCGAGCCGGTGCGCCTACGGGGCGGATCGGGCTTCGCCGGGGCGACCCCGCTGTCACAGGGCGTCTGGCGCGACGAGCTCACCCCCGGCCAGACCCTCTTCTACAAGGTGCCCGTCGGCTGGGGGCAGCAGGTGTACGCGACCGTCGACCTGGACAGCGCCGGGCAGGACAACGGGTTCGTGGTGCCCGCGCTCGACATGACGCTCTACAACCCGGTGCGCGCCGAGGTCGTACACACGAGCGTCGGCTACGGCGGCAGACAGACGTCGACCTCCCTCGCCCCCGTGCCGCCGGTCCGGTACGGCAACCGGTACGCCCCCACCGACCCCGCCGACAGCCTGCGGTTCGCCGGCTCCTACTACCTCGTGCTGCATCTGTCCGCGCAGGTCGCCGAACGTTTCGGCGACGGGCCCCACGGCTTGAGGCTGCGCGTCCGCGTCGACGGAGCGGCAGGCCGGTCCGGGCCGGGGTACGCCGGGCAGTCGGTGCCGCGTGACGTCTTCGACGCCGGGGCGCGGGACCCGGCCCGCGCGCCGGAGGGCACCGCGGCCGCGGGCGGGGGCGGCGCCACCGCCATGAGGGCGGTCGCCGTGGGCGGTATCGGCACAGGCAGCGCGCTGCTGCTGGTGCTCGGCGTGTGGACGGTCACGGCCCGGCGCCGGGCCTCCGCTCAGATCCGGGCCAACGCCCAGAACCCCACGGCGTAACAGGCCAGCGCGAGCAGCAGCAGCGGCAGCGCCACCTTCGCGGGCGGGCCGGGCCGGCGCGGCGCACGGGCACGGCGGTGACCCCGGTGATTAGCCCCTGCCCTTCCGGAGGAGGACGCGGGGACCTCGGCGGACGCGGGGCCTTCGGCCGAAGCGGGCGGCGAAGGCGGATGCGGATGCGGATGCGGCGAGAAGGTCCGCGGCGCCGGCTCCGGCTGCCCCGACGGCCTGGCCTGCGACTGCGGCTGCGGGTCCTGGGCCGTGTACGCAGCCGTGGTGGAGGCGCCGGTGCGCCGACCACCCGAGTGCAGCGCGTACGTGGAGTCGTACGTGGAGTCGTACGCGGAGTGGTACGCGGAGACGTCCGCGGAGACGTCCGGGGAGCCCGTGGCGTGGTGCTGTCGTGGAGGGAGAGCGGGAGGGGGCTCGGAGGTGGAAGCCGGCGTGGGCGTCGGCGTGGGGGTCCGGGTGGGCTGAGGGGGCGGCAGATGGAAGCTGCCGGTGTCCGACATGGAGGGGACGGGTGTGCCGGGCGTGGGCGCGGAGGCCGGCGGGCCACCGGGCTGACGCGGATCGCTCGCTGCGGAGGACGTGCTGGAGCCGGTGCCCCGGCCGTACGCCACGGACCCCGTACCCGGGCCGTGCTGCGGTGAGGCGCCCTCGACGCCTTCGAAGGCCGACGGAGCCACGGTGATGCCGGAGGCGCGCTTCAGCGGGCCCTCGGGACCGAATCCCGGCGGCAGCGGCCCGAGTTGGTCGAAGATCTCGATCTGCTCGTCGTCCGGGCCGGGCTCGGGCAGCAGCTCGGCGGCCGCCGCCAGCGCCTTGCGCACCCCGGTGGCCGTACGGAAGCGGGCCTGCGGATCCGGTTGCAGCAGCGTGGCCACCACCTGCCACAGCGGCTCGGGGATGTTCTGGGGCGCGCCGGGTGTGCCGTGTTCCGTGAAGTACTGGACGAGTGCCTTGGCGTCGGGCTTGGCACCTTCCAGCAGATAGAGCGCCACCAGGCCGACGGCGAACAGGTCGGCGGGGAAGTCGGGGTCGAAGCCCAGCATCTGTTCGGGCGCGAGGTAACCGGGCGTACCCACCACGAGGTTGGTCTCGGTCAGGCGGGGTTCGCCCAGGCGCATCGCGATGCCGAAGTCGGACAGCCGCAGCCGCGGCCGGGCCGTGCCGGTGGCCTCCAGGAGCACGTTGGCGGGCTTGACGTCACGGTGCACGACCCCCTCCGCGTGGACCGCGGCGAGCCCGGACAGGAGCTGGTCGAGGAGCGTGCAGACGAAGACGGGAGGCAGCGGACCGTAGTCGCCGACGAGGTGGACCAACGACCCGCCGCCGACCAGGTCCATGGTGAACAGGACCTTGTCGTCGTCGGCGGCCCAGCTGGCGGGGGCGAGCACATGGGGGTGGTCGATGCGCAGCGCCTGCTCGCGCACGAAACGCAGCAGGGCGTGGGCGTCGCGCTGCTGGAGCACCTTGGCGGCCACGTAGCGCCGGCGCCGGTGGTCCCAGGCACGCCAGACGGCGCCCACCCCTCCACGGCCGATCGGGTCGGCGAGTTCGTACCGTCCGGCGAAGACCTCACCCATGGCAGTGCGTCGCTCCTCCCCCTGCGGTTTCCCCCTCCTGTCCCTCGCTACCCCCGAGACGAGCGACAGGACCCCCTCCGTGATGAGTGACTCGACCCCCTGGACGCGTGGTGCGTCCCCTTCCGGGCGGCAGGACCCCCGTGACGGGCGATGACGCCCTCCTGCCTGCCGCCGGCCCGGTCGCCGAACCCCCTTCGGTCTCCGGGCCGTCGGCTCAGCTCTGGTGGGACTGGTAGTGCGCGACCGCGTCGGAGGTGCGGCCGGCGCCGTACACCCGGAGGAACTCTGCCAGCTCCGGGTGGGTCGGGGCGAGGGTGTCGGCGGCCTCGATGATGTCGCCGGCGGCGGCGACCGAGCGCAGCAGCGACTGGATCTCGCGGACCACGCGCTTGACCGTCGGTGCCCCCGAACCGCTGGTGGTCTGCGTGGTGTTGTTGAGCACCGAGCCTCCCTGCGACCTCTTGATCTCGTCCATGCGCTCGGTCGCCTCGGCGGCGCTGACGCTGCCGTCGGCGACCTGGGCCGCCAGCTCCTGAAGCAGCTGCACCCGCTGCACCACCGCCGGATTGCCGATCTTCGCCCGCTGACCGCTCATCAGCTGCGACAGCATCGGCGCCGACAGTCCCAGTACCCCCGCGAGACGAGCCTGGTTGAGACCGAGATCGTCGATGAGCTTGCGGAAGAGCGCCCCCAGCGGCTCTCCGTACCAGTTCCGCTGCAGTTCCCGCGCTCTCGCGGTGGCTTCCTGCTGTGCGGCGTCCATGTGCGTCTCCCCATCGCTTCCCCAGAAACCGTGGTTCGCTGCCGCGAACCACGCCGAGCATCTTACGGAGCGTGGTCATGCGCGGGGACCCCCAATCTTTTTGCGGAATCAGGGGGGTGACCCGGTACTCTGGTCTGCGGCGCCCGCCGGTATGGGGTTTCTCCGGCTGGACGCTTCTCTTCCAGGGGCCTTAGCTCAGTTGGTAGAGCGCTGTCTTTGCATGGCAGATGTCAGGGGTTCGACTCCCCTAGGCTCCACCTGGAGATGCCCTCCGAACTGCGGAAACGCAGCTCGGAGGGCATTTTTCGTGCTCTTCGCGGGGGCAGCCCCCGCGTGACAGCTCCGCATGCGGCTCCTGCACGCGCCCCTGCGCCACGGATTCGCCATGGATACGCCACGGGTCGCCCCGAGCGCGCTGCGTCACCGTCCCGCACGTGAAACACCCCTCCGGCCACGTAAACGCGGTCAAAGGGGTGTTTCACGTGAAACGTCGCTGTGGTCCTCCGTGATCGCCGCACACCGTCAGCGCCACGCCGCACACCGCCGGCATGACGCCCCACACCGTCGGCACCGCGCCGTACGGCGTAGGCACCACGTCGTCACTGTGTCCGTCGTGTCGTATACGACGAGGCCTCAGCTGCGGTCCTCGCGGTTCGCGGCCTCCTCCTCGGCCTCCTTGGCCTGGACCTCGGGGTCGAGGGCGGACGTCTCGCCGGTACCGCCCACCGAGTTCAGGCCGCCTGCGGCCGGGACCTCCGTGGCGGCGGGCGGCTCGACCAGCCAGTCCGGGTTGGCCTGCTTGTCCCACCACTTCCAGGCCGCGTAAGCGCCCGAGCCGACGAGGCCCGCCACGGCCAAGGCCTTGGCGAGCTTGCCCGCCCGGGCCCGCCGCCGGTGCTTGCGGACCAGTTTCTCGATCTCCTTGGGCGTCACCTGACCGCGGAGCGCGGCCAGCGCGGCGATGCCCCGGGCGGCGGCCTCGTCCTTCACGGGCCCGGCCGCGGCCTTCGCCTGCTCGATCCTCGGCCGGGAGTATTCGGCGGCCTGCCGAGCGGCCAGGCGCGTCCGGGCGGCCGCCTCATGAGCGGCATGGTCGACCTTCGGCGGCACATGCGCCCGTGCCTGCTCCAGGCGGGGCGCGACATGGGCGCCGTACTGCACGCGGGCCTGTACGGCGGCCTGGGACACCTTGGGCGCGAGCCGTACGCGGGCCTCCTGCGCATAGAGCGCGGCCCTCTCCTTGGCCGTGTCGGCGTAGGGCGCCACCACTTCCGCGGCGTGCAGCACGCTGTCCTTCGCCGAACCGGTCGCGGCGCGCACGCTGTCGATGCGGGTCACGGGTTCCTCCTCCTCGGTGGCGTACGGTATTTCGACTTTCCACCCTTTTACGGATCATGCCTGCCGACGGCCGCCTCGGCATGCGCGGACAGGCATACGGGTTGCCGGACGTCCCGAGTCGTAGTGATCGGATACAAGAGGGGGTGAATACGGGGCAACAGGAGCTTGTCGTCGACAATGCCACGGATCGGCTCCGCCCGCTCCCGCCCCGGACGGCCGGGGCGCGTTTGCGTGCCCGGAGCGACCTCTTCCGACGCGGGACACGGGCGCCGGACGACGTACGGTCCCGGGCGTGCGAGGATCGGGGTGTTACAGGAAGACAACGGAAGGCAGATCGTGGCCGAGCAGCTGTACGCCACCCTGAAGACCAACCACGGCGACATCGAGGTCCGGCTCTTCCCGGACCACGCCCCCAAGACGGTCAAGAACTTCGTCGAGCTCGCCACCGGCGGGCGCGAGTGGACCAACCCCGCCACTGGCGAGAAGTCCTCGGCGAAGCTTTACGACGGCACGGTCTTCCACCGGGTGATCAGCGGATTCATGATTCAGGGCGGTGACCCGCTGGGCAACGGCACCGGCGGTCCCGGCTACCAGTTCGAGGACGAGTTCCACCCGGACCTGCGCTTCGACAAGCCCTACCTGCTGGCCATGGCCAACGCCGGTCCGGGCACCAACGGCTCGCAGTTCTTCATCACCGTCGCGCCGACGGCCTGGCTGACCCGCAAGCACACCATCTTCGGCGAGGTCACCGACCCGGCCGGCCAGAAGATCGTGGACGCCATCGCGAGCACGCAGACCAACCCGCGCACCGACCGCCCGCTCAACGACGTCGTCATCGAGTCGGTCGTCGTCGAGCAGCGCTGACGGCAGGACGCTCCGGTTCCCGTCGGGAACCATCTGCCCCGCTCGTCCGTAGTGACGAGCGGGGCACAGCCTTGCAGACGACGACGTTGGGGGACCCCATGGACCAGGCGCCGGGCACCCGCCAGGACGACGCCCACGGCGGCCTGCCCGCTTGCTACCGGCACGCCGACCGTGAGACGGGCGTGCGCTGCACCCGGTGCGAGCGCCCGATCTGCCCCGAGTGCATGGTCAGCGCCTCCGTCGGTTTCCAGTGCCCGGACTGCGTCCGCACCGGTTCCGGCACGGGGCACGCGCCCTCGGCGTCCCAGCCGCGGACCCTCGCGGGCGGCACCGTCGCCGCCGACCCCCGCCTCGTCACCAAGGTCCTGATGGGCCTCTGCCTCGCCGCGTTCCTGGTGCAGCTCTCGGTCGGCGACCGCTTCACCGACCGGTTCGATCTGCTCGGACAGGCCTATGTGCCGGCCCTCCAGGATGTCCAGGGTGTCGCGCAGGGCCAGTGGTACCGGCTGCTGACCTCGATGTTCCTGCACAGCAGCTATATGCACATCCTGTTCAACATGCTCAGCCTGTGGTGGCTCGGCGGTCCTCTGGAACAGGCCCTCGGCCGGGTCCGCTACCTCGCGCTCTACTTCGTCTCGGGTCTCGCGGGCAGCGCCCTGACCTACCTCCTCGCGGCCCCGAACCAGCCCTCGCTCGGTGCCTCCGGCGCGATCTTCGGCCTGTTCGGCGCCACCGCCGTCCTGATGCGTCGTATGCGCTACGACATGCGGCCGATCATCGCCCTGCTGGTGATCAACGGGATCATCACCTTCGGGTGGAGCAGCATCGCCTGGCAGGCCCACGTCGGCGGTTTCGTGGCCGGAGTCGCCATCGGCTACGGCATGGTCCACGCCCCGCGTGAGCGGCGTGCCCTGGTGCAGTTCGGCACCTGTGCGGTGGTGCTCGTGGCGGCCGTGGTGATGACCCTCTTGAGGACCGGCCAGCTCACTTGAGCGCAGGTTGTCCACAGCGTGTGCCCGATCTTGTGCACACGGTGGGGGAACAGCTGTGCCCCCTGTCACTGACCGGTGTTCTCGCAGGTCAGGCAGGGGGCGAACAGCTTTTCGAGGGGCTGGGGTTCGTCACACCGGCGTCAACCTCGGGCCGGTTATCCACAGATCGTCGTTCTTTTTCCCCACTGTGGAAAACGGCTGTGGATAACTCGGTGGATACCCCTGGGCAGAGGTGGGCGGAGGGGTGGTCCGCCTGCTGCTTCCGCCCGCTACTTCCACTGGGTGGAGACGCCGAATCCGGCGGCGATGAAGCCGAAGCCCACCACGATGTTCCAG
Organism: Streptomyces sp. NPDC059895; assembly: GCF_042731035.1. Classification (NCBI taxonomy): domain Bacteria; kingdom Bacillati; phylum Actinomycetota; class Actinomycetes; order Kitasatosporales; family Streptomycetaceae; genus Streptomyces; species Streptomyces sp. NPDC059895. The sequence goes on from NZ_JBHWKO010000004.1 coordinate 262,506, forward strand.
TTGCCGAGCTGGTCGAGGGGCAGGGAGCCGTCGGTCACGTAGAACACGACGATCCAGGCGAGCCCGATGAGGAACATGGCCAGCATCACCGGCGCGACCCAGGCACGGCTGTTCAGCTTGATCGCGGTCGCCTGCTTCACCGGCGGCGGCGTGTAATCGGCCTTCTTGCGGATACGTGACTTCGGCACGAGGGTCTCTCCTGTCGATGCGCTGCGTGGCCGCGCAGGGAACTGGGTCGGGCTCGGGGCAGCGTACAAGGGGACACTGAGGCTCCCCCGGGCGTCCGTTAGCGTAGTGCTTCTACGGCGCCGAAGGAGATAAGGGTACGTTGAGCAATTCTGCCGACTTCCCCGGGACGGGTTCAACGGGTTCCGCTCCCGGCCACCGGCCCCGTTTCCGGCCGGTGCGGGTGCTCACCGTGGGTGTGTTCGCTCTTGCGGGACTCCTCTTCGTCACCAGTTTCAACACGGCCAAGGGCACCAACATCCGCACGGACGCGTCCTTGCTGCAGCTCTCCGACCTGATCCAGGAGCGCAGCCGCGAGAACGGCGAACTGGACGAGTCCAACGCCGCCCTGCGCGACGACGTGGAGTCGCTGGCCGAGGCCGACGACGGCAGCACCAAGGCCGAGGACGAGAAACTCGCCCGGTTGGAGGCGCAGGCGGGCACGCAGGAGCTCAAGGGCGAGGCGATCACGGTCACGCTCAACGACGCCCCGCCGGACGCCACCGCCAAGCTCCCCGGTTATCCCGAGCCGCAGCCCGACTACCTGGTGATCCACCAGCAGGACCTCCAGGCCGTGGTGAACGCCCTCTGGCAGGGCGGCGCCCAGGGCATCAAGGTCATGGACCAGCGGCTGATCTCCACCAGCGCCGTGCGCTGCGTGGGCAACACCCTGATCCTCCAGGGCCGGGTCTACTCCCCGCCGTACAAGATCCAGGCGGTCGGGGACCCGGGGAAGCTCCAGAAGGCGCTCGCCGACTCGCAGGCGATCCAGAACTACATGGTCTACGTCAATGTCTACGGCCTCGGCTGGAACGTCACCGAGGATGGGACGGTGACGCTGCCGGGTTACTCGGGCACAGTGGACCTGCACTACGCCGAGCCGGTGGAGTAGCCGCGGGCAGCCGGGACCACCCGGAAGAAGCGGAGCAGCCGGAGTAGCCGTTCCCTGGGAGCCGCCGGTGCGCGTGATCGTCCGGACCGTCAGCGAGCTGTGCGTCACCCTGGGCACAGTGATCGTGCTCTTCGTCGTCTACGTGCTCTTCTGGACAGGCGTACGGGCCGACCACGTGATGGACGAGCAGGTCGACCGCCTCCGCGACCAGTGGGCGCGGCACCCGGCGCAGGACTCCTCCCGGTCCCCGCAGTCCCCGCGGCCCTCACCGTCCCCGCAGTCCCCGAGTGCCTCGTCCGTCCCGGTGCCGCCCGCCGCGTACCGGCCGGGCAGCCCCTTCGCGATCATGTACATCCCGCGGCTCGGTTTCACGTGGAACAAGCCCGTGCTCGAAGGGACGGACACCGGCACCCTGAAGAAGGGGCTCGGCCACTACGCGGGCACCGCGGGGCTGGGGCAGACCGGGAACTTCTCCGTCGCCGGGCACCGCCGCACCTACGGCGACCCCTTCAAGGACTTCCCGAAGCTGCGGTCCGGGGACGCGGTGGTGCTGACGGACGGGACGACCTGGTTCACGTACCGGATCGACCGGGGGCCCTACCGGACCGTGCCGACGGACGTCGAGGTGATCGATCCGGTGCCCCGTAAATCGGGGTACACGCGTCCCGGGCGCTATCTGACGCTGACCACGTGCGACCCCGAGTGGGGGCACAGTCACCGGCTGATCGTCTGGGCGCACCTGGACTCCACCCAGCCCGTGGAGGCAGGCGAACCGGGGGCCCTGCGCCGTTAGGGCCTGTCGTTCGGATCACGCCGCGGACGCGGGGTCTGGCACGCACGTCTGCGGCGTTGTCGTCGGTTGCCGACGCTCCGCGTCGCCGCCCTCCTCCGCCTTGCAGCCGCACGCACCAGACCCCGCTCGCCCGGTTGACACGGCACCGTCGGCATCCCGCGACCTGATCCGAACGACAGGCCCTAGTCTGGTGGTGTACGGCGTGAGTCTGGTGCCGTGGTGCGACGGAAGGGACGGCATGTACGGCTGGATCTGGCGGCATCTGCCGGGAAACGCCTTGGTGAGGGCGCTGATCTCGATCGTGCTGGTTCTGGCTGTGGTGTACGTCCTGTTCCAGTACGTCTTCCCGTGGGCCGAACCGCTGCTTCCCTTCAACGATGTGACGGTGGACAACCAGTGAGCGCGCGCATTCTCGTCGTCGACAACTACGACAGCTTCGTCTTCAACCTGGTCCAGTACCTGTACCAGCTGGGCGCCGAGTGCGAGGTCCTGCGCAACGACGAGGTCTCCACGGCCCACGCGCAGGACGGCTTCGACGGCGTCCTGCTCTCCCCGGGCCCGGGCACGCCGGAGCAGGCCGGCGTCTGCGTCGACATGGTCCGCCACTGCGCGACGACCGGCGTACCCGTCTTCGGCGTCTGCCTCGGCATGCAGTCGATGCAGGTGGCGTACGGCGGCGTGGTGGACAGGGCCCCGGAACTGCTGCACGGCAAGACGTCGCCGGTCGAGCACGAGGGCGAGGGCGTCTTCGCCGGGCTGCCCTCACCCTTCACGGCGACCCGCTACCACTCCCTGGCGGCCGAGCCGGCGACGGTCCCCGACGAGCTGCGGGTCACGGCCCGCACCCACGACGGCATCATCATGGGCCTGCGCCACCGGGAACTGCCGGTCGAGGGCGTGCAGTTCCACCCGGAGTCGGTGCTGACCGAGCACGGGCACCGGATGCTCGCCAACTGGCTGGTGGAGTGCGGCGACGAGGGTGCGGTGACGAGGTCGGCGGGCCTGGCGCCGGTGGTGGGCAGGGCCACGGCGTGACCGCGCTGCGCCCCGAGCGCGAGGATCTCTACGGCGGCCCGCCGTACGAGCCTCCCCTGGACGACGAGACGGTGGCCCTGCGGATACCGCGGTCACCGGACTCCGCGTTCGGCGGCGAGCCCATGGTCGGTTCTGGAGCCTCGGCGGCCTCTCCGGCTCCTGGAACCCCTGCCGGTGGCCGAGCGGCCCGCAGAAAGGCCGCCAAGCGCCGTCACGGGCGTCGTGGCGGCGGGGGCGCGGTCCCCGAGCCCACTCGGTCCGAGGAGTCGCCGTCGCGGCCGCTCTCCCGGGTGGAGGCCCGCCGGCAGGCGCGGGCGCGCAAGCCCGGCGCGGCCGTGATCGCCAGCCGCGCGGTCGGCGAGGTGTTCATCACCACGGGCGTGCTGATGCTGCTGTTCGTCACCTACCAGCTGTGGTGGACGAACGTCCGGGCGCACGCGCAGGCGGACCAGGAGGCCAACAGCCTCCAGGACGACTGGGCGAACGGCAAACGCAACCCGGGGACGTTCTCGCCGGGGCAGGGATTCGCCATCCTGCACATCCCCAAGCTGGACGTGGTGGTGCCGATCGCCGAGGGCATCAGCAACAAGAAGGTGCTCGACAAGGGCATGGTCGGGCACTACGGCGAGGGCGCGCTGGAGACGGCCATGCCCGACGCGAAGACCGGCAACTTCGGCCTCGCGGGCCACCGCAACACGCACGGCGAACCGTTCCGGTACATCAACAAGCTCCAGCCCGGCGACGCGATCGTCGTCGAGACGCAGGACGAGTACTACGTCTACAAGATGGCGTCGATGCTGCCGGTGACCTCGCCGAGCAACGTGAGCGTCCTCGAACCCGTGCCGGTGGGCTCCGGATTCACCGGACCGGGCCGGTACATCACCTTGACGACGTGCACGCCGGAGTTCACCAGCAAGTACCGGTTGATCGTCTGGGGCAAGATGGTCGAGGAACGGCCGCGCAGCAAGGGCAAGCCGGATGCGCTCGTCGAGTAGGGGCAGATGACCGTGGCAGCGACCACCGACGACACTGAGCACGCGGAACACGCGGAACACGCCGAACACGCGGAGCACACCGACACGTCCCCGCCCGCGCCGCGGCGCCGCGGCCGGATCGCCCTGGCGGTGAGCGTCTTCGGTGAACTCCTCATCACGGCCGGGCTGGTGCTCGGCCTGTTCGTCGTCTACTCCCTGTGGTGGACCAACGTCATAGCCGACCGCAGGGCGGACCAGCAGGGCGACAAGGTCCGGGACACCTGGGCCGCCGAGGACACCGGCCCCGGTGCGCTCGACACCAAGAACGGCATCGGCTTCCTCCACGTGCCCGCCATGAAGAACGGCGAGGTCCTGGTCGAGAAGGGCACCTCCTCGAAGATCCTCAACGACGGCGTCGCCGGCTACTACACCGACCCCGTCAAGGCCACGCTCCCCACCAGCGGCAAGGACGGCAACTTCTCCCTGGCCGCCCACCGCGACGGCCACGGCGCGAAGTTCCACAACATCGACAAGCTGAAGAAGGGCGACCCGATCGTCTTCGAGACGCGGGACAACTGGTACGTCTACACGGTGTACGCCGTCCTTCCGGAGACGTCGAAGTACAACGTCGAGGTCCTCGGCGCCGTCCCGAAGGAGTCGGGCCGGAAGAAGGCCGGCAAGTACATCACGCTGACCACCTGCACGCCGGTCTACACGAGCCGGTACCGGTACGTGGTGTGGGGCGAGCTGGAGCGCGTGGAGAAGGTGGACGCGGACCGGACGCCGCCGAAGGAACTGCGCTGACCTCGCGACAGCGCCGCCTGCGAGGGAACGCCGGGGAAAGCGGCTGACCACGAACGACACGGGCCCTGCCGGATCGACCGGCAGGGCCCGACGCGTCGGTGGGAGCGGGGTCAGTCCTCCCCGTCGTTTCCGCCGAAGAAGATCGTCCCGCCGTCGCCGTTCCCGCCGTCGTTGTTGCCGTTGTTCCCGCCGGCGGCGACCAGGTTGACCGTCTGACCCTTGTTCACCGTGGTGCCCGGCTGCGGGTCGGAGCTGACGACGACTGCGTTGTCGTCGCTGGAGCCGGTGACGCTGCCGACGGTGAGGCCGGCGTCCTCGATGGCCTTCTTGGCGTCCTTCAGGCTCAGGCTCTGGAGGTTGCCCGGGACCTGGGTCTGGGTGCTGCGGCCGATCTGGATCTGGACCGTGGAGCCCTTGTCGGCCTGGGAGTTGGCCGACGGCGTGGTCTGGATGACCTTGCCGACCTGGTTCTGGTCCTGGGTGTCGACCTCGGTGCAGCTGCCGACGAGGTTGTTGGCCTCCATCTGCGCCTTGGCCTCGTCACAGGTCTTGCCGGAGACGTCGGGGACGGTGGCCTTCTCCTCGGCCTTGGCGATGGTGAGGGTGATCGTGGACCCCTTCTCCACCTCCTTGCCCAGCTCCGGGTCCTGTCCGATGACCGTGCCCGCCTCCTCCGAGGAGACCTCTTCCTTGGTCTCGACGACCAGCTGGTACTTGTCGCCCTCCAGCGTCGACTTGGCCTCCTCGAGGGTCTTGCCGAGGACACTGGGCACGGCGACCTTCGGCGCACCGGTCGAGACGACGATGTTGACCGTGTCGCCCTTGTTGACTTCGGTGCCGGCCTCGGGGTCCTGCTCGCAGACGCTGTCCTTCGGCGTGTCCTCGCAGGCTTCCTTGGTGGTCACCAGCTTCAGGTCGACGTTGGTGGCCATCGTCTGGGCCTGTGCCGCGGTCTGCCCGACGAAGTTCGGTGCCTCGAACGGCTGGTCCTCGGCACTGCCGGTGAACGCCCACTTGCCGATCAGGATCGCGCCGACGAGCACCAGCACCGCCGCGACGACCAGCAGGATCGTCGAGGTGTTGGACTTCTTCTGGCGGCGCCGGTCGGGGCGGTCGTCGTAGCCGAAGCCGCCGTCGTCCGGGCTCATCGGGGGCAGCATCGTGGTGGCGCCGGCGTCCGTGGAGCGCAGGGCCGTGGTGGCCTGGTCGTCGGGGTAGCCCCCGTAGCCGACGGCGCCCATCGACGCCGTGGCCGCGACCGGCTGGCCGTCGAGGCAGGCCTCGATGTCGGCGCGCATCTCGTCAGCGGACTGGTAGCGGTAGTTCGGGTCCTTGACCAGCGCCTTCAGGACGATGGCGTCCATCTCGGGGGTGATCTCGGGGTCGAAGACGCTGGGCGCCTGCGGCTCCTCGCGGACGTGCTGGTAGGCGACCGCGACCGGGGAGTCGCCGACGAACGGCGGCCGGACGGTCAGCAGCTCGTAGAGGAGGCAGCCCGTGGAGTAGAGGTCCGAGCGGGCGTCCACCTGCTCGCCCTTCGCCTGCTCCGGGGAGAGGTACTGGGCGGTGCCGATGACCGCGGCCGTCTGGGTCATCGTCATGCCGGCGTCGCCCATGGCGCGGGCGATGCCGAAGTCCATCACCTTGACCTGGCCGTTGCGCGTCAGCATGACGTTCGCCGGCTTGATGTCGCGGTGGACGATGCCGGCCCGGTGCGAGTACTCCAGGGCCTGGAGGATGCCGATGGTCATCTCCAGCGTCCGCTCCGGCAGCAGCTTGCGGCCGGAGTGGAGCAGCTCACGCAGGGTGGAGCCGTCGACGTACTCCATGACGATGTACGGGATCGACACCCCGTCGATGTAGTCCTCGCCCGTGTCGTAGACCGCGACGATCGCGGGGTGGTTGAGCGAGGCGGCCGACTGGGCCTCCCGGCGGAACCGGGCCTGGAAGGAAGGGTCGCGCGCGAGGTCCGCGCGCAGCGTCTTCACCGCCACGGTGCGGCCGAGGCGGGTGTCATGCGCGAGGTAGACCTCGGCCATGCCACCACGGCCGAGCACGTGGCCCAGCTCGTACCGGCCGCCGAGGCGACGCGGCTCTTCCATAGCTACCTACCAGCCCTCTCCGTCGGTCCCGACCGGCACACATGTGCGGCCGGAGGCTGCCGTCCGGGCATACCGTACCCGGACGGCGCTGCGTGACCTGGCCAAGCCCGTCACCCGATACAGGACCGGTATCGCAACGTGCACCGATGTGTAGGCGACGTGATCGGGGTCACTTCTTGCTGTCGATGACTGCCTGCATCACTTTCTTCGCGATCGGCGCGGCCAGACCGCCACCGCTGATGTCGTCACGGTTGGCGGAGCCGTCCTCGACGACCACGGCGACGGCGACCGGCGAGCTGCCGTCGGACAGCTTGGCGTAGGAGATGAACCAGGCGTACGGCTTCTCGCTGTTGTTCAGGCCGTGCTGGGCGGTACCGGTCTTGCCGCCGACGGTGACGCCCTTGATCTGCGCGTTCGTACCGGTACCGGTCTTCACGACCGTCTCCATCATCTGCTGGAGCTTCTGCGCGGTCTCCGACGACACCGCCTGGGACAGCTCCTGCGGCTCGGTCGTCTCGATGGTGTCGAGGTTGGCGGCCTTGAGCTGGTCGACCATGTACGGCTTCATCAGCTTGCCGTCGTTGGCGACGGCCGAGGCGACCATCGCCATCTGGAGCGGGGTGGCCGCGTTGGAGGCCTGGCCGATGCCGTCCATCGCGTTCTGCGGGCGGTTGTCCTCGGGGTAGACGCTCTCCGAGGCGCGGACCGGGGTGTCCAGCTCCGGGTTGTTGTAGCCGAACTTCTCCGCCTGCTCGATCATCTTCTCGCTGCCCACGGTGTCGGCCAGCTTCGCGAAGACGGTGTTGCAGGAGACCCGCAGGGCCTCGCGCAGGGTGGCGTTCTCGCAGTCGCCGTGCTCGTTGGTGAGGTCCGTGGTGGTCTGCGGCAGCTGGTACGGGTCCGGCGTGTCGGTGGCCTCGTCGATGCCCGAGACGACGCCGTTCTCCAGCGCGGCGGCCGCGGTGACGACCTTGAAGGTGGAACCCGGCGGGTACGTCTCGCGCAGCGCCCGGTTCAGCATCGGGTCGTCCTCGTTGTTCTCCTTCTGGACGGCCTGCCAAGCCTCGGCGTCCGAGTCGGACGTCCCCGCGAACTTCGACGGGTCGTACGACGGCGTGGAGACCAGCGCGAGGATCTTGCCGGTGGTCGGGTCGATCGCGGCGACGGCGCCCTTCCTGTCGCCCAGTTCGTTGTACGCGGCCTTCTGGGCGGCGGCGTTGAGGGTGGTGACGACGCTGCCGCCCTCCTTCTTCTTGCCCGTGATCATGTCGAGCGTGTTGCGGAAGAAGAGCCGGTCGTCGTTGCCGGTGAGGATGCCGTCCTCCAGCTTCTCCAGCTGGTTGGCGCCGAAGGCCTGCGAGGAGTAGCCGGTGACGGGCGCCCACATGGCGCCGTTCGTCCAGGTGCGCTTGTACTTGTAGTCGCCGCTGGTGGTCTCGACGGAGCCGGTGATCGCCTTGCCGTCGACGATGATGTCGCCGCGCGGGGTGGCGTACCGCGCGATGTTGACGCGGCGGTTCTCGTCGTCGGTGGCCAGGTCTTCGGCCTTGGCGTACTGGAGCCAGTTGTCGCGGATGAGCAGGGTCAGGATCAGAAGTCCGCAGAAGATCGCGATCCGGCGCAGGGGCTTGTTCATGACGGGCGGACCACCTGGGTCATCTCGGCGTCGGGGTTGGCGGCGGGGGCCGGGGCGGGGCGGCGCGCGGTGTCGCTGATTCTGATCAGGATGCCGATGAGCGCCCAGTTGGCGATGACGGAGGAACCGCCGTACGCCAGGAACGGCATCGTCATACCGGTGAGCGGGATGAGGCCCATCACACCGCCGGCGACGACGAAGACCTGGAGCGCGAAGGCGCCGGACAGGCCGATGGCGAGCAGCTTGCCGAACGGGTCGCGGGCGGCGAGGGCGGTGCGCACACCGCGCTCGGCGATCAGGCCGTACAGCAGCAGCAGCGCCATGATGCCCGCCAGGCCCAGTTCCTCGCCGAAGGTGGCGAGGATGAAGTCGGAGTTGGCGGCGAACCGGATCAGCTCGGAGTGGCCCTGGCCCCAGCCGGTGCCGAGGGTGCCGCCGGAGCCGAACGCCCACAGCGCCTGCATGGCCTGCTCGGAGTGGCCGACGACGCCCTCACGGGAGAGCGAGTACTCCTTCATCGGGTCGAGCCAGGCCTGGACACGCTGCTGGACGTGCGGTTCAAAACTGGCCACGCCGACCGCGCCGGCCGCGGACATCAGCAGACCGAAGACGATCCAGCTGGTCCGCTCGGTGGCGACGTACAGCATGATGACGAACATTCCGAAGAACAGCAGCGAGGTGCCGAGGTCGGTCTCGAAGACCAGGATCAGGATCGAGATGAACCAGACCACCAGGATCGGGCCGAGGTCGCGGCCGCGCGGCAGGTACAGGCCCATGAAACGGCGGCTGGCGAGCGCGAGCGCGTCCCGCTTCACCATCAGGTAGCCGGCGAAGAAGATCGCCAGGACGATCTTCGCGAACTCGCCGGGCTGGATGGAGAAGCTGCCGACCTGGATCCAGATCTTGGCGCCGTAGATGTTCTTGCCGAGGCCCGGCACCAGCGGGAGCAGCAGCAGGATCAGCGCGCCGACCATGGAGATGTAGGTGTAGCGCTGAAGGACGCGGTGGTCCTTGAGGAAGATCAGCACGGCGATGAAGAAGGCGATGCCCATCGCCGTGTACATCAGCTGGCGCGGCGCGGCGGTGCCCGCCTGCTGGATGGACTGCAGCAGCTCGGACTGGTCCAGCCGCCAGATCGCGACGAGCCCGAGTCCGTTCAGCAGGGTGGCCAGCGGCAGCAGCAGCGGGTCGGCGTACGGCGCGAACTTGCGCACCACGAGGTGGGCGACGCCGGCCAGCAGGCCGAGGCCCAGGCCGTAGCTGAGCAGGCCGGACGGCACCTGCTCGTCGATGGCGAGGCCCACGTTGGCGTAGGCGAACACCGGGATGGCGACGGCGAACACCAGCAGCGCGAGCTCGGTGTTGCGCCGGCTCGGCGTACCGATCGAGCCGATCGTGGACGTGTGGTGCGTCGGCGGGTTGGTTGTACTGCTCATCGTGTGACGGGGCCTCTCACGGCTTTCCTACTGCTTACCGCACAGCGAGACGACCTTCTGCTCCTCCTCCGAGAGGCTGGGGCCGGGGCTGGGAGTGGCGGTCGCGGTTGCGGACGGGGACGCGGACACCGAGGGGCTCGGTGTCGCCTTGGACGTGAGGGAGGAGGGAGTGGTTCCCGTGGTGCCTCCGGCCTCGCCCTCGCCGGTCTTGGAGGTCTTCTCGCTCGGGCTCGTGGCCTGCTCGGCCGACTCCGCCTGCTTGCGGCACGCGGAGGCCTGCACGGCGAGTTCGTCGATCTTCTTCCGGGCGGTGGACAGACTGCCTTCGGCGATCGTCGCCTCGACCAGCTTCTGCTGGTACTCGGGGAGGTACTTGAGTTCGATCTCGGGGTGGTCCTTCTCCACCTTCGACAGCGACACCCAGGCCAGGTCCTGGCTGATGCCCCGGTACAGCGCGACGTGCTCGCCCGCGGTGCCGACGTAGTACTGCGTCTGCGTCCAGCGCCAGCCGCCGTACAGGCCGCCGCCGATGACGGCGAGGGCGAGACCGCCGTAGAGGGATCTCTTCAGCCACCTGCGGCCCTTGCGCGGTTTGACGAAGTCGTCGTCGGTGTAGTCGCCGAAGCCGCCGGTGGGGATGAACCCGGTCACGTCGCCGGAGCCGGGCGGGCCGAACTCGCCGCCCCCGCCCTGTCCGTTGCCGCGGCGGCCGAGGCCCGCGGCGCGGCCGGCGGGGGTCTGCATGATGCCGTTGTCGTGCAGCTGGTGCTGGTTCTCGGCGACGGCGCCGACCACGACCGGGGTGTCGGACAGCTGCCCGGCCAGGGTGTCACCGGTGTCCAGGTCCAGGACGTCGGCGACGATCACCGTGATGTTGTCGGGTCCGCCGCCGCGCAGCGCGAGCTGGATCAGCTCCTGCACGGTCTCCTGCGGGCCCTGGTAGCTGGCGAGGGTGTCCTCGAGGGTCTGGTGGGAGACGACGCCGGAGAGGCCGTCGGAGCAGATCAGGTAGCGGTCGCCGGCCCGGACCTCGCGGATCGACAGGTCGGGCTCGACGTGCTCGCCGCTGCCGAGCGCCCGCATCAGCAGGGAGCGCTGGGGGTGGGTGGTGGCCTCTTCCTCGGTGATGCGGCCCTCGTCGACCAGCCGCTGGACCCAGGTGTGGTCCTGGGTGATCTGCGTCAGCACCCCGTCGCGCAGCAGATAGGCGCGCGAGTCGCCGACGTGCACCAGGCCGAGCCGCTGGCCCGTCCACAGCAGGGCGGTGAGCGTCGTCCCCATGCCTTCGAGCTGGGGGTCCTCCTCGACCAGGGCGCGCAACTGGTCGTTGGCGCGCTGCACGGCCGTACCGAGCGAGGTGAGGACGTCGGAGCCGGGCACGTCGTCGTCGAGCGCGACGATCGTGGAGATCGCCTCGGAGGAGGCGACCTCACCGGCGGCGGCGCCGCCCATGCCGTCGGCGATGGCGAGCAGGCGCGGACCGGCGTAACCGGAGTCCTCGTTGCCCTCCCGGATCATCCCCTTGTGCGATCCGGCGGCGAAGCGCAGTGACAGACTCATGCCCACCTCGCCCGTCGGCCCCGGGTACAGCCGGTCGTGTCGAGCCACACTGCCCACCCTCCGGTCGGGAGCGCGCCGGGGCCCGGGGTGCCGGCCGCCGCTGCGTGCTCGCTCCGCTCGCGCTCACTCATGATGTAGCACTACTTCCGCAGCTCGATGACGGTCTTGCCGATACGGATCGGCGCGCCCAGCGGGATCGGTGTGGGGGTCGTCAGCCGCGTTCGGTCGAGATACGTGCCGTTGGTGGAGCCCAGGTCCTCGACGATCCACTGGCCGTCGCGGTCCGGGTAGATCCTGGCATGGCGGCTGGAGGCGTAGTCGTCGTCCAGCACGATCGTGCTGTCGTGCGCGCGGCCCAGCGAGATCGTCTGGCCCTGCAGCGCGACGGTGGTGCCGGTGAGGGTGCCTTCGGTCACCACCAGCTTGGAGGGGGCGTTACGGCGCTGGCGGCCGCCGCCGGTCTGCTGGCGCTGCTGCGGGGGCGCGGCCTGCCGGGCGGCCTGCTGCGCCCGTCCGTTCTCCCGGCGCGAACCGCGCTGGGTGACACGCGTACCGAACAGGTCGCTGCGGATGACCTGCACGGCCACGATCACGAACAGCCACAGTACGGCCAGGAAACCCAGCCGCATGACCGTGAGGGTCAGCTCTGACATTGCCCCCGCTTCACCCTTCGGCTTGCCTATAGATAACGGTGGTGCTGCCCACGACGATCCGCGAGCCGTCGCGGAGCGTAGCGCGGGTGGTGTGCTGCCCGTCCACCACGATGCCGTTGGTGGAGCCGAGATCCTGGATCGTCGAGGGCGAACCGGTCCGGATCTCGCAGTGCCGGCGGGAGACGCCGGGGTCGTCGATCCGCACATCGGCCTCGGTGCTGCGGCCCAGCACGAGCGTGGCGCGGGAGATCTGGTGGCGGGTGCCGTTGATCTCGATCCAGTGGCGGGTGCGGGAACCGGGCTGCGGTGCGCCGACCGGGCCGCCGCCGGCCGCGCCGGGGCGCTGGCCGGCCGCCGCGGGCGGGTAGCCGTAGCCGCCGGGCCGGGCGCCGGGGGCGCCGGGCGGCGGGGAGGACGGCATGGGCGGCGCGGCGGACGAGGCGGCCGGCGGGTAGCCGGGGCCGCCGGGGCGCTGGCCGCCGGCCGCGGGCGCCCGCTCGGGGGCCTGGCTGCTGGAGGAGGCGAGCGTACGGCTGCGCACGCGGTACAGACCGGTGTCGAGGTCGTCCGCCTTCTCCAGGTTGACCTTGATCCCGCCCATGAAGGTGTAGCGCTGCTGCTTGGCGTAGTCGCGCACCATGCCGGCGAGCTCGTCGCCGAGCTGGCCGGAGTAGGGGCTGAGGCGCTCGTAGTCCGGCGCGCTCAGCTCCACGATGAAGTCGTTGGGTACGACCGTGCGGTCGCGGTTCCAGATCGTCGCGTTGTTGTCGCACTCCCGCTGGAGCGCTCCGGCGATCTCCACGGGCTGGACCTCGGACTTGAAGACCTTGGCGAAGGTGCCGTTGACCAGACCCTCGAGACGCTGCTCGAACTTCTTCAGGACTCCCATGGGGCACCTCCTCCGTCGTGACTTGCGTCCCGCGTCCTGCTGCTTACCTGGTACTGCTTACTGATCGTATCCACGCGCCGGTGAATCGGCTGGTTCCCCCTGTCGGCCCCGTCGACGGGTGTCGACACCCTCCTCCATACCTGCTTCTGCCCAGGATCCGTTCCCCTGCTTCGGTCGGGGGCCGTACCTGTTGCTGCCCAGGATCGTAGAGGCGGCCGAGGACCAGTGTCCCGCACCTGACTGTGGACCTGGCCCGGCTGCCGGGGAGACGGCCGTCATAGGTACGAGGTTGATACGTGAACCGGTCGCCGCCGAGACGTCCCGGGTTGCCGCGCGTCCTGGCGCCGCTGCCCAGAGCACCCCTGCCCAGGGCCCCCTGCCCAGGGAGAAGGGATGTGAACGCACCCTCGCCAGCGTGCTAATGTTCTGCATGTCGGAAGGCGCCGGGCCGAAAAGCCCACAAGCCCGAGGACACACCCAATGCGCGGGTGGCGGAATAGGCAGACGCGCTGGATTCAGGTTCCAGTGCCCGCAAGGGCGTGGGGGTTCAACTCCCCCCTCGCGCACAGCGGAAGCCCCGCAGGTCTCAGACCTGCGGGGCTTCTTCGTGTTCGGGGCCGGATTCGGTCCGGGGGCCGGACGCCGTGTTCGGGGCCGGACATCGGGTTCTAGGGCGAGCCGTTCCCGGTGGGTGGTGGGTGGTGGGTGTGGGTGTGGGTGGGTGGTGGGCGGGCGCGGGGGCAGCGCGCGGGTACGCGCGCGTGAGGTATCTCACGGGACGGGCGGCGGGGTGGGCGGGGTGTTGTCCACCGGTGTGAGCCGTGTGGGGGAGGTGAGTTGTCCACAGACGGGAGTTGTCCACAAGGCCTGACGCGGTTCCGTCGTCGAGCTGTACGGTCGGCACGAGTTGATGTTCGGCTCGACGAGCCGGTGTACGAACGACGCGTGACGTGCGGGGGAGGCGGTCATGGTGGCCGAGGTGACCGAGGGCGGAGCGGGACGGGCCGTGGGTGAGACCCCGGGTGCGGACGCGGGCGACGCCGTGGGCGCCGGGACCGGGGCGGCCGCGGTGGCCGGTGCGGGCGGGAACGAGCGGTTGCCGCGGGTGCCCGGGTTCGCCGAGTGGCCCGCCGCGGGCTCTCCCAAGGAGGACGGCAAGGCGCTGCGCGACCGGGTGCCGCGCGCGGCCCACGCCGCACTCGACCTGGACGCCTCCCGCCCGGACGCGGTGACGGCGGTCCAGGAGTCCAACCGGGGCCGCATCCCCGAACTCACCCCGATACGGGTGGGACGGATGGCGGCCACGCCGTTCGCGTTCCTGCGCGGCTCGGCGGGCCTCATGGCGTACGACCTGGCCCGCACCCCCACGACCGGCATCCGGGCCAGGATCTGCGGCGACGCGCACGCGGCCAACTTCGGTCTGTACGGCGATGCCCGCGGCCGCCTGGTCATCGACCTGAACGACTTCGACGAGACCGTCGACGGCCCCTGGGAATGGGACCTCAAGCGGCTCGCGGCCTCACTGGTGCTCGCGGGCCGGGAGGTCGGCGCCGACGAGGACACCTGCCGCAGCGCGGCCCACGACGCGGCCGGCGCCTACCGTCGCACCATGCGCCTGCTGGCGAAGCTGCCCGCGCTGGACGCGTGGAACGCCATCGCCGACGAGGAGTTGGTCTCCCACACCGACGCCCACGACCTGCTCGGCACCCTCGAGCGGGTCTCGGAGAAGGCGCGGGCCAACACCAGCGGGCGGTTCGCGGCGAAGTCGACCGAGCCCACACCCGACGGGGGGCGCCGCTTCGTCGACGCCCCACCGGTGCTGCGGCGCGTGTCCGACGCGGAGGCGGCGGCGGTCGCCGCGTCCCTGGAGCACTACGTGACCACGCTCCCCGAGGACCGCCCGCCCCTCCTCGCCCGGTACGCGGTGCACGACGTCGCCTTCCGCATCGTCGGCACGGGCAGCGTGGGCACCCGGTCGTACGTCGTCCTGCTGCTGGACCACCGGGGAGAGCCGCTGGTGCTCCAGGTGAAGGAGGCCCGCCCGTCGGCGCTGCTGCCGCACCTGCCGGCCACCGGCCTCGACGCCCCGGACGCGGGCCACGAGGGGCGGCGGGTGGTCCTCGGCCAGAAGCGGATGCAGGTCGTCAGCGACATCCTGCTCGGCTGGACCACCGTCGACGGCCGCCCCTTCCAGGTCCGCCAGTTCCGCAACCGCAAGGGCAGCGTCGACCCCACCGCCCTCGCCGTCGACCAGATCGACGACTACGGCCGGATGACCGGTGCCCTCCTGGCCCGCGCCCACTCCCACAGCGCCGACCCCCGCCTCGTCGCCGGCTACTGCGGCAAGAACGACGAGCTGGACGAGGCGGTGGCGGCGTTCGCCGTCGCGTACGCCGACCGCACGGAGGCGGACCACGCGGACCTGGTGGCGGCGGTACGGGCGGGGAGGATCGCGGCGGAGACGGGCGTGTGAGGCGAGGGTCACGGCGCCCGCCCGCCCGTGGCCTACGCTGGTCGGGTGACGACCCCCGAAGCTGAGCAGGCGCGGCCCGAGGAGCGGCTCGAGCAGGCCGTGCGGGCCGCTGAGCAGGCGCTGATCGAGTTCGAGATCGCGGTGGAGACCTTCCGCGTCGAGGTCGAGAACTTCTCGCGGCTCCACCACCAGAAACTCGGTCCGATGTACACCCGGCTCGACGAGCTGGAGGCACAGATAGCCGAGGCCCGGGCCGCCCGCAGCGGTGATCCGGAGGACGCGCGCAAGGCGGCCGAGGCGCGGGCGAGGGTGCTGCCGATGCCGGGGGTCGAGGAGCTGTTCCACGGCTGGATGGACGGTGACGGGCTGTTCCCCGAGGCCGCGGCGATGCTCACGGAGCAGCCCGTGCGGCCCCCGGAGCGGGTACGGCCCAGCGACGAGGCCCGCAAGCTGTACCGCGAGCTGGCCCGCAAGGCCCACCCGGACCTGGCACAGGAGGAGAGGGAGCGGGCGCGGCGCGAGGAGTTCATCACCCGCGTCAACGCCGCCTACGCCCGTGGCGACGAGGCCGCGCTGCGGGCCCTGGCCGAGGAGTGGGCGGCCGGTCCGGCGCCCGCGGAGCGCAAGCCGAGCCCCAGCGAGGAGCTCTACGTCCGCCTGGAGTGGCTCGCCGAGCGCAAGGAACTGCTCGCGATGCTCGCCCGCGAGCTGGAGGAGAGCGCGATCGGCGGGATGCTCCGGCTGGCCCCCGACGATCCCGACCGTCTCCTCGACGAGATCGCCGACCAGCTGCTGGCGGAGGTCGCGAAGAAGGAGGCCGAGCTGGCGGAGCTGGTGGCGTAGTCGCCCGGGCCCGGGAGGGGCGGTGGCCGTGACGGCGGTGGCCGTGACGGCGGTGAGGGTGACGGCGTGGCGGTGGTCACGCTGGAGCGGGGCGGTGGCGGCGGGCCGGTCGGGGGCGGGTGCCGTCCGGTAGCGTCGGGAGTATGAGTTTCGGAGCTGGTGTGCCCACGGTCGAGGTCGGGGATCTCAAGGACGACGACTTCCTGCTGGACGTCCGCGAGGACGACGAGTGGCAGGCGGGTCATGCCGAGGGGGCACTGCACATTCCCATCAGCGAGTTCGTCGCGCGGTACGGCGAGCTGACCGAGGCGGCTCCGCAGGACGGTCGGGTCCATGTGATCTGCCGCTCCGGCGGCCGTTCGGCCCAGGTCACGATGTACCTGGTGCAGCAGGGCATCGACGCGGTGAACGTCGACGGCGGCATGCAGTACTGGGCGGCGGTCGGCCGTCCGGTCGTGACCGACGAGGGGCAGCCGGGGTTCGTCCTCTAGGGCATCTCCAGGGCACCTCTGGGGCACCTCTGGGGCATCTCCAGGGCACCTCTGGGCACCTCTAAGGCGGGTTCCGCTGGTTTCTCCGGTGTTTCTCGGGTCTTCCTCCGGTGTTCCTTCGGTGTTCCTCCGTCGGGTGACGGGGTGGGCGGAGATGACGGAGTGTCATGAGTCCTCCTGGCGGCCGGAGTTCGGGAGAGGGTCCGGCGTGGCCGGCGCCTCGCCCCGGCCCGTTCAGCGGTCGAAGTCCACCTCCACCGTCTCCGTCAGAGGGTGCGACTGGCAGGCGAGGACATAGCCCGCCCGCGTCTCCTCCGGTTCCAGCGCGAAGTTGCGGTCCATCCGCACCTCTCCGGAGACCAGGAAGGCCCGGCAGGTCCCGCACACGCCGCCCTTGCAGGCGTAGGGGGCGTCGGGGCGGTTGCGCAGCACCGCCTCCAGCAGCGACTCCCCGTCCCGCACGGGCCAGCTGCCGCCGCGGCCGTCGAGGCGGGCGGTGACCGTGGCGTGGGCGGGGGCGCCCAGCCCGCCCTTGCCGCCCGGGGCGCGGGTGGAGGCGGTGGGATCGACGTGGAAGATCTCCTGGTGGACGCGGGAGCGCGGGACGCCGAGCTCGCGCAGCGCCCGTTCCGCACCTTCGACCAGCCCGTACGGCCCGCACAGGAACCACCCGGCCACGTCCGCCACGGGCAGCAGTGCCGGCAGCAGTGCAGCCAGCCGCTCCCGGTCGAGCCGCCCGGACGGCAGCCCCGCCTGCTGCTCCTCCCGGGAGAGCACGGTGACCAGCTGGAACCGGTCCGGATACCGGTCCTTGAGGTCGGCGACCTCCTCCAGGAACATCGTCGAGGCGGCCGTGCGGTCGCTGCGTACGAGGCAGAACCGGGCGTTGGGCTCACGCGCCAGCAGGGTGGAGACGATCGACAGCACGGGGGTGATGCCGCTGCCGCCGACGATCGCCGCGTAGAGTCCGGGCGCCGGCTCCAGGGTGAAGCGGCCCGCCGGTGTCATCACCTCCACCTCGTCACCGACGGCGATCTCCTTGAGCGCGTACGCCGAGAAGGCGCCGCCCTCGACCAGTCGCACGCCCACCCGCAGGGCGAGCGGGCCGGTGCCGCCCGGGTCGGGTGCGGGTGAGCAGATGGAGTACGTCCGCCGGACCTCGGCGCCGTCGACGGTGCGCCGGAGGGCCAGGTGCTGGCCGGGGGCGTGGCGGTACTCCGCGCGCAGCTCGGCGGGGACCGCGAGGGTGAGGGCGACGGAGTCGTCGGTGAGCCGGTCCACCGCGGCCACGGGGAGCGGGTGGAAGCGGGCCATCACAACTCCTTGAAGTGGTCGAAGGGTTCCCGGCAGCCGAGGCAGCGCCGCAGCGCCTTGCAGGCGGTGGAGGAGAAGCGGCTGAGCAGCTCGGTGTCGGCGGATCCGCAGTGCGGGCAGTGGATCGGGTCGTCGGCAGGGCGCGCCGGTGGGTGGCCGCGGGTCGGGCCGAGGGTGAGGGGGACCGGTTCGGGCGGAGACGCCGGCCGGGTGCGTGGGGGAGCTATGCCGAACTCCCGCAGTTTGCGGCGCCCTTCGGCGGAGATGTCGTCCGTCGACCAGGCGGGCGTGAGGACCGTGCGGACGGTGATCTCCCGCACGCCGTGGTCGCGCAGGGCCCGCTCGATGTCCAGGGACATCGCCTCCACGGCCGGGCAGCCGGTGTAGGTCGGGGTCAGTTCGACCTCGACGGCGTCCCCGTCCCGTACGCGCACCGCGCGCAGGACGCCGAGCTCCTGGAGCGTGAGCACGGGCAGCTCGGGGTCGGGCACCGAGCCGGCGATCGCGAGGAGTTCCGCCTCCAGCGGGGTGGACGTCACCATGACGCCCCCGGGTGGCTGCGGTGCAGGTGCTGCATCTCGGCGAGCATCCGCCCGAAGGGCTCGGTGTGCAGGCCCTGGCGGCCCGCGCCGGCGCTCCACGCCCCGGTCCGCGGCCCTTCGGGCAGACCGACACCGGCCCGGCCCAGCACGTCCCCGACCGACTCCAGCCAGGCCGTCTCCAAGCCCCGCCAGTCGATGTCGACGCCCTCCACCGGCTGGAACATCTCCGCGGTGAACCGCCACAGGGCCGTGCAGGCCCGACCCATCCGCCGGTGGCTGACGTCCGTGCCGTCACCGAGCCGCAGGGTCCACTGCTCGGCATGGTCGCGGTGGTAGGCGACCTCCTTGACCGCCTTCGCCGCGAGCCCCGCGAACGGGCCCTCCGCGGCGGCGAGCCGGTCGTACAGCAGGTGCTGGTAGGTGGAGAAGTACAGCTGGCGGGCGATGGTGTGGGCGAAGTCGCCGTTGGGCTGCTCGACCAACTGCACGTTGCGGAAGGCGCGTTCCTCGCGCAGGTAGGCGAGGTCGTCCTCGTCACCGGCCATCGACAGCAGGACGCGGGCCTGGCCCAGCA
Source organism: Streptomyces sp. NPDC059895 (assembly GCF_042731035.1). Lineage (NCBI taxonomy): Bacteria > Bacillati > Actinomycetota > Actinomycetes > Kitasatosporales > Streptomycetaceae > Streptomyces > Streptomyces sp. NPDC059895. Next base: position 281,742 of record NZ_JBHWKO010000004.1, read on the forward strand.
GGTCGAGGGCGATGTTGGCGAGGGCGACCTCCTCCTCCAGCACGGGCGCGTGGCCCATCCACTCCCCCAGGCGGTGGGAGAGCACCAAGGCGTCGTCACCGAGGGCGAGGGCGGCGGTCTGCGGATGCGCGGTCGTCGTCACAGGTGCTTCACCCCCTCGGGGATCTCGTAGAACGTCGGGTGCCGGTACGGCTTGTCGGCGGCCGGTTCGAAGAACGGGTCCTTCTCGTCCGGCGAGGACGCGGTGACCGCCGCGGACGGGACCACCCAGACCGAGACGCCCTCGCCGCGCCGGGTGTAGAGGTCGCGGGCGTTGCGCAGCGCGAACTCCGCGTCCGGCGCGTGCAGGCTGCCGGCATGGGTGTGGGCCAGGCCGCGACGGGAGCGTACGAAGACCTCCCACAGGGGCCAGTCGGTGTGTGTCATGCCCGCTGTGCTCCCGTCCCGCCGGTGCCCGCGGCACCGCTGTGCTTGGCCGCGTAGGCCGTGGCGGCGTCCCGTACCCAGGCGCCCTCGTCGTGTGCCCGTGTGCGCTGGGTGATCCGTTGCTCGTTGCACGGTCCGTTGCCCCGGAGGACCTCCTTGAACTCGGTCCAGTCGATCGGGCCGAAGTCGTGGTGGCCCCGCTCCTCGTTCCACCGCAGGTGAGGGTCGGGCAGGGTGAGGCCCAGGGACTCGGCCTGGGGGACGCAGATGTCGACGAAGCGCTGGCGCAGTCCGTCGTTGGAGTGGCGCTTGATCTTCCAGGCCATGGACTGTGCCGAGTGCGCGGACTCGTCGTCGGGCGGACCGAACATCATCAGCGACGGCCACCACCAGCGGTCCACCGCGTCCTGCGCCATCGCGTGCTGTTCCGGGGTGCCGCGGCTGAGGGCGAGCAGCAGTTCGTACCCCTGGCGCTGGTGGAAGGACTCCTCCTTGCAGACGCGGACCATCGCGCGCGCGTACGGGCCGTAGGAGCAGCGGCACAGCGGGACCTGGTTGGTGATGGCGGCGCCGTCCACCAGCCAGCCGATCGCGCCGACGTCCGCCCAGGTGAGCGTGGGGTAGTTGAAGATCGAGGAGTACTTCTGGCGGCCGGTGTGCAGCTTGTCGAGCAGTTCGTCACGGCCGGTGCCGAGCGTCTCGGCGGCGCTGTACAGGTACAGCCCGTGGCCCGCCTCGTCCTGGACCTTGGCCATCAGGATCGCCTTGCGGCGCAGGGACGGCGCGCGGGTGATCCAGTTGGCCTCCGGCTGCATGCCGATGATCTCGGAGTGGGCGTGCTGGGCGATCTGGCGAACCAGGGTGGCGCGGTAGGCGTCGGGCATCCAGTCACGCGGCTCGATGCGCTCGTCGGCGGCCACGGCGGCGTCGAAGGCGCGCAGGCGGCCGTCCGTGGTGTCACCGGGGTCGCCGGTGTCGGCCCTGCCGGTTGTCGTGCCATGGGCCGTCTGTTCGTGTGTGCGGGCCGGCTGGTGTGCGGCTGCTGTCGCCATGCGGTCCCCCTCGACTCGGGCTCTTGCCGGGTCTTCTCCCGACCGATCGTTCGGTTCGTGCGATTCCATGGTGAGACGGCCGTCGTAAGGTGTCAACCGCTGTGGAAAACCCGCGAGGCCGCCTGTGGACAACGTGCGGCCGGACGCCCTGCGCCGGGCGCTGTGGACGCCTGGGTGTTGTGGACGCCGGGGTGTGCCGCGGACGCCTTTCGCCCGAGTCCGGACGGGTCGGTCCGGGGGGAGGGCTGCGCGGAGCGGGTGGGGCTGAGTACCGTTCCGTGCGACGACTGTGCGACGGCCGTGTGAAGGCCGTCCGGCTGTGCGCGGTGGTGCGAATGCCGTCCCGCTGTGCGCGGTCGTGCGAAAGCCGTCCGGCTGTGCGCGGTCGTGCGCGGGTGCCCGGGGGTGCGGTCGATCCCGGGGGTGCGGTCGAGCCCACGGGGCCGCGGTCGTACGGAGGGCCGGATCGGCCGCCGCGGCGGCGCACAGTCGACGCGGCGCAGTCGACGCCGCACAGTCAACACGGACCGGATTCGGGGAACGGGGCGGAATGAACGCGTACGACGGAGGCTCTGACGCTCCGCGGGAGGCGGAGGTGGAGGCGGAGGTGGAGGCGGTGCGGGGTCCGGAGACGGGCAGGCCCGCGGAAGGGCCACCGCCCGAGCACCACCCGGCCGCCACCGGCACCGAGGGCGAGGGCCACCTGCCCGCCGCCGGAATACCCCGGGGCCGCCCCGGCGCCTCCGCCAAGGATGCGGCGGCCCTCACGCCCCCTGCCGAGCGCGACCACGCCCCCGGCCCGGGCCCCGACTCCCGTCCCGGCCTCGGCTCAAGCCCGGGCCCCGAGTCCCGTCCCGGCCCCGGCTCAAGTCCCGACGACCGCCCCGGCCCGGCCCGCGAAGCCGACCCCCGCACCGGTGTGGCCGCCCTCTCCCCCCGCTACCAGATCGCTGCCGCCCTGGCGCTCGCGGTCGTCGCGGTCACCGTCTGTGTGCACGTCGGCATGGTGTTCCTGCACGTGGCGCCGTCCAACACGGTCACCAAGGCGCACGGCGAGGCGATCGACGACTGGATCTACCCGGAGTTCGAGCAGAACTGGAAGCTGTTCGCGCCGAACCCGCTCCAGCAGAACATCGCCGTACAGGTCCGCGCCGACGTCCGCACGGCGGACGGCTCCTCGCGCACCACCGGCTGGTACGACCTCTCCGCGCAGGACGGCCGGGCCATCGACGGCAACCTGGTGCCCAGCCACACCCAGCAGAACGAGCTGCGCCGCGCCTGGGACTTCTACCTGGGCTCGCACGACGCCGACGACCGCTCGGTGGGTACGCGCAGCTCCCTGTCCGAGGAGTACCTGCGCCGTATCGTCGTCGGTCGCCTGGAGCGTGGCGGCGCGGCCGGGGAGGGCGGCGTGGTCGAGCGGGTCCAGGTCCGCTCCCGCACCACCAACGTGCCGGCGCCCCCCTGGGTCTCCGACCAGGTCACCTCGCGGCCGGTGTACCGCGTGCTGCCCTGGTGGTCGGTTCCGGCCGCCGAGGGAGGTGCGCGGTGAACCGGTTGTCCCTCTCGGTGTCCGCCGCGATAGCCCGTGTGACGGGGACCGCGCTCGGGCCGTACCAGAGCGCCGTGGTCCGTATCGGCTTCAGCCTGACCTGGCTGCTGTTCCTGCTGCGTGAGTACCCGCACCGCGAGGAGCTCTACGGCCCCGACGGCCCCTGGAGCTGGGAGCTGGCCCGGCGGCTGATCGACGGCAACGGCGCCTTCTCGGCCCTGATGTGGTCGGACGGGCGGGTCTGGTTCGAGTTCGTCTACGCGTGCGGGGTGCTGGCGAGCGCGCTGCTGCTGCTCGGCTGGCGCACCCGCACGGTGTCGGTGCTGTTCATGGCGGGCGTGCTGTCGCTGCAGAACCGCAGTGTCTTCGTGGGCGACGGCGGCGACAACGTGATGCACCTGATGTCCCTCTACCTCGTGTTCACGCGCTGCGCCCAGGTGTGGTCGCTGGACGCGCGGCGGGCGAGGCGCGCGGCCGAGGCACGCGCGCGGGGTGAGCGGGTCACGGACCGGGTGGGGCCCGCCCTGTGGGGTGTGTTCGGGCTGGCGCTGGTCGTGGCGACCGGGACGGGACGCCTGGAGGGCGATCCGGTCGTGCCGGTGATCCTGTGGGCGATGTGGGCCGCGCAGGGCCTGTGGTGGGCCGTGGGGCGCCTGACGCGGTCCGCGGAACCCAGGATCCTGCTGGACGTCGTCGCCAACATCCTGCACAACGGCGCCCTGCTGGTGATCATGGCGGAGGCCTGTCTGATCTACGCGACGGCCGGCTGGTACAAGGTCCAGGGCTCCCGCTGGCAGGACGGCACCGCCGTCTACTACCCCCTGCACCTGGACTACTTCTCGCCCTGGCCCGCCCTGGGCGACCTGCTGTCCTCCAGCGGCACCATGGTCATGCTGGTGACCTATGGGACGGTGGCCGTGCAGGTCGCCTTCCCCTTCACCCTGTTCAACCGGCGTGTGAAGAACGTCCTGCTGGTGGTGATGATGATCGAGCACGCGGCGATCGCCGTGGTCCTCGGGCTGCCGTTCTTCTCGCTCGCGATGATCGCGGCGGACGCGGTCTTCCTGCCGACGTCCTTCCTGCGCCGGCTCGGCGGATGGGCGGCACGCGTGGGCGTGGCCATCGTGTCGCGGGACCGGGCGGTCGCGGCGGAGCCGCTGCCGGGCGCGCGGACGCCCGAGGAGGCCGAGCCCAGCCGCGTAGGCTTCACGGCATGACCGACCCCCTCGCCCTGTGGCGCCGTACGGCGGACGCCTCCGTGCTCCTCGACGGCTTCCACGCCGTGAAGCACGCCGTGCGGTTCGGGGCCGAGATCCCGGTGGCGGTCGCCGTCGACCGGCGGGCGGCGCTCGCCCTCGCCGACGAGCTCGCCCCCGACGTACGGCGGACGCTGGACGGGCTGCTGACGGAGGTGCCGGAGGCGACGTACGCCTCACTGGTGCCGCGACCGCATCCCACCGCCGTGGCCGCCCTGGCCGTACGGCCCTCCCGGGAGGCGCGTCTGCGGGCGCTGGTCCGGTTGCCGCGCACCGCGCCGGTCGTGGTGCTCGACGAGCCGCGCAACCTGGGCAACGCGGGGGCCGTGATCCGGCTGGCGGCCGGTTTCGGGGCGACCGGCGTGGTCACCACCGGCACGCTCGACCCCTGGCATCCGACCGTGGTGCGCGGCGGTGCGGGGCTGCACTTCGCGACCGCCGTGGAGCGGCTGGCCGTCGACGAACTGCCGCCCGGCCCGGTGTTCGCGCTCGACCCGGAGGGCGAGGACCTCCGGGGTGTGAAGCTCCCGGACGACGCCGTCCTCGCCTTCGGTTCGGAGCGCAGCGGGCTGTCCGCCGCGCTCCGCGCGCGGGCCGACCAGCTGCTCGCCCTGCCGATGCGCCCCCAGGTCTCCAGCTACAACCTCGCCACCAGCGTGGCCATGACGCTGTACCACTGGAGCGCCGGCGGCGGGGGCACGGATCTCCGGGCCGGCCGTCCCGGGCCGGACTTGGTCTAGCCAGGTCTGGCTCAGGCCTCCCGGCGCACCTCCACCACCCGGAAGCGGTTCGCGACGAACGCGCCGTCGGTGAGGGCGGCGCTGGCCGCCGGGTTGCCGCCCGAGCCGTGGAAGTCGGAGAAGGCGGCCGTCTGGTTGACGTAGACCCCGCCGGTGAGGTTCAGGGACAGCTGGGCGGCCTCCTCCAGGCAGACCTCCTCGACGGCCCGCTCCACCTCCGCGTCCGTGGTGTACGCGCCGACCGTCATCGAGCCCTTGTCGCGGATGGTGCGCCGCAGCAGCTCGACGCCCTCCGCCGACGAGTCGACGGCGACGGCGAAGGAGACCGGTCCGAAGCACTCGCTCATGTAGGCGGCCTCGTCGTCGGGCTTGGCGCCGTCCAGCTTCACGATCACGGGGGTGCGCACGACCGCGCCGGGGAAGTCCGGGTTGGTCACCTCGCGGGAGGCGAGAGCCACCTCGCCGAGCCCGGCCGCCGCCTCGAGCCGGGCCTTGACGTCGGGGTTGACGATGGCGCCGAGCAGGGCGTTCGCGCGCGCGTCGTCGCCGAGGAGAGCGCCGACCGAGCGGGCCAGGTCGGTGACGACCTCGTCGTAGCCGCGGGGGCCCTCGTCGGTGCGGATGCCGTCGCGGGGGATCAGCAGGTTCTGCGGGGTGGTGCACATCTGGCCGCTGTACAGGGACAGCGAGAAGGCCAGGTTGGAGAGCATGCCCTGGTAGTCGTCGGTGGAGTCCACGAGGACCGTGTTGACGCCGGCCTTCTCCGTGTAGACCTGCGCCTGCCGGGCGTTGGCCTCCAGCCAGTCGCCGAAGGCCGTCGAACCGGTGTAGTCGATGATCTTGACCTCGGGCCGGAGGGCGAGGGTTTTGGCGATGCCCTCGCCGGGCCGTTCGGCGGCCAGCGCGACCAGGTCGGGGGCGAAGCCGGTCTCGGCGAGCACCTCGCGGGCGATCCGCACGGTGAGCGCGAGCGGCAGCACCGCGCGCGGGTGGGGCTTGACCAGGACCGCGTTGCCGGTGGCGAGGGAGGCGAACAGGCCCGGATAGCCGTTCCACGTCGGGAACGTGTTGCAGCCGATGAGCAGGGCGACGCCGCGCGGGACGGGCGTGAACCGCTTGCTCAGCGCGAGCGGGTCGCGCTTGCCCTGCGGCTTGGTCCACTCGGCGGCGTCGGGGGTGCGGGCCTGCTCGGCGTACGCGTACGCCACCGCCTCCAGACCGCGGTCCTGGGCGTGGGGGCCGCCCGCCTGGAACGCCATCATGAAGGCCTGGCCGGAGGTGTGCATGACCGCGTGCGCCAGCTCGTGCGTCCGGTCGCTGATGCGCTTGAGGATCTCCATGCAGGTCACCGCGCGGACCTCCGCCCCCGCGTCGCGCCAGGCGCGCCGGCCGGCCCGCATGGCGGGCAGCAGCACGTCGACGTCCGCGTGCGGGTACGTCACGCCCAGCTCCAGGCCGTACGGGGAGACCTCGCCGCCCACCCAGTCGTCGGTGCCGGGCTGGCCCAGGTCGAAGCGGGTGCCGAGCAGGGCGTCGAAGGCCGCCTTGCCCGCGGCCGCGTCCAGGCTGCCGTGCTCGCCGTAGGCCTTGGGGTGTTCGGGGTGCGGGGACCAGTAGGCGCGGGTGCGGATCGCTTCCAGGGCCTGGTCGAGGGTGGGCCGGTGCCTGGCGATCAGATCGTGTGCGGCGGTTTCGGCGGCCATGCGGGACCAACTCCTCGTCTTGAGAGCTCCTCGTCGAGCTCATGACGTCGGTGGAAGAAGGGCAGGACATCGGGAGACGCGGTGCGAGCCGCCTCGGTCGTGATGGAGGCGGGTGACGGTTCGGCCAGTCAGAGTTAGAGTAACCGAACGATCGGTCGGGACAAGGGGGCCTGCCGCATCTGTGGAAAACCCCGTGCGGGAGGATCGCGCACATGACAGCACTCGACCTCAGCAGCCCCGTGGCCGTCGTCGGCACCGGCACCATGGGCCAGGGCATCGCCCAGGTCGCGCTGGTCGCGGGCCACCCCGTACGGCTGTACGACGCCGTGGCCGGCCGCGCCCGTGAAGCGTCCGCCGCGATCGGCGCCCGCCTCGACCGGCTCGTCGAGAAGGACCGGCTCACCGCCGCCGAGCGGGACGCCGCCCGCGCCCGTCTCCTGCCCGTGGACAGTCTCGCCGGCCTCGCCGACTGCGCGCTGGTCGTGGAGGCCGTCCTGGAGCGGCTGGACGTCAAGCAGGAGCTGTTCCGGGCGATCGAGGACGTCGTCGGCGAGGACTGTCTGCTCGCCACCAACACCTCCTCCCTGTCGGTGACGGCCGTCGGTGGCGCCCTGCGCAACCCGGGCCGCTTCGTGGGCCTGCACTTCTTCAACCCGGCGCCGCTGATGCCGCTGGTGGAGGTCGTCTCCGGCTTCGCCACCGACGTCACCTCGGCCACGCGCGCGTACGAGACCGCCCGCGCGTGGGGCAAGACCCCGGTCGCCTGCGCCGACACCCCCGGCTTCATCGTCAACCGCATCGCCCGGCCCTTCTACGCCGAGGCCTTCGCGGTCTACGAGTCCCAGGGCGCCGACCCCGCCACCATCGACGCCGTCCTGCGCGAGTCGGGCGGTTTCCGGATGGGCGCGTTCGAACTGACCGATCTGATCGGGCAGGACGTCAACGAGTCCGTCACGCACTCCGTGTGGCAGTCCTTCTTCCAGGACGTGCGCTTCACCCCCTCGCTCGCCCAGCGCCGTCTGGTCGAGTCGGGCCGCCTCGGCCGCAAGACCGGTCAGGGCTGGTTCGACCACCGCGGTGACGCCGGGGCCGGCGAGCGCCCCGAGCCGCACACCGCGGAGCGGCACCGCCCGCCCGCCCACGTCGTCGCCGAGGGGGACCTCGGTCCCGCATCGGAGCTGCTCGCCATGATCCGCGAGGCGGGCATACCGGTCCGCGAGGAGGAAGAGGACCACGGCACCCGCATGATGCTGCCCGGCGGCGGCCATCTCGCGCTCGCCGACGGCCAGACCTCCGTCGAGTTCCGTGACGTCGTCTACTTCGACCTCGCCGTGGACTACCGCAAGGCCACCCGCGTCGCCCTGTCCGCCTCCCAGGACACCTCCCCGCAGGCCCTGTCCGAGGCCATCGGCCTGTTCCAGGCGCTCGGCAAGGACGTCAGCGTCATCGGTGACGTCCCCGGCATGATCGTCGCCCGGACGGTCGCGCGCATCGTCGACCTCGCGCACGACGCCGTCGCCAAGGGCGTGGCCACCGAGGAGGACATCGACACCGCGATGCGCCTGGGCGTCAACTACCCCCTCGGCCCCTTCGAGTGGAGCCGCAGGCTCGGCAGGACATGGGCGCACGACCTGCTGGAGGAGCTGCATCTGCGCGAACCCTCCGGCCGCTACGCGCCCTCGCTCGCGCTGTACCGCCACGGACACGCCGCCGACCGGCGGGAGGGGACCTCATGACCACCGCCAAACGCGACACGTACACCCCGGAGACCCTGCTCTCGGTCGCCGTGCAGGTCTTCAACGAGCGCGGCTACGACGGCACCTCGATGGAGCACCTCTCCAGGGCGGCCGGCATCTCCAAGTCGTCGATCTACCACCACGTCTCCGGCAAGGAGGAGCTGCTGCGGCGCGCGGTGAGCCGGGCGCTGGACGGCCTCTTCGGGATCCTCGACGAGGAGCACGCGCGCGTGGGGCGGGCGGCCGAGCGCCTGGAGTACGTCGTGCGGCGCATGGTCGAGGTGCTCATAGCCGAGCTGCCCTACGTGACCCTGTTGCTGCGAGTGCGCGGCAACACCGACACCGAGCGGTGGGCCCTGGAGCGCCGCCGCGACTTCGACCACCGGGTCGCCGCGCTGCTGAAGGCGGCGGCCGCCGACGGGGACGTGCGCGGCGACATCGAGGTGCGCCTCGCGACCCGGCTGGTCTTCGGCATGATCAACTCGATCGTCGAGTGGTACCGGCCCGACGGGCGGGGCATGAGCGAGCGGGACGTGGCCGACGCGGTGGCGCGGCTGGTCTTCTCGGGGCTGCGCCGGGAGGCCTGAGGGGCGGGAGCTCCCGGGTCACCCCTGCGGCTCCAGGTCCTCCTCCTCGAACACCAGCAGCGTACGGGTGCTGAGCACCTGGGGGATGGCCTGGAGCCGGGTGAGCACCAGCTCGCGCAGCGCCCTGTTGTCCGGCGCGTGCACCAGCAGCAGCACGTCGAAGTCGCCGCCCACCAGGGCTATGTGGGAGGCGCCGGGGAGCTGTCTGAGCTGCTCGCGCACCGTGCGCCAGGAGTTCTGGACGATCTTCAGCGTGATGTACGCGGATGTGCCGTGGCCCGCGCGCTCGTGGTCGACGCGGGCGCCGAAGCCGCGGATGACGCCGTCGTCGAGCAGCCGGTTGATGCGCGCGTAGGCATTGGCGCGCGAGACGTGGACCCGCTCGGCGACCGACCGTATCGAGGCGCGGCCGTCCGCCTGGAGCATCCGGAGGATGTCCTGATCGATGGCGTCCAGCGGGCGGGGCGGGGGCTGCGGCGAGCCGTCGTCCGGACTGTCGGCCATTTGTTCAGGTGTCATGTCCCCCCGCCTCTTCACCGTGGACGACCTGCGTCCATCTCAGGCTGTGGAGAACCGTTTGTCCACAGCCTCGGGGTGCCAGTAGCCAAAATGCGCCGACGACCGAACAATCGGTAGGTGAGGCGTGTCACAGTCGACCCGCCTCCCGTAGCCACCCCCACGAGGAGGTGCCGTCATGACGGTCATGGAGCAGCGGGGCGCGTATCGGCCGACCCCGCCGCCCGCCTGGCAGCCCCGCACCGACCCCGCGCCGCTGCTGCCCGACGCCGAGCCCCACCGCGTGCTCGGCACCGAGGCGGCCGCGCAGGCCGACCCGGAACTGCTGCGCAGGCTCTACGCCCAGCTGGTGCGCGGCCGCCGGTACAACGCGCAGGCCACCGCCCTCACCAAGCAGGGCCGCCTCGCCGTCTACCCCTCCAGCACCGGCCAGGAGGCCTGCGAGATCGCCGCCGCGCTCGTCCTCCGGGAGCGGGACTGGCTCTTCCCCAGCTACCGCGACACCCTCGCGGTCGTCGCACGCGGCGTGGACCCGGTCGAGGCCCTGACCCTGCTGCGCGGCGACTGGCACACCGGCTACGACCCCCACGAGCACCGCGTGGCCCCTCTGTGCACCCCGCTCGCCACCCAGCTCCCGCACGCCGTGGGCCTCGCCCACGCCGCCCGCCTGAAGGGCGACGACGTGGTCGCGCTCGCCATGGTCGGCGACGGCGGCACCAGCGAGGGCGACTTCCACGAGGCGCTGAACTTCGCCGCCGTCTGGCAGGCACCGGTCGTCTTCCTCGTCCAGAACAACGGCTTCGCGATCTCCGTCCCGCTGGCCAAGCAGACCGCCGCCCCCTCCCTGGCCCACAAGGCCGTCGGGTACGGCATGCCGGGCCGGCTCGTCGACGGCAACGACGCGGTCGCCGTGCACCAGGTGCTGTCCGACGCCGTGCGGCACGCGCGCGCGGGCGGCGGACCGACGCTCGTGGAGGCGGTCACCTACCGCATCGACGCCCACACCAACGCCGACGACGCGACCCGCTACCGCGGCGACGCCGAGGTCGAGACCTGGCGCGAGCACGATCCGATCCTGCTGCTGGAACACGAGCTGACCGCGCGCGGGCTGCTCGACGAGCAGGAGAAGCAGGCCGCGCGGGACGCCGCCGAGGCGCTGGCAGCAGACCTGCGCGCCCGCATGCACCGGGATGCGACGCTCGACCCCATGGACCTGTTCGCCCACGTGTACGCCGAACCCACCCCCCACCTGCGCGAGCAGCGCGCCCTGCTGCGGGCCGAACTCGACGCGGAGCGGGAAGGGGGGCACTGATGACCACCGTCGCCGCCAGGAACGCCACCATGGCGCAGGCCCTCACGCGCGCGCTGCGCGACGCGATGGCCGCCGACCCGTCCGTGCACGTCCTGGGCGAGGACGTCGGCACCCTCGGCGGCGTCTTCCGGGTCACCGACGGACTCTCCGCGGAGTTCGGCGAGGACCGCTGCACGGACACGCCGCTCGCCGAGGCGGGCATCCTCGGCACGGCCGTCGGCATGGCCATGTACGGGCTGCGGCCGGTCGTGGAGATGCAGTTCGACGCCTTCGCCTACCCGGCGTTCGAGCAGCTCGTCAGCCACGTCGCCCGCATGCGCAACCGCACCCGCGGCCGCATGCCCGTGCCGATCACCGTCCGCGTCCCCTACGGCGGCGGCATCGGCGGCGTCGAGCACCACAGCGACTCCTCAGAGGCGTACTACATGACGACTCCGGGGCTCCATGTCGTCACACCCGCCACGGTCGCCGACGCCTACGGCCTGCTGCGCGCCGCCATCGCCTCCGACGACCCGGTCGTCTTCCTCGAACCCAAGCGCCTGTACTGGTCCAAGGACTCCTGGAACCCGGACGAACCACCGGCCGTTGATCCCGTGGGCCGCGCGGTGGTGCGGCGCTCGGGCCGGAGCGCCACACTCATCACGTACGGGCCGTCGGTGCCGGTCTGCCTCGAAGCCGCCGAGGCGGCCCGGGCCGAGGGCTGGGACCTCGAAGTCGTCGATCTGCGCTCCCTGGTGCCGTTCGACGACGAGACGGTCTGCGCCTCGGTACGGCGGACCGGCCGCGCGGTCGTCGTCCATGAATCGGGCTCCTTCGGAGGCCCGGGAGGGGAGATCGCGGCCCGTGTCACGGAGCGCTGCTTCCACCACCTGGAGGCGCCGGTGCTGCGCGTGGCAGGGTTCGACATCCCCTACCCGCCGCCGATGCTGGAGCGCCACCACCTGCCCGGCGTCGACCGCATCCTGGACGCCGTGGCGCGTCTGCAGTGGGAGGCCGAGAGCTGATGGCACAGGTGCTGGAGTTCAAGCTGCCGGACCTCGGGGAGGGGCTCACCGGGGCGGAGATCGTGCGCTGGATGGTGCAGGTCGGTGACGTCGTCGCCGTCGACCAGCCGGTCGTCGAGGTCGAGACGGCGAAGGCGATGATCGAGGTGCCGTGTCCCTACGGCGGCGTGGTCACCGCCCGTTTCGGCGAGGAGGGCACCGAACTGCCCGTCGGCGCCCCGCTGCTGACGGTCGCGGTCGGCGGACCGTCCTCCGGAGGGCCGACGGACGACTCGGACACCCGGGGCGGCGGCGTCCAGGGCGCGGGATCCTCGGGAGCGGACGCGCCGGGCCCGGATGTCCAGAGCTCGGGCAACGTCCTGGTGGGGTACGGCACGTCGGACGCACCCGCACGACGGCGCCGGGTGCGGCCGACGCGGGCGACGCGGGCGGGACGGCCGACGCCGGAGGGCGAGGCGGCCCCGTCGGCCCGGAGGGCTCCGTCAACTCCGTCGGCGCCGTCCGCGGGTCCGGAGCCGGGCGTCGCGTCCTTCTCCGCGCCCGCGGCGACCCACGGGCGGGCCGGGGGCTCCGGCGCCTCCACGGCGTCGGGGGCGGACGGTCCCGTCCCGGTGATCTCCCCCCTGGTGCGCCGTCTCGCCCGGGAGAACGACCTGGACCTGGCCCAGCTGAGGGGGTCCGGCCCCGACGGTCTGATCCTGCGGGCGGACGTGGAGGACGCGCTGCGGGTGGCCGCCGCCCGGAGCCGGACCGCACAGCCGCCGGCCGGACAGCACGCGCCGGCGGCGGCGACCTCGGCCCCCGCCGCCCCGCACGTCCCCGTGCCACCCGCCCCCGCGTCCCGGCCCATCCCCGTACCACCGACGTTCGCCGCCTCCGCGGCGCTCGCCGGAGAGCACCGCATCCCGCTCAAGGGCGTGCGCGGGGCCGCCGCCGACAAGCTCTCCCGCAGCCGCCGCGAGATCCCCGACGCCACCTGCTGGGTGGACGCCGACGCCACGGAACTGACGCGCGCCCGCACGGCGATGAACGCCGCCGGCGGCCCGAAGATCTCCCTCCTGGCGCTGCTGGCCCGCGTCTGCACTGCCGCCCTGGCCCGGTTCCCGGAGCTCAACTCCACCGTCGACCCGGAGGCGCGGGAGATCGTCCGGTTCGACCACGTCCACCTCGGGTTCGCCGCCCAGACCGAGCGGGGTCTGGTCGTCCCCGTCGTCCGCGACGCGCACGCCCGGCACGCCGAGGGGCTCACCGCCGAGTTCGCCCGCCTCACGGAGGCGGCCCGGTCCGGGACCCTCACCCCGGGCGATCTGACCGGCGGGACCTTCACGCTGAACAACTACGGCGTGTTCGGCGTCGACGGCTCCACGCCGATCCTCAACCACCCCGAGGCGGCCATGCTCGGCGTCGGCCGCATCGCCCCCAAGCCGTGGGTGCACGAGGGGGAGCTGGCGGTGCGCCAGGTCGTCCAGCTCTCGCTCACCTTCGACCACCGCGTGTGCGACGGGGGCACGGCGGGCGGATTCCTGCGCTACGTGGCGGACTGCGTGGAACAGCCGGCGGTACTGCTGCGCACACTGTGATGACGCGGACGCCCTCGCGTTCCGCGTGATCGGCGGGCCGCGCATACTCGGGGGGTGACCTCCAACGCGTCTCCCGCTCACGACGCCGTCGTGCTCGCCGGTGGCGGCGCCCGCCGCCTCGGCGGTGCCGACAAGCCCGGCGTACGCGTGGGCGGGCGCGCGCTGCTCGACCGGGTGCTGTCCGCCTGCGCCGACGCGCGGACCACCGTCGTCGTCGCCGACGCCCGGTCCACCGTCCGGCCCGTGCGGTGGGCGCGCGAGGACCCGCCCGGCGCGGGCCCGGTCGCGGCCCTCGGCGCCGGACTGCGCCACACCACCGCCGACCGCGTCCTCGTCCTCTCCGCCGACCTGCCGTTCCTCGCGCCGGACACCGTCCGCCGCCTGCTGGCCGCCCTGGACGACCACCGTGCCGAGGGCGCGCTGCTCACCGACGCCGACGGCCGGGACCAGCCGCTCGTCGCCGCCTACCGCACGTCAGCCCTGCACCGCGAACTGGCGGTGCTCGGCGAGGAGCGTGGCGGCCTCACCGGCCTTCCGCTGCGCCGGCTCACCGCCGGGCTCGACCTCACCCGCGTCCCCGACCCCGTCGCGTCCTTCGACTGCGACACCTGGGACGACATCGCCGCCGCCAGGGCACGTATCAGGGAGCATGGCCACGTGTTGGATGAATGGATCTCCGCAGTCAAGGACGAACTGGGCATCGACCTCGACGTCGACACCGACGTCCTGCTCGACCTCGCCCGGGACGCCGCCCACGGCGTGGCCCGGCCCGCCGCCCCGCTGACCACCTTCCTGGTCGGCTACGCGGCCGGGCGGGCCCAGGGCGGGCCCGAAGCGGTCGCCGAGGCCGCCCGCAAGGCCGCCGACCTGGCCGTGCGCTGGGCGGACGAACCCGGCGACGGCCGGTCCGACGTGGCTCCCGACGCCACGCCCGACACCCGCCCGGACGCCGGATGACCGGCTTCGGCGTCCGGGACGGCGGGGACGCCGAGGACCTCGACGTCGAGGAGGCGCTCGCCCTCGTGAACCACGGCAACAGCTCCCCCCGCCCGGCCGGTGACAGCCCCACCCAGCCCGCCGGAGACCGCGGACCCGTACCGGCGGCCGCGCACGGCGAGGACCGAGGCGGACGGCACGGCGACGACCACACCGGCCGGCCCGGCGCAGGCAATGGCGGGGCGTCCGGCCCCCGCGAAGCCCAGGGACACACGTCCCGTCACCGGGCCACCGCCACCCCGTGGGCCGAGGCCCGCGCGATCGCCGGCCGGGCCGCCCGCTCCACCGCCGCCCGCCGCACCCCCGTCTCCGTGTCCCTCGGCGATGCGCTCGGCCTGGTCCTGGCCGCCCCCCTGACCGCCCTCACCGACCTGCCCTCCTTCGACACCTCCGCGATGGACGGCTGGGCGGTCGCCGGCCCCGGCCCCTGGGCCGTACGGGACGAGGGTGTCCTGGCCGGGCACGCCCAGCCCGCTCCCCTCGCCGACGGTGAGGCCGCTCGTATCGCCACCGGCGCCCGCATCCCGCCCGACACCACGGCCGTGCTCCGCAGCGAGCACGGCCGCACCGACGAGAAGGGCCGGCTGCATCCCACCCGTGATGTCCAGCACGGCCAGGACATCCGTCCCCGCGGCCAGGAGTGCCGGAGCGGAGACCAGTTGCTGCCGGCCGGAGCGGTGGTGACCCCGGCCGTCCTGGGGCTCGCCGCGGCCGCCGGGTACGACACGCTGGCGGCCGTCCCCCGGCCCCGCGTGGAGGTGCTCGTCCTCGGCGACGAACTGCTCACCGAGGGCCGCCCGCACGACGGTCTCATCCGGGACGCGCTCGGCCCGATGCTCCCCCCGTGGCTGCGCGCGCTGGGCGCCGAGGTGGTGGCGTTGCGCGGACTGGGCGATGACGCGGAGGCCCTGTACCAGGCCCTGGAGACGTCAGTGGCGGAGCTGGTCATCACCACCGGCGGCACGGCCTCCGGGCCCGTCGACCACGTCCACCCCACCCTGCGCCGCATCGGCGCCGAACTCCTGGTCGACGGGGTTCAGGTCCGCCCCGGCCATCCGATGCTGCTGGCCCGTCTCCAGGGTGGCCGGCACCTCGTGGGCCTGCCCGGCAACCCCCTCGCGGCCGTCTCCGGCCTGGTCACCCTCGCCGAGCCGCTGCTGCGCACGCTTGCCGCCCATCCGGCCCCCGAGCCGTACACGCTGCCGCTGAAGGAGGCGGTGCACGGGCACCCGCACGACACCCGGCTCATCCCGGCCGTTCTCCGGGGCGACCACGCTGTGCCCCTGCACTACAACGGCCCGGCGATGCTGCGGGGTATCGCGGCGGCCGACGCCCTGGTCGTCGTACCGCCGGGTGGGGCGCGCGCCGGTCAGGAGACGGAACTGCTCGACCTGCCGTGGGCCGCGGCCGGGATCGGTGCCTGTTTCACGTGAAACACCCCTATGGCCCATTCAGCCTGTTTCACGTGAAACGTCGGCGCGTTCAGGTGTCGCCCGCCCGTGTCACACCTGTTCGGTGGCCGGGGCCCGGCTCACCGTGATCACCCGGTCCCCTGCCTTGAGCTCGGTCAGCTTCGGGTCGGCGAAGTCCAGGAGATCCTTGCCCCTCAGGACCGCGACCATCAGGTCCGCGCAGGCGCGCGGTGACCGGCCCACCTCCTGCCGGGTGACGGGACGTTCGATGAGGTCCAGTCCGCTGCCCAGGGTCATCAGGTCCTCCAGGGTCCTGGCCACGATCGGGCTGACCATGGAGACGCCGAGCAGTCGGCCGGCGGAGCTGGAGCTGGTGACCACCGTGTCCGCGCCGCTCTGCTTGAGCAGTGGGACGTTCTCGTCCTCCCGGGCGGCGACGACGATCGTGGCGCGCCGGTTCAGCTGGCGGGCGGTGAGGGTGACCAGGGCGGCGGTGTCGTCGCGCTGCGGGGCGACGATCACCCGGGCGGCGCTGGGGACCTCGGCCTTGAGGAGCGTCTCGGAGCGGGTGGCGTCCCCGGTCACCGTGACCAGCCCGTCGTCCCCTGCCAACAGCGCGGCCTTCAGTTGGGTGTCCACGACGACGATCTGTTCCTTGGGGATGCCCTGTCCGACGAGCGTCTCCACCGCGTGGCGGCCCTTGGTGCCGTAGCCGACGACCACGATGTGGTGGCGGGTGCGGTTGCGCCAGCGGTGGACGCGGACCTGCTGACGGGTGCGCTCGGTGAGCACTTCGAGGGTGGTGCCGACCAGGATGATCAGGAAGAGTACGCGCAGCGGTGTGATGACCAGGATGTTGATGAGCCGGGCGGCGTCGCTGACGGGCGTGATGTCGCCGTATCCGGTGGTGGAGAGGGTGACGGTGGCGTAGTAGGCCGAGTCCAGGAGGTCGACGGAGCCGTCGGAGTTGTCGTTGTAGCCCTCGTGGTCGGCGTAGACGATCAGCGTGGTGACGGCCAGCACGAAGAGGGCCAGCGCGAGGCGCCGCAGCACCTGCTGGAGCGGCGGCAGGGCGCTCTGCAGTGGCATCGTGATGGCGCGGCCGGCCTCGGCGTCGTCCCGGGCCTCGGCGCGCGAGCGGTACCAGAGCGACCTGAGGAGGGAGAGCCGCCGAGCACCGGCAGGCTGTCGTTCATGGTCTCGCATCGCGTGCCCCCTGTCATGGTGATCCGTACGGTGGGCACCATGGTTCCCGGCGGGTTGTTCCCGTCAGCACGCAACACCCCGTCCGTACCGAGGTTTCGCCCAGTATCCCGGAGGTCTCCCTTGCGCGACCACACCGTCGTCGTCGGCTTCGGCACGAAGGGTCGGGCCGCGATCCGCACCGCCTGTGCCGCGGGACTGCGGAAGGAGCAGGTCGTCGTGATCGATCCCGGTACCAAGATGATCGCCGCGGCGACGGCCGAGGGCTACGAGGGCGTGGTCGGCGACGCGACACGCAGTGACGTGCTGCGCCGGGCGGAGGTACAGCGGGCCGGAAAGATCATCATCGCGACGGAACGTGACGACACGTCCGTCCTCGTGGCCCTGACCGCCCGCCAGCTCAATCCCCGGGCGAAGATCGTGGCCGCGGTGCGGGAGGAGGAGAACGCGCCGCTGCTCCAGCAGTCGGGCGCCGACGAGGTCATCACCAGCGCGGGAGCGGCCGGACGCCTCCTCGGGCTGTCCGTGCTCAGCCCGGCGGCCGGCCGGGTCATGGAGGACCTCATGCACCAGGGCAGCGGCCTGGACCTCGTGGAACGGCCCGTCACCAAGGCCGAGTCGGGGCGCAGTCCGCGCGAGACGGACGACCTGGTGGTGAGCGTCGTCCGAGGACACCGGGTGCTCGCCTACGACGATCCGGCGATCGGCGTCCTGGAGCTGACGGACCGCCTGGTCACCATCGTGCGGGTGCCGCCGGAGCCGCGGACGGCACCCCGTCTCTAGCGGACGGCACCCTGCGGGTGGCGGAAGCGGACGGCACCGTGCTGCTGGCGGACGGCGCCCGGCCTTCCCGGGGAGCCTGCCTACTTGCGGTTGTACAGCCGCATCGTGACCGGCCCGAAGACCAGCACGAACAGTGCGGCCCACCCCAGCGACCAGGCGATCTCGGCGGTCGGCCGGTCGCCCGCCATCAGTCCGCGCACCGCGGAGGACAGATGCGTGACCGGGCTGTTGTTGACGAACGCCTGGAGCCAGCCGGGCATGGTCCTCGGGTCGACGAAGACGTTGGACAGGAAGGTCAGCGGGAAGATCACCATCATGCTGACGCCCATCACCGACTTCTCGGTGCGCAGCATCAGCCCGAACATGGTCCAGATCCACGAGAACGCGAACGAGAAGACGATCAGCAGGGCGATCCCGGCGACGACGCCGACGAACCCGCCGTCCGGGCGGTAGCCGAGGATCATGCCGACGGTGAGCATCACGACGGAGGCGATGGTGTAGCGCAGGGCGTCGCCGAGGAGGTAGCCGACCATCGTCGACGGCCGCCAGATCGGCAGGGAGCGGAAGCGGTCGAACACGCCCTTCTCGATGTCCGTGTTCACCGAGACACCCGTGTACATCGTGATCATCACGACGGACATCACGAGGATGCCCGGCAGCAGGAACTGGATGTACTCCTCCGGCGACCCGGCCAGGGCACCGCCGAACAGGTACGTGTACATCAGAACCATCATGATCGGGAACGCGGTGACGTCGAAGAGCTGCTCCGGCACGTGCTTGATCTTCAGGACGGCCCGCCAGCCGAAGGTGAGCGAGGCCGACCAGGCGCTCGGGCGCGGCGGCCGCTCCTGGGCGACGAGCAGCGCGGCGAGGGAGTCGACGCTGACCGGGGCGAGCGCCTGGGTGTCGTCGGTCGTCGCGGTGCTCATGCCGCCACCTCGTCCTTCGGGTCGGGCCGCGCGTCGTCGGCCGCGTCGTGGGTGTCGTGTCCGGTCAGGGCGAGGAACACCTCGTCGAGGCTGGGCTGCCCGAGTGAGAAGTTGTCGACGGTGATCCCGGCCCGGGAAAGCTCGGAGAGGGCCCGTGCGGCCTGTTCGGCGGCCGTGTCGCCCGCCGTGGCGGCCAGCCGGGCCGTCAGCGCCACCGCGTCCGGTTCGGGCTCCACGGAGGCGTCCATGACCCGCCGCAGCACCTCCGCCGCCTCGGACCGCTGCCCGGCGTCCCGCAGCCGCAGATGGACGGAGCCGGCGCCCACGGACGCCTTCAGCTCGCCCTTGGTGCCCTCGGCGATCACCTTGCCGCGGTCGATGACGGCGATCCGGGAGGCCAGCTGGTCGGCCTCGTCCAGGTACTGCGTGGTCAGCAGCACGGTGGTGCCCTGCGCGACCACCGCCCGCACGATGTCCCACACGTGGTTGCGGCTGCGCGGGTCGAGACCGGTGGTCGGCTCGTCGAGGAAGAGCAGTTCGGGCGTGCTGAGGATGGACGCGGCGATGTCGATGCGGCGCCGCATGCCGCCCGAGTAGTGCTTGACCTGCTTGCCGGCCGCGTCGGTGAGCCCGAACGCCGCCAGGAGCTGCGCCGCCCGCTCCCGGGCGGGCTTCCTGCCGTGCCCGAGGAGCCGGCCGAGCAGCACCAGGTTCTCGGTGCCGGTGAGGTCCTCGTCCACCGACGCGTACTGGCCGGTGAGGCTGACCAGGCCGCGTACCGCGTCGGCCTCGCGGACCACGTCGTGGCCGAAGACGTGGGCCTCGCCGCCGTCGGGCCTGAGGAGCGTGGCGAGCATCTTGACGGTGGTGGTCTTTCCGGCGCCGTTGGGTCCGAGGACGCCGTAGACCGTCCCGGCGGGCACGGCGAGGTCCACGCCGTCCACGGCTCTGGTCTCGCCGAACGTCTTCACCAGGCCCGCTGTCTCGATGGCCAGGCCGGCGGTGTGCTGGCTCATGGTGGAGTGTCCTTCCGCGCAGTCGGATTACGCAGGGGAGACCTTCACCGTCGCGCAGACTCATCGGTCGCGCATCGGGTTTTCCCCCGAACCGGTCCCATGACCGATACGGGTCCGCCCGCAGACGCAGGGAGAACGGCCGATACGGGTCCGCCCGCAGACGCAGGGAGAACGGCCGGCACGGCTCCTGCCGGGGACGTAGGGAGACGGCCGACTCGGCTCCTGCGGAGACGCGGGAGTGACGGCCGCTGCGGCTCCCGCCGGGGCCGCAGGAGTAGCGTCCCTCTCATGCATGCGATCACGATTTCCGAACCTGGTGGTCCCGAGGCGCTGGTGTGGGACGAGGTCCCCGATCCCGTACCCGGCGAGGGCGAGGTCCTGGTCGAGGTGGTGGCCGGCGCCGTCAACCGCGCCGACATCATGCAACGGCAGGGTTTCTACGACCCGCCGCCGGGCGCGTCGCCCTACCCCGGCCTTGAGTGCTCGGGGCGCATCGCCGAGGTCGGCGCCGGAGTCAGCGGCTGGGCCGTCGGCGACGAGGTGTGCGCACTGCTCGCGGGCGGCGGATACGCGGAGAAGGTCGTCGTCCCGGCCGGGCAGCTGCTGCCGGTGCCCGAGGGGGTCGACCTCCGGCAGGCCGCCGCGCTCCCCGAGGTGACGTGCACGGTCTGGTCGAACGTCTTCATGGTCGCCCACCTGCGCCCCGGTGAGACGCTGCTGGTGCACGGCGGCTCCAGCGGGATCGGCACCATGGCCATCCAGCTGGCCAAGTCCGTCGGCGCCAGGGTCGCCGTCACCGCGGGCAGCGAGGAGAAGCTGCGGCGGTGTGCCGAGCTGGGCGCGGACATCCTGGTCAACTACCGGGAGCAGGACTTCGTGGCCGAGATCAAGAAGGCCACGGACGGTGCCGGGGCCGACGTCATCCTCGACAACATGGGCGCGAAGTACCTGGAGCGCAACGTCCAGAGCCTGGCCGTCAACGGCCGCCTCGCGATCATCGGCATGCAGGGCGGTGTGAAGGGCGAGCTGAACATCGGCGCGCTTCTCGCCAAGCGCGCCGCGATCAGCGCGACCTCGCTGCGGGCCCGCCCGCTCGGGGAGAAGGCGACGATCGTCGCGGCGGTGCGCGAGCATGTCTGGCCGCTGCTGGCCGCCGGTCACGTCCGCCCCGTCGTCGACCGCGAGGTCCCGATGCGGGACGCGGCCACCGCCCACCGCATCGTCGAGGAGAGCGGCCACGTCGGCAAGGTGCTGCTGGTCACCGCCTGACGGCACCGCACAGCCCAGGGGGCGTCGCCGTCTCCATAGGCCCATTCGGCCTACCCGCGGCGCAGCCGCAGTCCGAGGAAGGCGAGGCCGAGACCGAGGCCGATGAGGATCAGGCCGCTGCCGAGGGGCAGCATCCGCAGGGCGTGCCCGACGGGCCGTTCCTGCTGGGTGACCGCCCGCGGCGACGCGCTGGGGACGAGCCCGGCCTCGGGCTGATCCTCCTCGGCCGGGTCCTCCTCGGGCTGATCCTCCTCGGCCGGGTCCTCCCCGACGTCCGGCTCCTCGTACGCCTCCACGTCGTCGTCCTCGTACACGTCCCCTTCATACACGTCCCCTTCCCCGTCCCTGTCCGCGTCCGCCGTCCTCCCCGGACGGATGCGTCCCTCCCCGGCCCGGCTTCCGGCCCGGTCGGGCCCGACCGGGGACGCGGAGACGGACGGGGACGTGGACGACGTCGGCACGGCGGCGTACGGCGCGACACTGCCGTACGGCGGGCCGGCCACGTACGACGACCCGCGCCCGGAGAACGACTCACCCCCGAACGACGAGGCGCCCTCGTACGACGAGGCCCCCCCATAAGACAAGGCACCCCCGTACGGCAGCCCGGCCGCCAGCGCCAGGCTCACCGTCAGCCCGCACAATGCCCACCGCCATGGAGTCACGCTCGTGACCCCCTCCTGGTGTCAGCCGACAGAGACGAAGTAGCGACAAGCCTGGCATTCGGGGTCATTCGCCGCATCACGGACTGCTCCGAACGGAAACGGTGGATCACCTTTCCCGGGGGGCAGCACGGTGATGAGGTGTACACGTGCGAGAGAATGGCGGCATGGAGATGCCGAGGAACGAAAGGTCGCCGGAGAACGCCCAGCGGATCCTGGTCGTGGGCCAGGACGGATTGGCACTCGGTGGCGTCGACGCGGACGAGGACTCCCGTGAGACCCCGGTGACGGAACAGGTCGAGCAGCCCGCGAAGGTCATGCGGATCGGCAGCATGATCAAGCAGTTGCTGGAGGAGGTGCGGGCGGCTCCGCTGGACGAGGCGAGCCGGGCCCGGCTGAAGGAGATCCATTCCAGCTCGGTGAAGGAACTGGAGGACGGTCTGGCGCCGGAGCTCGTCGAGGAGTTGGAGCGGCTCTCCCTGCCGTTCAACGAGGACGCGACACCGAGCGACGCGGAGTTGCGGATCGCGCAGGCCCAGTTGGTCGGCTGGCTGGAGGGCCTGTTCCACGGCATCCAGACCACCCTGTTCGCCCAGCAGATGGCCGCGCGCGCCCAACTGGAGCAGATGCGCCGCGCGCTGCCGCCGGGTGTGGGAGGCCAGGAGGGCATCGACGACCCGCGCGCGGGCGGCCGCTCGGGCGGACCGTACCTGTAGACCCCGTGCGAAGGGCCCGGCGACCGGCGCCGGGCCCTTCGTGTGCCGGTTCGTCCGTCAGGACGACGGGTTGCCCGTCGACACGCTCAGCTCGATCTCCGGCATGTCCTCGGGGTCGACGTCGGTCCCGGCGGACGGGAACTGGTCCATGACCGCGCCCTCGCCGTACGTGTTCTCGTCGTAGTCCTTGATCGTCATCGTCCAGCCGGCCGCCTGGAAGCACTCCTTGACCGACTTGATGTACTTGAACTGGAAGTTCGGGACGCGGATCTTGTCCGGGTCGTTGTACGACTCGTCCGGCTCGGAGCACTTGGCCGAGTCGATCGTCTTCGAGGTGTCCGGGCCGCGGTAGCCGGCCGCCTTCGTGGCGGTGGCGCTGGAACTGGCTCCGCCGGAACCGCCCTTGTCGTCCTCGCTGTCGCCGTTCGCCATGAGGGTGCCGAGCAGGGCGCCGACGGCCACGACGGCGACGACGGTCGAGCCGATGACCACCGGCTTGCTGCTCGCCCGTCCCCCGCCGGGGCCCACGGCCGTCGACGGCTGCGGGGTGAGGTTGTAGGCGGGCGGGGTGTGCGGCGCCTGCTGGTGACCGTAGGACGGGGCGGGCGTCTGGTAGCCGCCCTGCTGCGGATAGCCGTAGGACTGGGCGGGCGTCGAGGGCGCCGGGGTGCCGTACGGGTTGTTCGGTGCCGGCTGGTACGGCGTCTGCACGTTGCCGGTGGGGCCCTGGGTGCCGTTGCCGACCGGCGGGAAGACCGCGGAGCCGACGCCCGCGCCGCTCGACGTCTGGGCGCCGGGGACGATGCTCGGCGGGGCGGCCTGGAAGGAGGCCGCGACGCGCAGGCACTCGTCGCGCATGGCCACGGCGGTGGGGAAGCGCTCGTTCGGGTTCTTCTTCAGCGCGCGGGCGACGAGCGCGTCCACGGCCGGCGGCAGCGCGCGGTTGACGGAGGAAGGAGCCACCGGCTCCTCCTGCACGTGCGCGTACGCGATCGCCAGCGGCGAGTCCGCGTCGAACGGAAGCCGGCCGGTGACCAGTTGGAACAGCATGATGCCGACCGAGTACAGGTCGGAGCGGGCGTCCACGGCCCGGCCCAGGGCCTGCTCGGGCGAGAGGTACTGCGGGGTGCCGACGACCATGCCGGTCTGCGTCATCGAGGTGACGCCGGACTGCATCGCGCGCGCGATGCCGAAGTCCATCACCTTGACGACACCGCGCTTGGTCATCATCACGTTGCCGGGCTTGATGTCACGGTGGACCAGCCCCATCTCGTGGCTGATCTCCAGCGCCGCCAGCACGTCCGCGGTGATCTTCAGCGCCTTGTCGGCGGGCATCGCGCCCTGCTGCCGCACGTCCTCGTCGAGCACCGATCCGAGTGGGCGGCCCTCGATGTACTCCATGACGATGTACGGCGTCGTCATGCCGTCCACGTCGTCCTCGCCCGTGTCGAAGACCGAGACGATATTGGTGTGCGTGAGCTTCGCCACGGCCTGGGCCTCACGGCGGAAGCGCTCGCGGAAAGCCTGCTCGCGGCCGAGTTCGGTGTGGAGTGTCTTGACCGCGACCTGCCGGTCGAGCACCGAGTCGTAGGCGAGGTGGACGGAGGCCATGCCGCCCTCGCCGAGCAAGTCGCGCAGCTGATAGCGGCCGCCGGCGAGCGCCCGCCCCGCATACCGGCCCTGCGCGCCGTCCTGGCTCATCTTCTGCGTCCCCCGTAAGGCGTCGGGCACCTGCCGCTTGCTGTGGCTCGCCATTGATCGAAAGTGTTATTCCCGGCCAAGTCTGCCCCAGGGCACTGACACGTCAAGCGCGGTGCCCGTTCCGTGACCGTACGCGAAAGAAGCGTCGCGGAAGCGTTACAGGCGCCGTACCGCCGGTACACAGAATTTGCACGCCGGCACGGAGTGCGGGTTTGATGGCCGGTCCGTCTCCGACCTGTACCCGCGCTCATACCGGACCGGCGGCTTGCGCGGAGGCTGTAGCGTGGCCGACGGAGACCGTGACAACACCGCGCGCACCGCGGGCAGAAACGACGGCGAGGACTGATGGCACAGCAGCAGCGCGCTCAGGGCCCGTCCGACCCCGAGGCGACTGGCGGCGGTATGTCAGATGCGCCGGAGCTGTGGGGTAACGGCGGGCTTGTAGGGGACGGCCGGTACCGGCTGACCCACCGGCTCGGCAGAGGCGGCATGGCGGAGGTGTTCGCCGCCGAGGACGTGCGCCTCGGGCGCACCGTGGCCGTCAAGCTGCTGCGCGCCGATCTGGCCGAGGACCCCGTGTCCAAGGCCCGGTTCACCCGCGAGGCCCAGTCGGTGGCCGGCCTCAACCACCACGCGATCGTCGCCGTGTACGACTCCGGCGAGGACTTCGTGGGCGGCCAGAGCGTGCCGTACATCGTCATGGAGCTGGTCGAGGGGCGGACGATCCGTGATCTGCTGCTCAACGCCGAGGCGCCGGGGCCCGAGCAGGCGCTGATCATCGTCTCCGGGGTGCTGGAGGCGCTGGCCTACTCGCACCAGCACGGCATCGTCCACCGCGACATCAAGCCGGCGAATGTCATCATCACGGACAGCGGCGCGGTGAAGGTGATGGACTTCGGCATCGCCCGCGCGCTGCACGGCGCGTCCACGACGATGACGCAGACCGGCATGGTCATGGGCACCCCGCAGTACCTCTCCCCGGAGCAGGCCCTCGGCAAGGCCGTCGACCACCGCTCCGACCTGTACGCCACGGGCTGCCTGCTGTACGAACTGCTCGCGCTGCGGCCGCCGTTCACCGGCGAGACCCCGCTGTCGGTGGTCTACCAGCACGTCCAGGACATCCCGGTGCCGCCGTCGCGCACCTCGGAGGGCGCCTGCCCGCCCGAACTCGACGGTCTCGTCATGCGCTCCCTCGCCAAGGAGCCCGACGACCGCTTCCAGACCGCGGAGGAGATGCGCGGCCTGGTCCAGTACGCCCTGCAGATGCTGTACGACCAGGGCGGCCACACCGGCACCTGGAACACCGGGCCGGTCGACGCGGCCGCCGGCGGGGCCGCCGCCGCGGCCGGGTTCGCGGGCACCACGGCGATGCCGCACGGCGCCGACGGCTCCAGCACCTCGCAGATCCCCCAGCCGATCCTGCCCTCGGGCTACGGAGGCGGCGACGACGGCGGGTTCGAGGGGCACGGCAACCAGGGCAGCGGCCGCGGCAAGCTGTGGGTGCTCGCCGTCCTCGCGGTGATCGCCATCGCGGCCGGTGTCGCCCTCGCGCTGAACAACAGCGGTTCGGACGGCGGCGGAGGGTCGGAGACCACGGAGTCCCCGACCGTCACGCAGTCCGCGACGGAGGACCAGAGCAGCGCGTCCCCGAGCGACTCGCCGACCGACGAGTCGACGGAGGAGGAGACGACGGAGGGCAGCTCCGGCTCGAACTACGGTTCGGAGTACACGCCGTCGTACACACCGTCGTACACGCCCTCGCCGAGCTACAGCAGCGAGGTGACCGAGCAGCCGTCGGAGGAGCCGTCGGAGACGCAGCCGTCGGAGGAGCCGACCGACACCGAGTCGAGCGACTCGGGCACCGAGGACGGCGGTACCGGCGAGGACGCCGGTACCACGACGGGCACCTCGAGCGGCACCGACCAGGGCACGACCAGCCTCGGCAACCTCGGCGGCTGACCCCCTTTTCCGTCCACGCCGTCGCACGCACGCGCGCGTGGGGCCCGACCGGGCTCCCCACGCGCGCGTCGTCGTCTTCGTGGACCGCCCCGACGTGGCGGCCACGCGCCGGGGTCGGAGCGTGAATCAGAGCGTGAAGGCGTCGCACACCGCGTCGTACTCCCGCGTCCACCACACCGCGAGGGCGGACGCCGCCGGGAACTGGGAGTCGGCGCGGGTGTCGCCGCGCTCGTAGTGCCAGCGCAGCATCCAGAAGTCGTTGAGGCGCTCCCACCACACGCGGTGCACGGCCGCCGCGAGCTCCGAGGGGGTGGCCCCGGCGGCGCGCCGGTACGCGCGCGCGTACGCCCGCGCCTTGGGCAGGTCGAGGGTGCCGCCGGGCAGGACGAAGAAGATCGCGGCGGCGCGTACGGCCTCCTCGGCGCGCGGCTGCACGCCGAGCCGGTCCCAGTCGACGATGGCGGCGGGGGCGTCGTCGCGGTAGAGCAGGTTGAACGGGTGGAAGTCCCCGTGCACCCAGCCGGCCGGGCCGCCGCGCCGGGGACGGCGGTCCGCGTTCCGCTCCAGCAGGGCGCGCCGTTCCAGGAGCCGGTGGCGGGCCAGTTCGTCGAAGGTGTCGGCGGGGCGGTGCCGGCGCACGCGCGCGAGGAGGTCGTCGATCACGGCGAAGGTGTCGGCGGGGGCGACGCTCTCGGGGCGTGCGGCGCGGGCCCGCGGGTGCGCCGGCATCACCCGGTCCAGGCTCGCGTGCACGACCCCCAGCAGGGCCCCCAGACGGGCGCACTCCCCGGGGGTGAGCTGGGCGCCGTGGCGGTGGCGGCCGTCGATCCACGGGTGCAGGGCGTAGGCGTGGCCGCCGACGACGGCGACCGTGCGCCCGTCGCGGCCGGGCAGCGGGGGCGCCACGGGGACGCCCAGGTCGGCCAGGCGCTGGGTGGCCCGGTGCTGGCGGACGATCGAGGCCTCGTCGGCGGTGTCCGGGTCGAAGTGGTGCTTGAGGAAGTAGCGGCCGCGGGTCGTGCGCAGCCGGTAGCCGCGGTTCAGCAGCCCCTGGTCGACGGGGGCGCAGTCGAGGGGGGAGCCGGCGGCGTACTGGCGGAGCAGGGCGCCCAGAGGGGGCGCGTGGGGCATCAGGGGTGGTACACAGGAGCGCGGCACGCGCCCGATGCTAGGGCACTGTTCGGCGCTGTGAGCTGGGTGTTGTCACACACAGTCACCAGATGTCACAAGTGGTCCCCGATGGTCGCCCTGAGGTGAGCACCGGGCGGGAAGCGATCCCTCGGGCCGGAGGCCGGTGTGTGGGTATGGGGTGCTTCGCCCTTTTCGGCGGGTTGGTGCGCTGGTCTATCCGTGCTCTTCCCGTTGCCGAGGCCGACGGGATAACGTGCCGTTGCTCCGGCCTCCTGCAAGGCTGTGACCAGGATCCTTCCCGACTTTGCCGATTTTACTTGGAAATCCAAGCAAAAACGCAGGTCAGGCGGGGTTTCACAGATATGTGGCGTACTGGGTAACGTGCATCTTGCAGGGCGCTCGCCGGGGCACCTGTCACGCCTGTTCCGGCCGAGTGGCACCCACCCCGTGCGCGGGTGTCGGAAACAGGTGAGCCGTACTGGTTCCCGGCAACCCCGGGGGCCGGACCGACGGAGGAGCACACGTGACCGTGGAGAGCACTGCCGCGCGCAAGCCGCGACGCAGCGCCGGAGGCAAGGCCGGCGCCACCGGCACCGAGACGGCGACCGGCACCACCCGCGCCGCCGCGGCCAAGGCGACCGGCGGCAAGCGCACCGCCGGCGGGGCACGCGCCGCCCGTACCGCCGGCGCCACCGCCAAGAAGGGCGGCGAGCCCGAGCTCGTCCAACTGCTCACGCCCGAGGGCAAGCGCGTGAAGGACGCGGAGTACGACCCGTACGTCGCCGACATCACCCCCGACGAGCTGCGCGGCCTGTACCGCGACATGGTGCTCACCCGCCGCTTCGACGCCGAGGCCACCTCCCTCCAGCGCCAGGGCGAGCTGGGCCTGTGGGCCTCGCTGCTCGGCCAGGAGGCCGCCCAGATCGGCTCCGGCCGCGCCCTGCGCGACGACGATTACGTCTTCCCGACCTACCGCGAGCACGGCGTCGCCTGGTGCCGCGGTGTCGACCCGGCCAACCTGCTGGGCATGTTCCGCGGCGTCAACAACGGCGGCTGGGACCCCAACGGGAACAACTTCCACCTGTACACGATCGTCATCGGCGCCCAGACGCTGCACGCCACCGGCTACGCGATGGGCATCGCCAAGGACGGCGCGGACAGCGCGGTCCTCGCCTACTTCGGCGACGGCGCCTCCAGCCAGGGCGATGTCGCCGAATCGTTCACCTTCTCCGCCGTCTACAACGCGCCGGTGGTGTTCTTCTGCCAGAACAACCAGTGGGCGATCTCCGAGCCGACCGAGAAGCAGACCCGCGTCCCGCTCTACCAGCGCGCGCAGGGCTACGGCTTCCCGGGCGTCCGCGTCGACGGCAACGACGTCCTCGCCTGCCTCGCGGTCACCAAGTGGGCCCTGGAGCGGGCCCGCCGCGGCGAGGGGCCGACCCTCGTCGAGGCGTACACGTACCGGATGGGCGCCCACACCACCTCCGACGACCCCACCCGTTACCGGCACGACGACGAGCGGGTCGCCTGGGAGGCCAAGGACCCGATCCTGCGCCTGCGCCGGTACCTGGAGGCCTCAAACCACACGGACGAGGGATTCTTCGCGGAACTCGAGGCCGAGAGCGAGGCGTTGGGCAGACGAGTGCGCGAAGCGGTCCGTGCCATGCCGGACCCGGACCACTTCGCCATCTTCGAGAACGCGTACGCGGACGGGCACGCGCTCGTCGACGAGGAGCGGGCCCGGTTCGCCGCCTACCAGGCGTCGTTCGAGACGGAGTCCGACAGCGGCGTCGCCGCGGGTGAGGGGGGCAACTGAGATGGCCGGCACTGCGACCAGCACGACCATGGCTCTGGCGAAGGCGATCAACGAGTCGCTGCGGCACGCGCTGGATTCCGACCCCAAGGTCCTCGTCATGGGCGAGGACGTCGGCAAGCTCGGCGGCGTGTTCCGGGTGACGGACGGCCTGCAGAAGGACTTCGGCGAGAGCCGGGTCATCGACACCCCGCTCGCCGAGTCCGGCATCGTGGGCACCGCCATCGGCCTGGCCCTGCGCGGCTACCGCCCGGTGGTGGAGATCCAGTTCGACGGCT
The DNA here is from genome assembly GCF_042731035.1 of Streptomyces sp. NPDC059895. Taxonomy (NCBI): domain Bacteria; kingdom Bacillati; phylum Actinomycetota; class Actinomycetes; order Kitasatosporales; family Streptomycetaceae; genus Streptomyces; species Streptomyces sp. NPDC059895. The sequence continues at coordinate 311,071 of NZ_JBHWKO010000004.1, forward strand.
TCGTCTTCCCGGCCTACGACCAGATCGTCACCCAGCTCGCGAAGATGCACGCCCGTTCGCTGGGCAAGGTCAAGCTCCCCGTCGTCGTCCGCATCCCCTACGGCGGTGGCATCGGCGCCGTCGAGCACCACTCGGAGTCTCCCGAGGCGCTCTTCGCGCACGTGGCGGGCCTGAAGGTGGTCTCCCCGTCGAACGCCGGGGACGCCTACTGGATGATGCAGCAGGCCATCCAGAGCGACGACCCGGTGATCTTCTTCGAGCCCAAGCGGCGCTACTGGGACAAGGGCGAGGTCAACACCGAGGCCATCCCCGGCCCGCTGCACAAGGCGCAGGTCGTCCGCGAGGGCAGCGACGTGACCCTCGTCGCCTACGGCCCGATGGTGAAGGTCTGCCGGGAGGCCGCCGACGCGGCCGCCGAGGAGGGCAAGAGCCTGGAGGTCCTGGACCTGCGTTCGGTCTCCCCCCTCGACTTCGACTCCATCCAGGCATCCGTGGAGAAGACCCGCCGCCTGGTCGTGGTCCACGAGGCGCCGGTGTTCTTCGGCTCGGGCGCGGAGATCGCCGCCCGGATCACGGAGCGCTGCTTCTACCACCTGGAGGCTCCCGTGCTCCGGGTCGGCGGCTACCACGTCCCGTACCCGCCGGCGCGTCTGGAGGAGGAGTACCTGCCGGGCCTGGACCGGGTGCTCGACGCCGTCGACCGTGCCCTGGCGTACTGAGGAGAGGGTCGTGACGACGATGACGGAAGCGTCCGTTCGCGAGTTCAGGATGCCCGACGTGGGCGAGGGGCTCACCGAGGCCGAGATCCTCAAGTGGTACGTCCAGCCCGGGGACACGGTGACGGACGGCCAGGTGGTGTGCGAGGTCGAGACGGCCAAGGCAGCCGTCGAGCTGCCCATCCCCTACGACGGCGTGGTCCGCGCGCTCCACTTCCCCGAGGGCACCACGGTGGACGTGGGCACGGTGATCATCGCGGTGGACGTGGCGGGCGGCGAGGCGCCGCCTGCGGCTCCGGCGCAGGCCACCGCCCCGGCAGCGGCGGGGGAGCCCGCCGTGCCCGAGGCGGAGGGTTCCGGCCGCCAGCCGGTCCTCGTGGGATACGGCGTGGCCGCCTCCTCCACCAAGCGCCGTCCGCGCAAGGCCGCGGAGGTCCCCGCCCAGGAACCGGCGGCCGCCGCCGTCCAGGCCGAACTGAACGGCCACGGCCCGGCGGAGCCCGCCGCCCCGGCCCCCGCTCTGGCCCCCGCTCCGGCCCCCGCCCCGTCCGCCGCCCCCGTCGGCAAGGCCCGCCCGCTGGCCAAGCCGCCCGTGCGGAAGCTTGCCAAGGACCTGGGTGTGGACCTCGCGGCGGTGGTCCCGTCCGGTCCGGACGGCATCATCACGCGCGAGGACGTCCACGCGGCGGCGGCCCCGGCGCAGACGCCCGCGCCCGCGTGGCCGGAGGCGCCGCAGCCCGCCCCGGCGGCCGCCCCCGCGCCCGCTCCGGCCCCGGTGGTCTCGTACGACGCGGCCCGCGAGACCCGCGTCCCCGTCAAGGGCGTGCGCAAGGCGACCGCGCAGGCCATGGTGGGGTCGGCGTTCACGGCGCCGCACGTCACGGAGTTCGTGACGGTCGACGTCACCCGCACGCTGAAGCTCGTCGAGGAGCTCAAGCAGGACAAGGACATGCAGGGCCTGCGGGTCAATCCGCTGCTGCTCGTCGCCAAGGCCCTGCTGGTCGCCCTCAGGCGGAACCCGGACATCAACGCGTCCTGGGACGAGGCCAACCAGGAGATCGTGCGCAAGCACTACGTCAACCTGGGCATCGCGGCCGCGACCCCGCGCGGTCTGATCGTGCCGAACATCAAGGACGCCCACGACAAGACGCTGCCCCAGCTCGCGGAGGCGCTGGGCGAGCTGGTGGCGACGGCGCGCGAGGGGAGAACACCCCCGGCGGCCATGCAGGGCGGCACGGTCACCATCACCAACGTCGGCGTCTTCGGCGTCGACACCGGCACGCCGATCCTCAACCCCGGCGAGTCCGCGATCCTCGCCATCGGCGCGATCAAGCTCCAGCCGTGGGTGCACAAGGGCAAGGTGAAGCCGCGTCAGGTGACCACGCTCGCGCTGAGCTTCGACCACCGCCTGGTCGACGGCGAGCTGGGCTCCAAGGTGCTGGCGGACGTGGCGGCGATCCTGGAGCAGCCGAAGAAGCTGATCACCTGGGGCTGAGTCCCGGTGAGTCCCGGTGAGCGCGGGGAGCGCGGGGAGCCGCGGCTCCTCGGGCGGGGTCGTCCCACCGGTGGGGACGACCCACCGCATGCCCGTCTCAACGGGCGGCGGTGGCCCCCTGCGTCTCCTCCCGCATCCAGTGGCCGCCGGTGGTCCAGCCCAGCAGGCGTCGGCCTTGGCCCTCGTCCGCCGAGCCGCCCTCGGCGGTCTGGCGCAGACCGGTCAGGGCGGGGGCCAGCCGGGTCGTGACATGGCCGGGGTGGCGGGTGGCCTCCTCGGTCAGCCGGTCCAGGGTGCGGGCCTGCTCCCGCGGGGTGCACAGGGACAGGTGGAACAGCATCTGGCGCCAGGCGTAGGCCGCGTCCTTGATCGTGGCGAGTGGGCGCGGGTTGCCGTGGACGCGGGCGGTCAGGCGGCAGACGGTGTCGAAGCCGCGGAGGGCCAGGTCCTCCCAGCCCGTGGCCGGCGCGATGCCGACCCGGTGGACCAGGGTGGCGAGGTTGTGCGTGGTGAGGATCTGCGCCTGCTCGATCACCGTGCCGTTCGCCGCCACCGATCCGGACCCCCACCGCGAGCGGGTCGAGGAGGCCCCGGCCCGTTCGGCGCACAGCTGTGCGAACCGGGGCGAGGTCCGGGGCCGGACCGTCCGGAGCTGGGCCTCGGCGGCCTCGGTGATCGCCAGGTTGCGCACGGCGCGGTAGTCGATGGCGTAGTAGCGCTCGTAGAGCGAGCCGCCCCCGAGGAGTTCCGCGGCGATGCGGGCCGCGACGAGGAACTTCGGGGTGAACGTGCCCATGAAGATGTCGGCGGCCAGCTCCTCGACCAGCGGAGCGCCGAGGTCGGCCTGGCGGGCGAGGACGGACAGTTCGCGGACGAGCGGGTTGGGCAGGATCGTGCCCGGGAAGGCCTGCACGGCCAGCTCGCCGAGCTGCCGCAGCGCGAGGGCGGACACCTCGTCCGCCTCGCTGCCGGCACGCCGCCCGGCCACGGCCCTCACCCACGGCAGCTCCTCCACCCGCACCTGCCGCTCCAGGTCGAGCAGCAGCAGCGACCGGCGGTTGCGGAAGGCGCGGTAGTGGGCGGCGGCCAGGGTGCGCAGCGACTCCTCGGGGTAGGCCTGCGCGGTCGTCGCGGCGACGAGCTGCGGGACCAGTTCGGCGAGCACTTCCGCCGACGGCACCACACCGCGCTCCACCAGCGTGCCCAGCGGCGCGCTCAGCGCGGTCTCGACGGGCCGGCGCAGGGCGGGCGGGATCGCCGCACCCGCGGGCAGTCCCGTCTCCCGGGCCTCCTCCTCGCTCACCGCGGCGACGAGCGGCCCGACCTCGGCGATGCCCTCCTCCGGCGGCAGTCCGGACAGCCGGCGCAGCACCAGCTGGGCCAGCGCGTGGTGCGAGGGCAGCGCCGCCTGTGCGGCCTGCTCCCGGCGCAGCGCCGTCAGCGCGGGGGAGCCGGGCAGGCCGCGCCGCCGCACCATGGAGGTGACCGCGTGCCGCAGCAGCCCGAGCCGGCGCGCGTCCAGCGGGCGTCCGGCGACGCTCTCCTCCAGCGCGCCCCGCAGGATGGCGAGGTTCTGCTTGGGGTGGAGGTGCTTGGTGCAGCGGGTGTGCCGGCGGGCGAGGTCGCGGTAGCGGCGCAGCAGCGCGGCGCCTCGCTCGTGCCAGGCGTCGTCGGGTGTGCGCGCCAGGACCTGGCCGTCCTCGGCCGTCTCCAGCCAGTGGGCGAGCAGTTCGTCCCCGAACGGCTGCCAGACGGCCAGCGCCTCCCGCTGTGTCTCCACGGCCTCGCCGGGCCGGCGCCGGCCCAGGGCGTGCCGGGCGTCGCCGACGGTCCGGCGGTGCACCGCGGTGGCGTCGGGCGCGGGGCGGTCGGCGGGGGCGGGGGTGAAGCGCAGCCGGTCCGCGAAGGGGACCAGTTCCTCGACGAGGTCCAGGGCGGCGTCCGTCTCCCCGGCCCGGGCGAGCCAGGCGACGGTGAGCAGGGCGGCCTCCTCGGGGACGGTCACCTCGTAGCGGCCGCTGTCCAGCAGGTCGTACAGGCGGCGCAGTCCGTCCTCGGAGAGCCAGTACGCGAAGAGGGCCCGCCGCTGCGCCGGGATGCCCGCCTGCCGCGCGACCTCGGTCTCGTACGGGCGCAGGGGGCCGCCGGCCGCGGCCTCGCCGGTGGCGAAGCCGCCGCGGACGACCTGCGGTGTCACCCAGGCGGGCAGTCCGGCGACCGGGGTGCGCGAGCCGACGGAGAGCAGTCCGTTCGCCATGCCGGCGAGGACGGCCCGCCAGGAACGGACCTTCTCCTGGGCCCGGTGGCGGGTGTCGGGGTCCTGGTGGGTGTGTGCGGTCCTGAGCGCCTTGGCCAGTTGGCCGGACGCGTAGCCCGGGTTCGCCTCTACGAGGTGCTGCTGGTCAGCGTCGTTGTCCATAAGCCGACGTGACGGGTTCCGCCCCCGTGCCCTCCGGGTCCCGAGCCCGGTGCTCCGCTGCTGAGCTACACGTCGTCGAGCCGACGTGACGGGTTCCGCCCCCGTGCCCTCCGGGTCCCGAGCCCGGTGCTCCGCTGCTGAGCCACACGTCGATCAGCCGACGTGGCGGGTGCCGCCCCCGCGCCCTCCGGGTGGAAAGCCCGGTGCTCCGCTGCTGAGCTACACGTCGATGCCGTCGACGGTAGGTCCCGGAGCGGCGGTCGGACAACCGGATTTTCCGACGGCGCCCGTTCCGCCCCGGGACCGGGACCAGGCCGTGGCTACGCGGGCACGTGCACGGTCGACACCCGGCTGGCGACCAGCCGCTCCCGCTCCCGCCGGGCCGCCCGCCTGCGCAGCCGCAGGATCTGGCTCACCCCGAGGGCCTGGAGCACGAACACCGCGGAGAAGGCGGCCCGGTAGTCGTTCCCGGTGGCGTCCAGCAGGACGCCGATCGCGAAGAGGGTCGTCATGGAGGCGACGAACCCGCCCATGTTGGTGATCCCGGACGCGGTGCCCTGCCGCTCGGGCGGATTGGCCGGCCGGGAGAAGTCGAACCCGATCATCGAGGCGGGCCCGCAGGCCCCGAGCACCACGCAGAGCACCACCAGCAGCCACATCGGCGCGTGGTCGTCCGGGTAGGCCAGCGTGGCCGCCCACAGCAGCGCGGTCGCCCCGACGGTGCCGAGCGCGAGCGGCAGGCGCGCCCCGTGGTGCCGGGCGACGACCTGCCCGTACACGAGTCCGACGGCCATGTTGGACAGGACGACGAGCGTGAGCAGTTCGCCGGCGGTGGCCCGGCTGAGCCCCTGGGCCTCGACGAGGAACGGCAGCCCCCACAGCAGCAGGAACACCATCGCCGGGAACTGGGTGGTGAAGTGCACCCACAGGCCCAGCCGCGTACCCGGCTCCCGCCAGGACGCCGCGATCTGCCGCCGCACGTAGGCGGCGCCCTGGTGCGGGAACGGCTCGGGCTCGTGTCCCTCGGGGTGGTCCTTCAGGAACAGCGCCAGCAGCACCAGGACGACGACCCCGGCGAGCGAGCTGCCCGCGAACGCGGCGGTCCACCCCACCCCGTGCAGCAGCCGCGCCAGCACCAGCGTGGACACGAGGTTGCCCGCCATGCCCACGAGGCCCGCGAACTGGGCGACCATCGGCCCGCGCCGCGCCGGGAACCAGCGGGTGCCGAGCCGCAGCACGCTGATGAACGTCATGGCGTCCCCGCACCCGAGCAGCGCCCGCGAGGCGAGCGCCGTGCCGTACGTCGGGGAGAGGGCGAACCCGAGCTGCCCGGCGGTGAAGAGCACGACGCCGATGCCCAGGACCTTCTTGGTGCCGAGCCGGTCGACGAGCAGACCGACCGGTATCTGCATGCCCGCGTAGACCAGCAGCTGGAGGATCGAGAAGGTGGACAGCGCGGAGGCGTTCACCTGGAAGCGGTCGGCGGCGTCCAGGCCGGCCACTCCCAGGGACGTACGGAAGATGACGGCGACGAAGTAGACGGAGACGCCGATCCCCCAGACGGCGACGGCGCGCCGTCCGCCCGGCGGGTCACCCGGACGGGTGGAGTTGCCCAGGGGCCTCGCCGGGCTCATCGGACCTCCCCCCGGGCCAGGTGCGAGAACCAGCCGACGTGCCGGTGGACGATCCCGACGGCCGCCTCCGCGTCGCCGGAGCGCAGCGCCTCCAGGATCTCGGCGTGCTCGGTGAGGGTCTTGGCGATCCGGTCGGGGTGGGAGTGCAGGACCGCGACGCCCATCCGCAGCTGCCGGTCGCGCAGTTGGTCGTAGAGCCGGGACAGGATCTCGTTGCCGCCGCTGCGGACGATCTCGGCGTGGAAGCTGCGGTCGGTGACGGCGGCCCCGGCCAGGTCGCCGGCGGCCGCCTGCGTCCGCTGCCGCGCGAGCAGTTCCTCCAGCCGTTCGATGAGCCCCGGCGGCGCGGGGACGGCCTTGCGCGCCGCGTGCTCCTCCACCAGCAGCCGGGTCTCCACGACGTCCGCGATCTCCTGCGCGGACACCGGCAGGACCAGGGCGCCCTTCTTCGGGTAGAGCTTGATCAGCCCTTCCACCTCCAGGCGCAGCAGCGCCTCGCGCACCGGCGTGCGCGAGACCCCGACGGCCTCGGCGAGCTCGCCCTCGGTGAGGAGCGTGCCGCCCTCGTAGCGGCGGTCCAGGACTCCCTGCTTGACGTGGGTGTAGACGCGGTCGGCGGCGGGTGGCTGCTTGAGGGGTGCGGGCGGCGCGGATGGCATGTCCACAGGATAGATACAACACGTACGCATGGGGCCCCGCGTCCACCATGCGGACCCGGGCCGGACCCCGAGGCGGACTTGGGCTGGACCCCGGGGCGGACCCGGGGCGGACCTGGGGCGGATCCCAAGGCGGATCCCGAGGCGGACCGGGTGCGGATCCCAAGGCGGATCCCGGGGCGAAGAGCCCCCCGAACGGGTCACGGGTGGGACGCAAGAGGATTTCCTCGCAGCAAGCGCACAACTATCTGTGCTACTTACGTGTCACACACATGCGGCCCCTTCTGCTTTCCCCTGCAACTCGGCCGCACCTCAGGGGCATTCGACGTAATCGGGGTATTTCAGTTGATAACCGCCACCAAGGGCTTCCGTGTCCGCAGGGCCGCGGCCGTCGTCGTGACGACCGGCGCAGTGCTCGCCACCGGAGCTCTCACCGCGGCGCCCGCGCAGGCTGTCACGACGCCCTCGATCACCGCCAAGGGCGGGTTCGTGATGAACGGCGCCACCGGAAAGGCGCTGTACGCCAAGGCTGCTGACACCAAGAGGCTCACCGCCTCCACCACGAAGATCATGACTGCGAAGGTGGTGCTCTCGCAGTCGAACCTGAACCTGGACGCCAAGGTCACGATCCAGAAGGCGTACAGCGACTACATCGTCGCCAAGGGCGCCTCGTCGGCCAATCTGATCGTCGGTGACAAGGTCACCGTCCGTCAGCTGCTGTACGGGATGATGCTCAAGTCGGGCTGCGAGGCGGCGTACGCGCTCGCCGACAAGTTCGGCACGGGCACCACCCGCGCCGCGCGGGTGAAGTCGTTCATCGCCAAGATGAACAGCACGGCCAAGAGCCTGGGCATGACGAACACGCACTTCGACTCGTTCGACGGCATCAGCAACGGCTCCAACTACTCGACGCCGCGCGACCTCACGCTGCTCGCCCGCAGCGCGATGAAGAGCTCCACCTTCAAGACCGTCGTGAAGACCAAGTCCTACACGGCGAAGACGGTCACGAAGACCGGCTCCACGCGGACGATGGCGGCGTGGGCCAACACCAACACGCTGCTCGGCTGGAACGGCACGCTCGGTGTGAAGACCGGATCCGGTACGGACTCCAAGTACTGCCTGGTCTTCGCGGCCACGCTGAACGGCGAGTCGGTGATCGGCACCGTCCTCACCTCCTCCACGGCGGCCAACCGCACGGCCGACGTGAAGAAGCTCATCAACTACGGCTACGCAAAAATCAGCTGACGCGCAGCCACCCGCATGCGGACGGGCCCGTCGTGACGTTCACGACGGGCCCGTTCCGTTGCCCGGCCGCACAGGCGCGCGGGCTAGTGCGTCACCGCGAAGTTCCGCAGGATCGCGGCCGTCAGCTCCGGCTCCCCCTCCGCCTTGACCCGGTCGGCGACCGCCTCCGGGCTCACCCGGCCGCAGGCGAGGCGGACGTACGTCTCCCAGTCGAGGGCGAAGGAGGCGGCGGGCCCGAGGGCGGGGGCCGTCTCCAGGGTGCCGCGGCCCTGGATGTCGACGCGGATGGTGCGCAGGAACTCGATCGGGCCGTGGACGTCGAAGACGACGGCGGAGCTGCGCGGGGCGTCGGCCCGGTTGGCGACGACGCCGGGGAGTTCGCCGAGGAGCACGTCCCGGGCGACGTGCGCGCCGGGCGAGTCGAGGTTGCCGGGGCGGCCGAGCGCGGCGCGCAGGTCCTGCTCGTGCACCCACACGTTGAACGCGTGGTTGCGCATGGACTCCTCGAGCGTCAGCTCGGTGCCGAGGGGGCCGCGCACCTTGGCGCCGGGGTCGCGCGACTCGTTCCGCAGCTGCCGGTTGCGGCGGATGATCGTGTACTCCAGCTCGGACGTCATCTCCGGTGACGTGTGGTGCCGGCGGACGTCCACCTGTATCTCCATGTAGCGCTGGAGGTCGGTGGTGACGTGGAAGAGGTCCCGGGGCAGCGAGTGGATCGGCCGCGGGTCGCCGTACATCTCGCAGTCCAGCCCGATGACGTGCGACACGATGTCGCGCACCGACCAGCCCGGGCACGGCGTACGGCGGTTCCAGTCCGCCTCCACCAGCGGCTGCACCAGCTCGGTTATCGCTTCGATGGAGTGGGTCCAGGCGTCGGCGTAGGGCTGGAGGGTGGGATGCAGACTCACGGAACGGGACCCCTCGGCGGTCGGTACACGGGCGGGCTGATGATGGCGGCGGCGGTGGCCAGCGGGAGGTGGCTGTCGGCGGGTGTCTTGAGACGCTAAGTTACGCTGCTGTGAGGCACCCCGGCAGTGCTTTCGTGTGACGATCGTAGGCCCGTGTGGACGACTCGAATGCCAGGACGGTGGTAGTGTGCGCGCCTCTCTGATCCAGATCGCCGTGGAAGAGGGCGAATCGGTCGACGCTCGGCGGGCGCGGGTCGCCTCGCTGGTGCGGGAGCAGGCCGGTTCGGCCGACCTCGTGGTGCTGCCCGAGCTGTGGACGACCGGAGCCTTCGCCTACCAGCAGTTCGGCACCGAATCCGAGCCGCTTCAGGGCCCGACCCACGAGGTGATGGCCAAGGCGGCGAGCGACGCGGGCGTGTGGCTGCACGCCGGCTCGATCCCCGAACGGGACCCGGACGGCACCCTCTACAACACCTCCCTCGTCTTCTCCCCCGCCGGCGATCTCGCCGCCGCCTACCGCAAGATCCACCGGTTCGGCTTCGACAAGGGCGAGGCCGTGCTGATGGGCGCGGGCGGCGACCTGGTGACCGTACGGCTGCCGGAGACCACCATCGGTGTGGCCACCTGCTACGACCTCCGTTTCCCCGAGCTCTTCCGCGGCCTCGTCGACGCCGGCGCCGAGACCCTGGTGATCCCGGCGGGCTGGCCGGAGCGCCGCCGGTCGCACTGGACGCTGCTGGCTCAGGCGCGGGCGGTGGAGAACCAGGCGTTCGTGCTCGCGTGTGGAACGGCCGGGACCCACGCGGAGGTTCCGCAGGCAGGTCACTCGATCGTGGTCGATCCGTGGGGCGAGGTGCTCGCGGAGGCCGGCACGGGCGAGGAGGTCCTCACCGTCGACTTCGACCCGGGGAAGGTCGCGACGACCCGGGAGCAGTTCCCGGCCCTGAAGGACCGCGTCCTCGGTGTGGAGGCACCCCGGCGCTGAGCCCCCGCCTCTCCGGGCGCGCTCAGTCCTCCCGCTCCTTCTCCGCCAGGTTGATCACGCACACCGCGACCGCGATCAGCAGCGCCGGATCGGCGTCCTCGCGGACGACGTCGACGCCGTAGGTGTCCCGCACGTGCAGCCACCGCCGTGAGATCACGGCGAGGAGTTCGCCGTCGTACTCCACGGCGAACTCCCGGTCGAGGATCTTTCCGCTGACGTCCAGCTCGGTGCGGCCGTCCGCCAGGGCGACCCGGTAGTGGTTGCGCAGCAGCGACAGCCGCTTGCGGCGGATCGTCGCCAGGGGCTCGCCGTCCCGTTCGATCACCATCGTGTCGCGCAGGGCGAACATCTTCTGTCGGATGTCGATCAGGACCCGCCCCTCGGTGTCCTTCAGCTCGAAGGTGTCCCGCATCCGGATCGCCTTGCCGTCGACGAGGTAGACCCGGTTGCCGTGGTCGTCCTCGATCCAGTAGTCGTCACCGAAGCCGAGGATGCGGTCGCGCACGAGGAATCTCATGGCTCTACGGGTACCCCCGACGGCCCGACCGGGACGCAGCCGCTAGCCCGACGGGCTGATCCCCGCCTGCCGCGCTGCTGTGAGCAGGGCGTTCAGGGCGGTGGGGGTGGGGGTGAGCAGCGTGGCCGGGGTGTCGCTTTCGCGGAGGTGGAGGGTGGTGGAGGTGGCGGCTATCTCCAGGCAGTTGGTGTCGGTGTCGGCGGAGAAGGACGACTTCTGCCAGTGGAGGATGTCGGGCATGGGCGGTTCCTTCACCTGGAGGGGTCGGGTTCCGGTGTCTTTCGCACCACCGTGAGCAGGGCGCTCAGTGCGATGGGGGTGGGTGTGAGGAGGGTGGCGGGAGTATCGCTTTCGCGGAGGTGGAGGGTGGTGGAGGTGGCGGCTATCTCCAGGCAGTCGGTGTCGGAGTCGCCGCCTGAGAACGACGACTTCTGCCAGTGGAGAGCTTTGTACACGGGGGCCTCTCACAATTCCTGAGCGATACGGCGGATGAGGTCAAGAGAAGCATCCTGCGGGAGTGCAGCACTGTCGATGCTTCCGAACCGGGCGCGGTAGCGGTTCAGCCTCGCGGCGGCATCGATGAACTCAGCGCCGTGTGTGGTGTCGATTTGCACGGTGTCGAGTTGGGGGACGACTCCGCCAACGTACTGCATGTGATAGCCGGCCCCGGCGAAGCCCTCGGCGGCGAACGGGATGACGCGAAGGGAGACCGTCTCCCGTTCGAACGCCTGAAGGAGGTGCTCAAGCTGGGCTCGGGCGACCTTGGAGCCGCCGACACGCATGCGCAATGCGGCTTCGTGGACGATCACGTCGTACGGCGTACCCGATGCGATGACCTGCTGGCGCCGCATACGGAACGAGACCCGCGCCTCGCGATCTTCCTCAAGGAGGCTCGGTTCCGCGAAAAGCGAAGCCGCGCGTACGTGCTCCTCGGTCTGAAGGACTCCCGGGATGTGCACCACCTGGAACGCCCGGATGTACGACGCGTGGTGCTCCAGCTCGGCGAGGTCGAGTGCCGTGGAGGGCAAGACGCCCCGGTACTCCTCCCACCAGCCCTTTTCCCGCTCGTTGGCCATGTCGACCAACGCGTCGACGAGCCGGATGTCGTCGCAGGCGTAGTGCTCGGCGAGCCTGCGCAGCCGTTCCTCGCTGATGCCGTGCTTGCCCGACTCGATGTTGCTGATCTGGGCCTGGTTCGTGCCGAGCCAGGCGGCGACGTCGCGGGAGACCAGGCCGGCCGCCTCGCGCAGCCTGCGCAACTCCGCGCCCAGGCGCACCTGACGTGCCGTGGGGATGGCCCTCGGCGGCATGGCGTCCTCCTCAATTCCAGTGACCCGGTTGCGGCGTAGCAAATATACCGAGTACCTTCGTCATGTCCTCACGGAGAGTGGCCGATCGGTCACTCTCCCGCAACTCCCGCACGCCCGATCCCCGTTGGAAGTGCCACCCCGGCCCCCGCTGCCGGGGCGTCGGACAGTGACGTGGTGGTCAGGCTCGCACAGACCCCTTCTCCTCACCGGAGTTGATGCCCCATGCCCTCGTACACCCTCATCTGTCCGCCTCTCGACAGCTCCCCCCACATCGCCCGCGACTTCGTCGCCACCGTCCTGCGCGCCCTCGAACTGGACGGCGACCTGATCGACGACGCGACCCTCTGCACCTCGGAGATCGTCACCAACGCCTGTGTGCACGCGAAGGGCGGGGACGGCGCGATGCTGTGGCTGGCCGTGGAGGAGGGGCGGCTGCGGGTGGCGGTGTACGACGGCGACGGGAGCCCGCCGGTGCTGAGAGAGGTGACGGCCGAGACGTGGGAGCGGGGCGGCGGCCGGGGCCTCTACCTGGTGGACGCCCTCACCGGGGGCCGCTGGGGGCACGGCCCGGACCTCCCGTACGGCGGGCACCGGTACCCGCACCCGGACGGCAAGGCGGTCTGGTTCGACCTGCCCGTCCGGCGAACGGCGGCACCGTGACCGACCATCCGCGGACGACCGACGGGCACCTGCTGGAGACCGCGGCCGTCGTCCTGGGCCTCGCCCGTCCGATGGTCGACGACGGCGCACGCCTCACGGCAGACGAACTCCGTTGGATCGCAGGCCGCCTGATCGAGTGCCTGACGGACGTACTCCGCATCGCCGGGCATCAGTGCGGCGGACCGCCGGAGCCCCGGATGCCCCGCCCCTAGGATGACCTTCATGGCTATGGACGGCGCGCAGACGGTTCCGGACGTGGTGGAAGACGTGTTCGAAGGACACGCCACGGACATCGAGGTGGAGGACACCGGCGAGGACACCACCAAGATCCAGCGGCCGTGGAACCCGGACCAGATCCGGGTGAACACCAGCCAGTTCTCCCTGCGCAACATCCTCGACCAGATCGACGAGGGCTCCATCGAGATCGCCCCGGACTTCCAGCGGCTGCGGGTCTGGCGTGCCGACCAGAAGTCCCTGCTGGTCGAGTCCCTGCTGTTGCAGATCCCGCTGCCCGCGTTCTACTTCGCCGAGGACGCGGACGGGGCCTTCCGGGTCGTCGACGGCCTCCAACGGCTCTCCACGCTGCACGCGTTCGTCCGGGGCGGTGCGGACGGCTTCGCCCTCGGGAAGCTGGAGCACCTGGACGACCTGAAGGATTTGCGGTTCAGCGATCTGCCCGTGCCGTTCCAGCGGAGGATCAACAACACCCAACTGATCGTCAACGTGATCGACCCGACGACACCGCGCGGGGTCACGTACGAGATCTTCAAACGGATCAACACCGGCGGCACCCCGCTGAACGCCCAGGAGATCCGGCACTGCATGAGCAACCCGCGCAGCCGGGACATCCTGCACCGGATGACCCACACGGCCGCCTTCGCCCAGGCCACCGGAGGCCGCCTGACCGACCACATCCGGATGAACGACCGGGAGATGGCGCTGCGGTTCGCCGCGTTCTGGCTGAAGGGCGTCGTTGCCTACCACGAGCGGCCGACGATGGAGACGTTCCTGATGGACGCCACCGAGATGCTGGACGATCCGAAGAGGGTCCCGGACGGGCAGGTGGCGGAGCTGGAAGCCGCCTTCGAGCGGGCGATGTCCCACGCGTACCTCGTCTTCGGTGAGCACGCCTTCCGCAAGTGGCCGCAGGGCGAGAACTGGCGCCGCCCGATCAACCGTGCCCTGTTCGAGAGCTGGTCCATGGCCCTGGCCGACCCCGACCACACCGCCGCCGACCTGCGCGCACGCCGTACAGCGATCGTAGGGGCGGCCCGTGAGCGGATGACCACCGACGTCACCTATCTCAACGCCATCACCTCCTCGACCTCCGACCGGTTCCGGGTGGACTACCGCTTCAAGGCCGCCGTGTCGGACGCGGGAGCCGGCCGGTGATCACGTCCCTGGACATCCGGGGCTTCAAGCGGTTCGCCTCGGAGTCGTTCGGCCTGCGTCCTCTCACGGTCCTGACCGGTGTCAACGGCGGCGGCAAGAGCACGGCGATCCAGGCCCTGCTGCTGGCGAGGCTGGCCGGCATGTCGGGCCGGGCAGGCGGCACGGTACGGCTGAACGGTCCGCTCGGACTGGCCCTCGGTGAGGCACGGGACGTGCTCAACTGGACGGCCGACGCACGGGAGATCACCGTACGGCTGGGTGGCCCGGACGGCGCGTCGTGGGTGTACGAGTTCGGGCTGCCCGATGCGGAGCAGGCGCTGCACCTGGAGGTACGGCGGCTGCCCGTGCCGCACGTCCCCGGCATCGGGCCGAGCGTCCCCGACCCCGCCTTCACCTATCTGTGCGCCGAGCGCCTCGGCCCGCGCGACACGCTCTCGGTGTCGGCCGAGGAGCCCGACCGGATCGGCGTGGGGGTACGGGGAGAGTTCACGGCGCAGGTACTCGCCCTTCGCGACACCCGCGCGGTGAGCACCCGCAGGGCGGTCAGGGATCCGCTGCACCACCCGGAGGCCGCCGGGCCGCAGCTGAGGGTCCAGGCCGAGGCCTGGGCCTCGGAGATCATCCGGCCACTGCGGATCACCGCACGGGTGGCCGTGGGCATCATGGCCGGCACCATCCGGTTCGGCGAGACGGGCCTGAGCGGCGAGGAGATCCGCCCCGTCAACACCGGCTTCGGCGTCTCCTACGCGCTGCCGGTCATCGTCGCCGGCCTGCTGACCGAGCCGGGTGACCTGCTGATCGTGGAGAACCCGGAGGCGCACCTGCACCCGGCGGGACAGTCCCGGCTGGGCCGGTTCCTCGCACGGGTGGCGGGCAGCGGGGTGCAGGTCGTGGTGGAGACGCACAGCGACCACGTCCTCAACGGAGCCCGGCTCGCCGTCGCGCAGGACCGCACTCTCCCGGCGGAGGACATGGTCACCCACTACTTCGACCATGACCGGATCCTGCCCATCGACATCAACGACAAGGGTGAGCTCAGCCACTGGCCCAGTGGCTTCTTCGACCAGATCGAAACCGACCTCGGGAGGCTGGCCCGTGCCCGGCGAGAAGAACGCGAAGGCCTGGGAGCAGCGCAACGTCGACTACGGCGGCGGCACCTACCGCTGCGAGTGGCACGGCAAGAGGCTGTGGGACCGCGACCGAGTCCACTTCTCCCTGCCTATTCCGGCGTACGGCCACCGCATTCTCGTGGGGATCTTCGTGGGTCACCTGGCGACCTGAGACCGAGCGGCGGGCCTCTCGGGCCACCGTGGCACCCTGGGTCCATGACCGAAGCAACCCCGGCCCCGACCCGCCGTCGTCTCCGTGTCCGCGCCCCCGAGCTGATCGGCAAGGGCGGCTGGCTGAACACCGGAGGAAGGCAGTACACCCTCGCCGACCTGCGCGGACGTATCGTCATCCTGGATTTCTGGACGTTCTGCTGCGTCAATTGCCTGCACGTCCTGGACGAGCTGCGCGAGCTGGAGGAGAAGCACCGGGACACCGTGGTCGTCGTCGGCGTGCACTCGCCGAAGTTCGTGCACGAGGCCGAGCACCAGGCGGTGGTCGACGCGGTGGAGCGGTACGGGGTCGAGCATCCCGTACTGGACGACCCCGAGCTCGCCACCTGGAAGCAGTACGCGGTGCGGGCATGGCCGACACTGGTCGTGATCGATCCCGAGGGGTACGTCGTCGCCCAGCACGCGGGCGAGGGACATGTGCACGCCATCGAGCGGCTGGTGACGGAGCTGGAGGCCGAGCACGCGGCGAAGGGGACACTGCGGCGCGGTGACGGGCCGTACGTGGCGCCCGAGCCGGAGCCGACGGCCCTGCGTTTTCCCGGCAAGGCGGTCCTGCTGCCGTCCGGGAACCTGCTGGTCAGCGACACCACCCGGCATCAGCTGGTGGAGCTGGCGGCCGACGGCGAGACCGTCGTGCGGCGGTTCGGGTCGGGTGTGCGCGGCTTCGCCGACGGCGCGGCCGGCACCGCCTCCTTCAACGAGCCGCAGGGGCTCGCGCTCCTCGACGACTCGTCCGTGGTCGTCGCCGACACCGTCAACCACGCCCTGCGCCGCCTCGATCTCGCCTCGGGCGAGGTGACGACGCCGGCGGGCACCGGGAAGCAGTGGTGGCAGGGGTCACCGACGTCCGGCCCGGCCCGGTCGGTCGATCTGTCCTCGCCGTGGGACGTGGCCCTGTTCGGCGGCAAGGTGTGGATCGCGATGGCGGGCGTGCACCAGCTGTGGGCGTACGACCCGGCCGCCGGGACCGTCGGTGTCGCCGCCGGGACCACCAACGAGGGGCTCGTCGACGGTCCCGCCGCCGAGGCCTGGTTCGCGCAGCCGTCCGGGCTCGCGGTCTCCCCCGACGGGGAGCGGCTCTGGCTGGCCGACTCCGAGACCTCGGCCCTGCGCTGGGTGGATTCCGGCGGCGTGGTCCGTACCGCCGTCGGCACCGGGCTGTTCGACTTCGGTCACCGGGACGGCGCGGCGGGGCAGGCGCTGCTCCAGCACCCGCTGGGCGTGACCGCGCTGCCCGACGGCTCGGTCGCCGTCTGCGACACCTACAACCACGCCCTGCGCCGCTACGACCCGGCGACGGGCGAGGTCACCACGCTCGCCACGGATCTGCGCGAGCCCAGTGACGCGGTGCTCGTCGGCGACGACATCGTGGTCGTGGAGTCGGCCCGGCACCGGCTGACGCGGCTGCGGCTGCCGGAGGAGGCGGTCCGCGTCGAGGCGGTCGCCCACCGGACGCGGCGGGCCGCCACCGAGGTGGCGCCGGGCAGGCTCCGGCTGGACGTGATCTTCCAGGCGCCGGCCGGTCAGAAGCTCGACACGCGGTACGGCCCCTCGACCCGACTGCTGGTCTCCGCCACCCCGCCCGAGCTGCTGCTGTCGGGGGAGGGCGCGGACACCGAGCTGGCGCGCGTGCTGGAGCTGAACCCGGCGGTCCCGGAAGGGGTGCTGCACGTCTCCGCGATGGCCGCGTCCTGCGACGACGACCCCGCGAACGAATACCCGGCCTGCCATGTCCACCAGCAGGACTGGGGTGTTCCGGTGGTGCTCACCGAGTCAGGCGCCGACCGGCTGCCGCTGGTGCTGGCAGGCCTGGACGCCTGATCCCGGGAGCGGTCACATGATGCCGGGAGCGGTCACACGCCGTACCCGTCGCTGTATCCGTCGCGGTGGTGCCGGTCCGTCTCGACCACGGTGGTCGAGGCCGGCGGCACCATCACGCGGCGGCGCCGGGCGATACTGCTGAAGGTCGTCACGCCGATCAGGCCGACGATCATCAGGATGACTCCGACCAGGTCGAGGTTGACCCCTTGCATGTCCCAGTCGGTCGCGAACGTGAGGATGGCTCCCACGGCGATGAGGATGATGCACCCGCCGAGGCCCATGAGTGTCGCCTCCCTGTCCGGTGTACCGGTCGTTCCGGTTCCCCGAACCCGTGTACCCCGGCGGTCAACTCCCATGCGGTGACGGTTCCTCACGGACCGTCGGCCGGTGCTCCATCGACCGCGTCTCAGCCCTCCAGGAAGGCCACCAGGGCGTTCGCCAGCAGGTACGGGTCGTCCGCGCCGCTCAACTCCCGTGCGCTGTGCATGGACAGGATGGCCACGCCGATGTCGACGGTGCGGATCCCGTGCCGGGCCGCGGTGATCGGGCCGATCGTCGTGCCGCACGGCATGGAGTTGTTGGAGACGAAGGACTGGAAGGGGACGCCCGCCTTCTCGCAGGCGGCGGCGAAGACCGCGCGGCCCGTACCGTCCGTCGCGTAGCGGTTGTTGACGTTCACCTTGAGGATGGGGCCGCCGTTGACGCGCGGGTGGTGCGTCGGGTCGTGCCGCTCCGCGTAGTTGGGGTGGATCGCGTGCCCGGTGTCGGAGGAGAGACAGACGGTGCCGGCGAAGGCTCTCGCCCGGTCCTCGTACGTCCCTCCGCGCGCGAACACCGAACGCTCCAGGACGCTGCCGAGCAGCGGTCCGTCCGCGCCGGTGTCCGACTGCGAGCCGTTCTCCTCGTGGTCGAAGGCGGCGAGCACCGGGATGCAGGGCAGGGCGGTGCCGGCGGTCGCCACGGCCGCCAGCGCCGCCGTGCCGGCGTGCACGGACAGCAGGTTGTCCATGCGCGGCCCGGCCACCAGCTCCTCGTCGCGGCCCAGGTAGGCGGGCGGCTCGACGGAGTGCGTCATCAGGTCCCAGCCGGTGACCTGGTCGGCGGCGAGGCCGGCCGACTCCGCCAGGAAGGCGATCAGATCGCCGTCGCGGACGTCGTTGCCCAGTCCCCACACGGGCTGGAGGTGGCGCTGCTTGTCGAGCTTGAGGCCTTCGCTGCTCACCGCGCGGTCCAGGTGGATGGCGAGCTGCGGCACCCGCAGCAGCGGCCGGCTCACGTCGACCAGGCGGGTGGAGCCGTCGCGCAGGGTGAGGCGGCCGGAGATGCCCAGGTCGCGGTCGAGCCAGGAGTTGAGCAGCGGCCCGCCGTAGATCTCCACGGCGACCTGGCGCCAGCCGTGCGCGCCGGTGTCGGGCAGCGGCTTGACGCGCAGGTTGGGGGAGTCGGTGTGCGCGCCGACGATCCGGAAGGGGGTGTGCGGGGCGGCGTCCTCGGGGACGTACCAGGCGACGAGGGCGCCCCCGCGCAGCACGTACTTCCCGCCGCTCGTCCCGTCCCAGGCGTCCGTCTCGGCGACCTGCCGGAACCCTGCCTTCTCCAGCCGTTCGGCGGCGTTCGCCACGGCGTGGTACGGCGACGGGCTCGCCGTGAGGAAGGACATGAGGTCGTCGGTGTGGCCGCGGTCGAAGGCCGCAGGAGCGCGCGAGGCGCTTCCCGGAGGGGTGGCGCCGGAGGGCGGGCGGGCAGGTTCGCTCATGGAGTTCACCTTAACGACGTACGAAAGCCCGCTCCTGGCGAAAGGAGCGGGCCCTCGTGTGGACGGTGTGGAGTTCGTGGCGGCCACGGGCGGTACGCCGGGAAGGTGACCGGGCCACCGCCCGAGCCACCACCCGGCCACCGCCCCGGGAAGGTGGCTGGGCGGTGGCTAGAAGGCGGCCTCGTCCAGCTCCATCAGGTCCAGGTCGACGCCCGAGGCCACCTTGCGGGCCAGGGTGACGCCGGGCAGGACGTTCGCCGCGAAGAACTTCGCCGCGGCGATCTTGCCGGTGTAGAACGCCGTGTCCTTGGCGGAGGCCGTCTCCAGCTTCTCCGCCGCGACCGCCGCGCCCTTCAGCAGCAGGTAGCCGACGACCACGTCACCGGAGGCCAGCAGCAGGCGGGTGGTGTTCAGGCCCACCTTGTAGATGTTCTTGACGTCCTGCTCGGTGGCCGCGAGGTCGGTCAGCATCAGGCCGACGATCGCCTCCAGCTCCACGGCCGCCTTGGCCAGGTGCTCGCGGGCGCCCGCCAGCTCCTCGCCGCCGGTGCCGAGGGCCAGGAACTTCTTGATGTCCTCGGCGAGGGAGTTCAGGGCCGCGCCCTGGTTGCGGACGATCTTCCGGAAGAAGTAGTCCTGGCCCTGGATCGCCGTGGTGCCCTCGTACAGGGTGTCGATCTTGGCGTCGCGGATGTACTGCTCGATCGGGTACTCCTGGAGGAACCCGGAGCCGCCGAAGGTCTGGAGCGACTGGGCGAGCTGCTCGTAGCCCTTCTCGGAGCCGTAGCCCTTGACGATCGGCAGGAGCAGGTCGTTCAGCGCGTGCTCGGCGGTCGCGTCCTCGCCGTTCGCCTCCTTGACGGCGATCGCGTCCTGGACCGAGGCGGTGTACAGCACCAGCGCCCGCATGCCCTCCGCGTACGCCTTCTGCGTGATCAGCGAGCGGCGCACGTCGGGGTGGTGGGTGATGGTGACCTTGGGCGCGGTCTTGTCCATGAAGTTCGCCAGGTCGGGGCCCTGGACGCGCTCCTTGGCGTACTCCAGCGCGTTGAGGTAGCCCGTCGACAGGGTGGAGATCGCCTTCGTGCCGACCATCATGCGGGCGAACTCGATGATGCGGAACATCTGGCGGATGCCGTCGTGCTTGTCGCCGATCAGCCAGCCCTTGGCGGGGTGGCGGTCGCCGAAGGTCATCTCGCAGGTGTTGGAGGCCTTCAGGCCCATCTTGTGCTCGACGTTGGTGGCGTAGACGCCGTTGCGCTCGCCCAGCTCGCCCGTCTCGACGTCGACGAGGTACTTCGGGACGAGGAAGAGGGACAGGCCCTTGGTGCCGGGGCCGGCGCCCTCGGGGCGGGCCAGCACGTAGTGGAGGATGTTCTCCGACATGTCGTGCTCGCCGGAGGTGATGAACCGCTTCACGCCCTCGATGTGCCAGGAGCCGTCCTCCTGCGGCACCGCCTTGGTGCGGCCGGCGCCCACGTCGGAGCCCGCGTCGGGCTCGGTGAGGACCATGGTGGAGCCCCACTGCCGTTCGACGGCGATCCGCGCGATCTTCTTCTGGACCTCGTTGCCCTCGTCGAAGAGGATCCCCGCGAAGGCCGGGCCGGAGGAGTACATCCACACGGCCGGGTTGGCGCCCAGGATCAGCTCGGCGTACGCCCAGATCAGGGACGGCGGGGCGGTGGTGCCGCCGATCTCCTCGGGCAGGCCGAGGCGCCAGTACTCGGAGTCCATGAAGGCCTGGTAGCTCTTCTTGAAGGACGCGGGGACCGGCGCGGTGCCGGTCTCCGGGTCGAAGACCGGCGGGTTGCGGTCGGCGTCCGCGAAGGACTCGGCCAGCTCGTTCTCCGCGAGGCGGGTCAGCTCCTCGAGGATGCTCTTGGCGGTCTCGGTGTCCATCTCCTCGAAGGGACCGCTGCCGTACAGCTTGTCGCGGCCCAGCACCTCGAAGAGGTTGAACTCGATGTCGCGGAGATTCGACTTGTAGTGCCCCATGGCGACGGCTCCCGGCTCCCTAGAGAGATCGGCGAGGCACTGGATCCTCGCGCTAGTTCACGTACCAACAAGTAGCAAGTAGCTAGATGATGCTACCCGCCGGTAATAAGCCGCAACCCCGATCCCGGATCTGTGACGATCGACGCGTTCGGCACACCGCGGACAGTCGCCGTGCGCGACCCGCGGACTGTCGCCGTGCGCGACCCGCGGACTGTCGCCGTGCGCGACCCGCGGACTGTCGCCGTGCGCGACCCGCGGACTGTCACCGTGTGGCCCGCGAACGGCCTCCGCGCGGCCCCGGGGCGGGCCGTCCGGTCCCGTACCCCCGCTTACTCCCGGGTGACGCCGCGCCCGCACACCGCTCTCGGTACGCTTGCGCCCATGTACGGCTACGACCAGAACGTCGGCGCTCAGCAGCAGTACGCCCCGCCGCAGCAGCCCATGGGCGGCGGATACGGCCAGCAGCCGCCCCTGTACCCCGAGCCGTCCCCGCCCTCGCTCGCGGACGCGGTGCGGGCCTTCACCACCGGGCAGTTGGCGGCCGAGGACTTCCAGCAGGTCTTCGCGACCTCCAAGGTCTACTGCCCGCGCGGCGACAACCCCGGTTTCCTCGCCCTGCACAACACCCAGCAGCCGGTGATCCCGATGTTCACCACGCTCAAGGAGCTGCGCCGGTACGCCGGCAAGGAGTCCAAGTACTTCGTGATCACGGGCGCCGAGGTGCTCGACCTGCTGCCCACCGGCTACGGCTTCGTCCTCGACATGGAGGGTGAGCACCGGATGGTCTTCGACGCGAAAGCGGTCGAGCAGATGGTCGACTTCGCGATGCGCCGGATGTACGGCTGACGCGTACGCGCCCGCCGCACCCGCGGCCGATCGTTCCGAGCCCGGAGGGAATGCCCTCCGGGCTCGTGTCGTTATGGGTGGCGGAAAGTTCAACGCTCAACTAAAGTGGAACGCACGTCGCCCAAGGAGGTACCGACATGCCCGCCGTGACCGTCGAGAACCCGCTGACGCTGCCGCGCGTGACCGCGCCGGCCGATGCCGTGGCCCGTCCCGTGCTCACCGTCACGACCGCGCCCAGCGGTTACGAGGGTGAGGGCTTCCCGGTACGCCGGGCGTTCGCCGGGATCCACTACCGTCACCTCGACCCGTTCATCATGATGGACCAGATGGGCGAGGTGGAGTATCAGCCTGGGGAGCCGAAGGGGACCCCGTGGCATCCGCACCGCGGCTTCGAGACCGTGACCTACATCATCGACGGGATCTTCGACCACCAGGACAGCAACGGTGGCGGCGGCACCATCACCAACGGCGACACCCAGTGGATGACGGCGGGCTCCGGCCTGCTGCACATCGAGGCGCCGCCGGAGCAGTTGGTCATGTCGGGCGGTCTCTTCCACGGCCTCCAGCTGTGGGTGAACCTGCCGGCCGAGGACAAGATGATGGCGCCGAGGTACCAGGACATCCGGGGCGGCAGCGTCCAGCTGCTGACGTCCCCCGACGGCGGCGCGCTGCTGCGCGTCATCGCGGGCGAACTGGACGGCCACGCGGGTCCCGGCATCACGCACACGCCGATCACCATGATCCACGCGACCCTCGCCCCGGGTGCGGAGATCACCCTGCCGTGGCGCGAGGACTTCAACGGCCTCGCCTACGTCCTCGCGGGCCGTGGAGCGGTCGGTGCCGAGCGCCGGCCGGTCCACGTCGGCCAGACCGCCGTCTTCGGCGCCGGCTCCTCGCTGACCGTCCGCGCGGACGAGAAGCAGGACTCCCACACGCCGGACCTGGAGGTCGTCCTCCTCGGCGGCCGGCCCATCCGTGAGCCCATGGTCCACTACGGCCCGTTCGTCATGAACACCAAGGACGAGCTCATGCAGGCCTTCGAGGACTTCCAGAAGGGGCGGCTGGGCTCGATCCCGGCCGTGCACGGGATGACCGAGGGCGGACTGTAGAAGGCGGACTGGAGGGCGGACCCAGGGGGCGGACCGCAAGGGCGACGAGGATGGCCGGGCGTGCCGTCGGGTACCGGTGTTCAGGTCCCCGAGGCAGGAAAACGCCAGGTCATCCACGTCCTTTCGGACAGTGGGCGGAGTAGTGTGAAGACACCGGGGGTTCTTCGCGCACCGGCTCCGCCGCGGGTGCCGCCTGCGGGGAACCACAACCGGGGGCAGGTCCGCCGTCGTCTCTGACCCGGCTGCCCCAACTGCCCCAGCTGCCCCGGCCCATCGGCTCGATGCGGCGCGTGCGCGCCGGCCGGCGGAGGTGAGAGGACCATGACCGTCGTCGCCGTGGTCGCGCTGCTCGTCCTGGTCGCTGTCGGAGTCGTTCTGATCCACCGGCTCAACGCTCAGCACGACGCACGGATCGCCGCCTTCCACTACAGCGACGCGCTGCCGGGGGTCGGCCGCCGGCCCCGAAAGCGCAACCGGCCGGCGGCGGACGCGACCGCTCCGGCGCGTCCCGCCGGGACAGCGGCCGCGGAGGACATCGACCCCGGCCCGACCGGGGGCGGCGGAGGGCGGCACGACATGGCGACACTGGGTGAGCGGAAGGCCTACCGCGAGCAGATCATGCGGGCTCTGTACCGGGCTGCCGAGGGCAATCGCCTCCTGGGTGTCGACGGGGTGAAGCTCCGTGACGACCTCGGTATCCCCGAGCAGGATCTGGCCGCCGCCTGTACGTACCTGGCGGGCGAAGGCTGGGTCGTCGTGGACTGGGGGCGGGGCAACACGCCCGCGATGATCACTCTGACGCACCAGGGCATCCGGCAGATGGAGACAGAAGAGGAAGGGCGCGACGGCTGAGCCGCTGCGCAGAGGGGGCGCGGCCCGCACGGAGGCGGCGCGGCCGCGGAGCGTGCGACCGGCGTACGACGGACGGGCGGACACCATGACCACCGACTCCGACCATCCCGGCACTCCCGACCATCCCGGTACTCCCGGCACTCCCGGCACCCCCGGGTTGCTGCCGGACGCCGTCCACGCGTCGGTGAGCCCCGGGACGGCCCTGCTGAGGCTGGAGACGACCCACGCGCGCGAGGGAGTCCTGGACGGTGCCTGGTGGCCGCGGTCCCGGGACATCGGTGCCGAGCTTCCCTCGCTGATCACCGCGTTGACCGAGCATCTCGGCCCCGTCACCCGCGTCGGTCTGGACCGCGGTGCCTGGGACGAACTGCCGACACGGCTGATGGTCGACGGCCGGGTCGTCCACGTCGACTCCTTCGCGGTCGGTGACGACACCGTCCTGGTCACCCGGGGCGAGCGCGACCTCTTCTCCCTACTGGTGGTCCCACCGGACACGGCGCCCGACGCGGCCCGCGCCGCGATGGCCAGGGCCGTCCGGGCGGACAACGTCACCGGGGCCGGTCAGATCCTCATCGCCCTCGACACCGGCGGCGACACGCCGTCTCCGCCGGCCTGACAGCGGTGTCGGGGTCACCAGTAGTGGCGTCGGCCGGCGACGGCGTGTCCCATCGCGCCGAGGATCCACAGGATGGCTCCGATGACCACCAGGATGATCCCGATGGTCCACAGGATGGATATCCCGGTGACGAAGCCGATGACGAGCAGGATGACACCCAGGATGATCATGGTCTCTCCCTAGGGGTGGCGCCGGTTGGGGCGGGTGGGCACGGGAGCGGTCTGGAGCGGTCTGGGACGGTCTGGAACGGTCGGTCTCCTCCTCACTCCGCGCGGTGCGGTGGGTGGCGGGCGACGCGCAGGCGGACCTCGGTGGGCGGCTGCGGGGAGCCGGTGGACCGACGGGCGGTTCGCAGCGGGCCTTCGCAGAGGGCGTCGAGGACGGCGCCGGGTGCCGTCCGAGGGGTGAGCGTGAGCCCGACGCGGGTGTGGGGGCGGGCAGGGCGGCCCGTGATGCGTACGGCCGTGTGGTCGACCCCCGGCAGGGCACCGGCTTCGGCGGCGATCGCGTCGCTGAGCGCGCGGTCGCGCAGTTCGACGCCCTCCTGCGGGGGTGTGCCACCGACCGGCAGGGCTCCGGGGCGGCGTCGGCGCAGTTGGGCGAGCAGCCACCACAGGGCGAGCAGGACGACGACGGCGAGGGCGGCGATGACCGCGGGCCACCACCAGCCCTGGCCGCTCCAGCGGGCCCGGTCGGCGGAGCCGACCAGCACGTCGTGCGGGGCGGTCAGGGGCCAGCCGGCGGGCGGGAGCAGATCGCGTCGCCGGTAGACGTCGAACCCGGCGAAGAGGATCAGCAGACCGCCGCCGAGCAGTACCAGCCCGGCGAGGGCCAGCAGACTGCGGTTGACCACGGTTCGCGGCGTCATGGTGCGGGCTCCGGTCCTGGGGTTCTCGGTCAGTCGGGGCGTCGCCGTACGCGTACGACGACGCGGGGAGGACGGGCGAGGGCGAGCCGGTCGCGCTCGTCGTGGAGGACGGCGGTGAGGTCCTCCTTCACCTGTCGGGTGTCGCGGAAGCGGACGTCCGCGCGGGCTGTGACGCGGTGGCGCCGCACCCGGACGCGGGCCTTGCTGACCCCGGGCACCTGGAGGGCGGCGTCGCGCAGCAGATCGGCGGCGCCGCTGCGGTCCAGGGAGGCCCGCAGCCGGGGGCAGCCGGCGGGGGAGCGCAGGGGCAGCCAGTGGCGCAGGCCGGGGGTGAGCGCCAGGACGATCAGCCAGACGCCGACGGCGGCGGCCACGGCCGCTCCCAAGAGCATCCACACGTCGTCCACGGGGCGGGTGGCCAGCGCGTCGGCCACGTGCCGCCGCCAGGCCGCCGCCGGGCGTCCCACCCGTACGGCGACGACGTCGACCAGCGCCGCGCCCGCCGCCACGAGGATCACCGCGGCGACCAGCGCGGCCGGAAGGCGGCGCGCGGACCACGGGCGGTG
Source organism: Streptomyces sp. NPDC059895 (assembly GCF_042731035.1). NCBI lineage: Bacteria > Bacillati > Actinomycetota > Actinomycetes > Kitasatosporales > Streptomycetaceae > Streptomyces > Streptomyces sp. NPDC059895. The sequence goes on from NZ_JBHWKO010000004.1 coordinate 336,777, forward strand.
GGTCCGGTGACCTTCGCCGTGCTGATCGGCCGCCAGATCCGGTGGGGGCGCGTGGTGCTCGGGCGGGCCGGACTCCGACGGCTCCCTCGGCTCCCTCGGCTCCCTCGGCTCCTCGGGCTTCTTCGTCAGGGGCACCGCGGCACCGTGCGCGGAGGACTCGGAGGACCCGGAGGACCCGGAGGACGCGGAGTCGCGGGCGGGAGGATCCGGGGCGGGTGTCATTCGGGTCCTCCTTCCCGCGAGGCTTCCCGCGCGGCGTGCCCGGCGGCCCGGGTCGTGTGGCGGCTCACCGGACCCGTCCCCGGTTCGCGTCGGCGGCGGTCAGCAGCCGCCGTACGGTGAGGGTGACCTCTCGCACCCGCAGGCCGGTGAGCTGCGTCACCCGTTCGGCGACGTCGTGCCGTAGCCGCTCGCTGACGTGGGGGATGTCGGTGGGGTAGGGCAGGTCCACGGCCAGGTGCAGGCGGACCGATCCGGTGCGGGTGGTCGCGGAGACGGCGGGTGCCGCCGGTCCGCTCGGGTCGGTGGGCAGGGCGGCGCGCCGGGACTGTGCCGTGCGCGCGGCCTGGGCGGCGATACGGGCGACCACCCTGTCCGGGATGACGGTGGCGCCCCGCTCGGCCGGAGGGGGCAGGTCGGCGGCCCGCGCCGGTGGGCCGGGTCCTTCGTCGGGGGGCGGAAAGCCGGAGCGGGTGTTCACCGCTGTCTCCGGGTGCGGAAGTCGAGGTCGCCCTGCGCGGCGAGGCCGACGACCAGCCCGGCCGCCCCCAGGACGAGGACCAGCAGGAAGGCCCAGAAGCCGCCGAAGTAACCGGCGAAGCCCAGGGCCATGCCGGCCACGAGGCCCGTCGTCGCTGCGTTCATCATGCACTCACCCGTCTGGCGCACCTACGTCGCCGTCCGTGGATCACTCGCACCCGTCCGGCGTACGCACGACGCCGTCCGTGAGTCCCTCGCACCACCTGTCCGGCGTACGTGCGACGCCGTCCGTGGATCACTCGCACCTGTCCGGCGTACGTGCGACGCCGTCCGTGGATCACTCGCACCTGTCCGGCGTACGTACGTCGCCGTCCGTGGATCACGCGCACCCGTCCTGGACGCGGCGGTCGGTCACCTCACTCGGCCCTCGTCCGGTTCGCCCTCCGCCTCCTCGTCCGGGAGGTGGACGTCGTCGACGGCGATGTTCACCTCGACGACCTCCAGGCCCGTCATCCGCTCCACGGCGCCGATCACATGGGTGCGCACATCGCCGGCGACGTCGACGATGGAGACGCCGTACTCGACGACGACGTCCAGGTCCACCGCGGCCTGGCGCTCGCCGACCTCGACCTTCACTCCGCGTGTGACGCCTCCGCCTCCGCCGGGGACGCGTTCGCGCACGGAGCCGAGGGCGCGGGCCATGCCCGCCCCGAGGTTGTGGATGCCCGGCACCTCGCGGGTGGCGATACCCGCGATCTTGGCCACCACGCCGTCCGCGATGGTGGTCCGCCCCCGTGTCCCGGCCGGGGCTCCGGCTCCGGAGCGGCCCTTCAGCGCGCTCACGCCGGTGTCGGGCCGGCTGCTGCCGCCGACACTGGTGATGTTGTCCGTCATGGCGGTCGCCTCGATCGGTCGGTACGACGACACCTGCGCGGTGCCCGTCGGAGGGCTGCACATATCGGGGCATATCCCTCACGTCTATGATATGTGATGTGCATCACATGTGCGCGGGGAGGGGTCGCGCTGCGCCCGTCCCCCGCCCGGGTGGCACCCCGTCCGGCACCCTGTCCGGCACCCCGTCACCCGGGGGGACCGGCAGGACGGGCGCACCGGGCGGGCACGTGATCCGCTGGAGGCGTGCGCCTGCTGCCCCTGCCCGTCCGCCGCTTCGCCGCCTGGTGCGCCGTCATCCTGCTCGTCTCGGGCGTCGTCTACGTCGGGATCCTGCTGTGCGCGGAGCTGCGGACGGCCGTCGTGCCCGTGCTGCTCGCGCTGCTCGGCACCGCGCTGCTCGGGCCGTTCCACCGGCGGCTCGTCAAGGCGGGGGTGAACCGGTCGGTCTCCGCCGCCGTCACCTGTGTTGCGGTCCTGGCGGTGGTCGGCGGGGCCGTGTACATCGTCGTCGCCGCGATGGTCGACAGCGGGGACCAGATCGTCAGGTCGCTGAAGGACGCGGCGCGGGACCTCGCCCGGCACTTCGGGGCGGCCGGGACCTCGCTGGACGACATCGCGTCCAACGCCAGGGAGCTGCTGGGCAAGTTCGGCGGGACCGCCGCCTCCGGAGTCATCAGCGGGGTCAGCGTCGTGGGCGAGAGCATCGCCATGGCCGTCCTGGCGCTGCTGCTCGTCTTCTTCTTCCTGCGCGACTCCGACCGGGCCGTCGGCGCCCTGCGGGCGGTCGCGCCGCACGGGGGCGCGGACATCGCGGAGGCCATGGCCCGCAAGGCGTTCCGGGCCGTCGAGGGGTTCATGCGGGGGACGACGCTCATCGCGTTCATCGACGCCGTGTGCATCACCGTCGGGCTGCTCGTCCTCCGGGTGCCGGGGGCCGCGGGACTCGGGGCGCTCGTCTTCGTCGGGGCGTACATCCCCTACCTCGGCGCCTTCCTCTCCGGCGCCGTCGCCGTGCTCGTCGCGCTCGCCGACCGCGGCTTCGTCATCGCGCTGTGGACGCTCGGGGTGGTGCTCGCCGTGCAGGTGCTGGAGGGGCATGTGCTCCAGCCGATGATCCAGAGCCGGACCGTGCAGATGCATCCGGCGGTGGTGATGCTGACGATCACGGCGGGGGCGTCCGTCGCGGGGATCCTCGGCATGCTGCTGGCCGTACCCCTCACCGCGGCCGCCTTCGGGGTCGCGCACGAACTGCGGGAGCGCTATCCGGCGACCGCCGCCGGGGGCGACTCGTAGAGCTCGAACCAGATGCTCTTGCCCTCGCCCCGCGGCGCCACCCCCCACCCGTCCGCGAGGAGCTCGATGAGGACCAGGCCGCGGCCCGAGGAGGCCAGCTCACCGGGGCGGCGCTTGTGCGGCAGGTCGTCGCTGCTGTCGGTCACCTCGAACCGCATCCGCCGCTCGCCGGGATCGCCGGACACCTCGACGACCAGCAGCGCGTCGGTGTCGGTGTGCACGAGGACGTTCGTCAGCGTCTCGGAGACCAGCAGCACCGCCGAGTCGACCTGTTCCTCGGAGGGCCAGTCGTGCAGCAGCTCGCGCACCTCCCGCCGGGCCTCGGAGACCCGCTCCGGCTCGGCCTGCGCCACCGTCATCATGGTGCGCCGCACGGACGCCCGCAGGGGCACGGAGGCGCCGAGCTCGCAGCTGCCTCCCTGGCGGCAGACGAGGAGGAGGGCGATGTCGTCCTCCCGCCGGTCGGAGAACGGGCCGGGGGTGTGGTGGGACGACGGCCCGTGCACCGCTTGGACCAGGGCGTCCGCCAGCTCCTCCGGTCCGCCCTCGTGGGACTCCAGGATGTTGCGGACGCGCCGCCAGCCGGTGTCGAGGTCGTGCCCGCCGGTCTCCAGCAGCCCGTCGGTGCACATCATCAGCGCCTCGCCGGGTTCCAGGCCGAGGCGGGTGATGGGGTAGTCGGAGTCGGGGTCGATGCCCAGGGGCAGTCCGCCCGACGTGGCGCGGACCAGGACGGTGCCGTCGGCCAGCCGGACCGCCGGGTCGAGGTGCCCGGCCCGTGCGGTCTCCAGGACCCCGGTCACCGGGTCGACCTCCACGTACAGGCAGGTCGCGAAACGCAGGTCGGGGGCGGTGCCGGGCTCGTCGGTGTGGGTGAGGCCGTAGAGGAAGCGGGAGGCGCGGGAGAGGACGGCGTCGGGGCGGTGGCCCTCGGCGGCGTACGCCCGCAGGGCGATGCGCAGCTGGCCCATGAGGCCGGCGGCGCGCACGTCGTGCCCCTGCACGTCCCCGATGACCAGCGCGAACCTGCCCCCGGGCAGCGGGATCATGTCGTACCAGTCGCCGCCGACCTGGAGGCCGCCGCCGGTGGGGATGTAGCGGGCGGCGAGGGTCATGCCCGGTATCTCGGGGCCGAGCGTGGGCAGCATCGTGCGCTGGAGGCCGTCCGTCAGCTCCCGCTGGGTCTCGGCGGCCCCCGCCCGGGTGAGTGCCTGGGCGAGCATGCGGGCCACGGTGGTGAGCACGGACCGCTCGTCGGGGGTGAAGGCCACCGGATAGGCGAAGGCGGCCATCCAGGCGCCCATGGGGCGGCCCCCCACCATCAGCGGCAGGTAGGCCCAGGACTGGCGGCCGTAGTGCGCGATCCGCGGCCAGATGAGCGGGTAGCGCTCCCGGTACTGCTCGGGCGAGGACAGGTAGACGGCCCGGCCGGTGCGTATCGCCTCGGCCGCCGGATAGTCCGTCCGGAGGGCCAACTGGGTGAAGGGGGCGTCGTCGGGCCGTTGCCCGTGGTGGCCGATGATCGTCAGCCGGCCGCCCTCCACCCCGAAGAGCGTCAGGCCGTCCGGTGCGAAGCCCGGCATCGACAACCCCGCCGCGACCCGCAGCACCTCCTCCGTGGAACGGGCCTCCGCCAGCGCCCGGCCCGCGTCCAGCAGGAACGCCTCCCGCGAGCGCCGCCAGTCTCCGGTGACGGCGGTGCGGTCGGAGGGGGTCCCCGGACGCGGCTCGGTGACCTCCTGGAGGGTGCCGGTCAGCTCGTACGCCTTCTTCACCGGGTCGAACGACGGCTTGGAACGGCTGCGGACCACCCGGACGACCCGTCCGTGGTCGTCCACGATCCGGATACGGACCTCGGCGAGGGTGCCCTCCACGACGGCGAGCCGGACCACGCCCGTGATCTCGTTCCAGTCGACGGGGTGGAGGCGGGCGCGGGCCCGGGCCTCGGTGAGGACGGTCGCCTCGGCGGGCAGCCCGAGCAGCCGGGCCGCCTCGGCATCGACCGTGACCAGCCCGGTGGCCGTGCTCCAGCGCCACAGACCGGTCGCGAGGGAAGCGAGGACCTCCTCCACGGTGGGCAGGGGCTCACCAGTACGCATTGCCCCACTTTAAGAACACGCGAACGACGTGTGCCACTGATCGCGGTCCACGGGGGCACCGCTGATCGACGGCTGATCATCCTCGCCGTAAGTGGGGGGAGCCGAGGGTGGCCTGCCCGGTACGCTGGGGGTGTTTCACGTGAAACACCGGCCTGAAGCACTGGCCGAATCCACAGACCCCGATCCGCGAAGACTGGATGAACGACGATGCATCGGTACAGGTCCCACACCTGCGGCGAGCTCCGCGCCTCTGACGTCGGCACCGACGTCCGGCTGAGTGGCTGGCTGCACAATCGGCGCGACCTGGGCGGCATCCTCTTCATCGATCTGCGCGACCACTACGGCATCACGCAGCTGGTCGCCCGTCCCGGCACGCCCGCGTACGAGGCCCTCGACAAGCTGACCAAGGAGTCGACCGTCCGGGTCGACGGCAAGGTCGTCTCGCGTGGCACCGAGAACGTCAACGCGGACCTGCCCACCGGTGAGGTCGAGGTCGAGGTGGCCGAGGTCGAGCTGCTCGGCGCCGCCCAGCCGCTCCCCTTCACCATCAACACCGAGGACGGGGTCAACGAGGAGCGGCGCCTGGAGTACCGCTTCCTGGACCTGCGCCGCGAGCGCATGCACCGCAACATCATGCTGCGCACGGCGGTCATCTCGGCCATCCGGCACAAGATGGTGGCGCTCGGCTTCAACGAGATGGCGACGCCGATCCTCACCGCCACCTCGCCCGAGGGCGCCCGCGACTTCGTCGTCCCCTCCCGCCTGCACGCGGGCCGGTTCTACGCGCTCCCGCAGGCTCCGCAGCAGTTCAAGCAGCTGCTGATGATCTCCGGCTTCGACCGGTACTTCCAGATCGCGCCCTGTTTCCGGGACGAGGACGCCCGCGCCGACCGTTCGCCGGGCGAGTTCTACCAGCTCGACGTCGAGATGAGCTTCGTCGAGCAGGAGGACGTCTTCCAGCCGATCGAGAAGCTCATGACCGAGCTGTTCGAGGAGTTCGGCAACGGCCGTCACGTCACCTCCCCGTTCCCGCGGATCCCGTTCCGCGAGGCGATGCTGAAGTACGGCTCGGACAAGCCGGACCTGCGCGCCCAGCTGGAGCTGGTGGACATCACCGACGTCTTCGAGGGCTCGGAGTTCAAGGCGTTCGCCGGCAAGCACGTGCGCGCGCTGCCGGTGCCGGACGTCTCGTCCCAGCCCCGCAAGTTCTTCGACCAGCTCGGCGACTACGCGGTCGCGCAGGGCGCCAAGGGCCTGGCCTGGGTGCGTGTCGGCGATGACGGCGCCCTCTCCGGTCCGATCGCGAAGTTCCTCACCGAGGAGAACGTCGCGGAGCTCACCAAGCGGCTCGCCCTGGCCCCCGGCCACGCGGTCTTCTTCGGCGCCGGTGAGTTCGACGAGGTCTCGAAGATCATGGGCGCGGTGCGGGTCGAGGCCGCGAAGCGTGCCGGGCACTTCGAGGAGGACGTCTTCCGCTTCTGCTGGATCGTCGACTTCCCGATGTTCGAGAAGGACGAGGACACCGGCCGGATCGACTTCTCCCACAACCCGTTCTCGATGCCGCAGGGGGGCATGGAGGCGCTGGAGAACCAGGACCCGCTGGACATCCTGGCCTGGCAGTACGACATCGTCTGCAACGGCGTCGAGCTGTCCTCCGGCGCGATCCGGAACCACGAGCCGGACATCATGCTGAAGGCCTTCAACATCGCGGGCTACGACAACGAGACCGTCGAGCGCGAGTTCGCCGGCATGCTGCGCGCGTTCCGTTTCGGCGCCCCGCCGCACGGTGGCATCGCGCCGGGCGTCGACCGCATCGTGATGCTGCTGGCCGACGAGCCCAACATCCGCGAGACCATCGCCTTCCCGCTCAACGGCAACGCCCAGGATTTGATGATGGGCGCGCCGACCGAGCTGGACGAGACGCGTCTGCGCGAACTGCACCTGACGGTGCGCAAGCCCCAGCCGAAGTAGGCACGGCAGGCCCGGGAAATAAGGCAAGCCTTCAGAAGAGGCTTTTTGGGAAGGGACCTGAAATCGACGTCGATTTCAGGTCCCTTTCGCATGCGCGGCGAAAGGCGGCCGTTTTCTCAGCTCGCTGACAGGCTTCCTGCCTGGCTTCCAGCGCCATGACAGCCAATCAACAGCCTCAGCAGCGGACCGAAGCCCAGGAGCAGACCGAAGCCGGCGAGCTGACGCGCCGCAAAGTGGTCGCGGTCGGCGCGGGCGCCCTCGCCGTGGCGGGACTGGGCGGCAGCGCCTTTGCGACGAGCGCGTTCGCCGGTGACGGCGCGAGAACCGCCGACGACGCGGCCGACGCCGCTCTCTGCTACCGGCTGACCTCGGAGACGGTCGAGGGCCCGTACTGCATCGACGCCGACAAGATCCGCCGGGACATCACCGAGGACCGCGAGGGGATTCCCCTGCTCCCCGCCTCCCGCCCGGCGGCGGGCGTGACCGTCCGGACGGCCCGCCGGGACATCTCACCGGCGCCCCACAGGAATCCCGATGGAGCCCACAGCGGCCTGTCGTCTCATGGTGGAGACGGAACGGAACCGGACGGAACCGGACGGAGCCGACGAGAGTCGGCACAGGTCTGCCCGCAGGGAGGAAGCCACCATGGGGCTCATGATCGTGATCGCGGTACTGCTGATCGCCGGTGCGGTCGTCGGCGTGGTGGCCCTGCGCCGGGCACCCCGCCTCCGGCCCTCCTCGCACCTGTCCGACCTGGACGCCGAGGCGGAGGCGAACCAATGGCTCGTCCGCCTCGGCGGCGGCCTCGTCCCCACCGACGTCCGCGCCTGGGCCGAGGCGGACGAGGTGGCGGGACGGGCGTTGAGCCGTGCGGCGGAATGCCACCGCACGGCTCGCGCCCGGCTGGCGTCGGCGCGGACGGCCCAGGAGTACGGCGAGGTGACGCGGCTGGCCGGGGAGGGCCTGGACCACCTGCGCACGGCCCGCGCGGCACTGGGCGACGACCGGCCCCCGTCCGACGGCCGGACACCCACGCTCCGCCGCCCGGCCGAGGCGGGCGCGCGGTAGCTGATTTCACCGGGCAGCCGTCGCGCGGTTCCCTTTTCCCGTGCTTTACCCGGGACGGGAAATTGTTCAGGCCGTATGTGGATTTGGTGACGTGTTGTCGGCCGTCGGCTGAAAAGCTGTGTGTTTCCGGGTGGGCGGCGGTGAATTCATGGGACTGCACAGGCCTTTCCCATGTCTTAGACAGGCCCGCCTCCTAGTTTCCTGGCCCATGACGGGAAACATCGAGAACGACCAGGCACCCAAGCACAAACGTGATCTGACCCGCCGCAAGGTGGTGGTCGCGGGAGCCGGTGCGGCCGTGGCCGTCGGTGCGGGAGCCACGCTCGCCGCCGGTGCCTTCGCCGGGGAGACCGGCACGGCGAAGGGCGCTTCGGCGACCGGCACCGCCAGCGGTTCCGAGGTCTGTTACCGGCTCACCTCCGAGACCACCGAGGGCCCCTACTACATCGACGCGGACAAGCTCCGCCAGGACATCACCGAGGACAAGGAGGGCATCCCCCTCACCCTCGACATCAAGGTCATCGACTCCGAGACCTGCAAGCCGCTGCGCGACGTGGCCGTGGACATCTGGCACTGCGACGCGCTGGGCATCTACTCCGGCTACGAGAGCATGTCCACGGGCGGGGGCGGCATGCCGTCCGGCGCCCCCTCGGGCACCCCCACCGGTGAGCCGCCGACGGGTGCGCCGTCCGGCGGTACCGGCGGTGGCAGCATCCACTCGGAGCCCACCGACGACGAGCGGTACCTGCGCGGCACCTGGAAGACCGACAAGCAGGGCCGGGTCGCCTTCACGACCATCTTCCCCGGCTGGTACCAGGGCCGCTGCGTGCACATCCACACCAAGGTGCACGTGGACGGCGAGTGGACCGACGCCGGGTACGAGGGCGGGCACACCTGCCACACCGGCCAGTTCTTCTTCGACGAGGAATCGGTCCTCGCCTCCGGTGAGGTGGAGCCGTACTCCACCAGCACCACCGAGCGCACCACGCTCACCGAGGACACGATCTACGACCAGAGCGGCACCGCGGGCGGCCTGCTCACGCTCAAGTACGACAAGAAGAACATCGCCAAGGGTGTGCGGGCGTCGATCACGGTCGGCGTCGACCCGGACGCCACCCACGACGGCACCGACGACGCCGTCCAGCCGGGTGGCGGCGGCGCGACGGCGTCCCCGTCGTCCTCCGCTGGCTGATCCGGCGCGGACCGACGGCACCGGAACGACCCGCCGGCCGGTCCGGCCCGGCCGGTCCGGCGAGTCGACGCGGCCGGGGTGTACACGCCCCGGCCGCGTCGGCGTTCCACCGCCGGTCAGTTCTGGCGGCCCCGCGCGTGACGCCCGTGGCTCCGGCGGAAGCGGGCGGCGAAGGTGCGCAGACGGCCGCGGGAGGTGGGCGGCGGGACGTCCGGCAGTGGCCTTCCCGGCAGTGGCACGTCCGGTAGCGGTACGTGCGGCAGTGGCACGTGCGGCAGTGGCACGTGCGGCAGTGGCACGTGTGGGAAGGCGACGATCACCAGGCGCCGGGAGGGGACGGCGCCCGCCGGAGCGGGCAGTGTCCGCACCGGTGCGCTCGGACGGGCGGCGTGGTACACGGACGCGGTGCCCTGGCCGAGTCCGTAGGGCTCGGTGTTCCAGCCGCGGACATCGTGGCCGTCACCGGGGTCGTACGTGTCGTAGGAGGGCTGGCTGAGGGCGAACGGTGTCGTGTCGTACGACCCGTGCCCGTGGTCGTGCCCGTGGTCGTGGTCGTAGTCGTGGTCGTGGTCGTGGTCGTAGTCGTAGTCGTACAGGGCGGACCGGTCGTACGGGGTGGACGGCCAGTCGTACTGGGCGGCCGAGTAGCCGTACTGCGCGTCAGGGTCCGCGAAGTCCGCGATGACGGCCTGTGGCGCGAGGCTGTTCCACGACGGCAGCGTGTGCGTGGCCGGCTGGTGCGCCGTCGTCAGCGCGGCGAGCTTGTCGCGCTCCTCCCGCAGGATGACCAGGGCCCCCACCGCTTCCTCGCGGGCGACGTCGGCCCGCGTCGCCCGGTCGCGGGCGGCGGCCGCGTCGCCCTCCAGACGCTTCAGACGCGCGGCGAGACGCGCCTGGTCCGCCCGGTGTGACAGTTTCTGACGCCGGCGTTCCTCACGTTCGGTGTCCGCGGCACGGGCGCGCTCCTCGAGCCGTTCGGCGTGGCCGCGGTAGGCGTCGAGCAGTTCGTCCGTCATGAACCGGCGGTACAGGATGGGAGCGCAGCGCCGGAGCACCTCGATGTAGTCGAGCATGAGTGACTGGCGCTCCTTCTGGGACAGGGGCCGGCCGTCCCGCGCCAGCAGGTCGAGGAGGAGCGCGACCTCCCTGTGCCGCGGTGTCCGAGTGCCCTGGGCGACGGCTGACAGCGCGGCCGGGGTCACCCCGTCGTCCGGTTCCCCGTCGGGGAGAAGGGGGCGCAGCCGGCCGCAGAGGGCGTCGAAGTCGCCGCCCAGCGGGGTGAGGACGCTCGCCCGCAGCCGGGCGGCGAACCGCTGGACGGCGGCGGTGGTCTCGGGGGCGGCCTCCGACGTCTCCTCCCGCAGCGCGTCGTACCACAGCGCCTCGATCCTGGACCAGACGCGCTGCTCCTCCTCGGGCGACCGCGTGTCGTCCAGCCGCACCAGGTGGAGCACGACGGCGCGGAGCGTGTCCAGCCTCGTCCGCTGCTTGGCGCGGAGGATGACGGAGATCGTCTGACGGCTGGCGGTCGCTTCCTTCTCGTCCGCTCTGACAAGGTTCTCGATCCGGCGCAGCGACGGGTTTCCCGCGGACGCCCGTAGGGCCGCCACCTCCCGGGCGACGCGGTGGAGCGCGCCCTGTGGCTCCTGGTCGTCCGGCGCCCCTGCCGTCATGGCCGCGGCTCCTCCGCTGTGTCAAGGCTGTGTCAGATGAGAGGGCCAGAGCATCCCATATGTCAGCCGTTCGGCAGACGGCGCACGGGGGCGTGTGTCAGAGCGCGACGGCGGAAGATCTGCCCCGTCAGACGCGTCAGTGCCCCTGCCCGTGGGTGTCGACTGGAGAGACCGGCTGGTCATCGGTGGGCCGGTCGGCCGAGACCGGGCCGCGCTTCCTGCTGCCTGCTGGTCCGCGACGGCCCGGTCTCTCCCACCCACTTCATTCAAAGGGGCGATATGTTCAAGCTACGGCGGACGTCTTCGCGGGGAGCCGTTACCCGGCAAAGCGGTGGCCGGGAGGCGGCTCTGCGGTACCGTTCCTCCTTCCTCTGCGCCCTCGGGCTGCTGTGTCTCGCCGCCGGGCCGGCGACGGCCGCCTCCCCGACACCCGCACGGGCCTCGGTGACGGCATCGGCACCGTCACCGTCACCGTCACCGTCACCGGCACCGGTTCCGGTGACGGCGGAGCACTCACTGGTGCGCGACGCCTTGCCGGAGTTCCTCGGTTCGCTCGGTGCGGGTGTCCTGCTCGCGGTGGCGGGGGTCGGCGTCAACCGGTTCAGGGCGCGGCGGACGGCGGCGCGGGGCGAGGGGGCGGCGGGGCCCGTGGTGCCGGACGGGGATCAGGCACCGGGCGGGAGGTGAGCCGTCGGGAAGTGAGCCGTCGGGAAGTGAGCCGTCGGGAAGTGAGCCGTCGGGTGGTGAGCCGTCGGGTGGTCAGGTGCCGGGTGGTGATCCGTCGGGTGGTCAGGTGCCGGGCGGTCAGATGCCGGGCGGTGGTCAGGTGTCGTACGTGCCGTCCCACGGCGCGGCGAAGGCCAGGCGGTCCGGGTAGAGCTCGGCCCAGGTCTCGTCCTCGTCCTTTCGGACCAGCAGGCCGAACACGACGTTCTCGTGGGTGACCTGGAACGGACGGATCGCGATGTCCGTGTAGGACCGGCCCGGGAGGCTGCGCAGCAGGTGGGCCAGGCGGACGCGGGCGCGGGTGAGGACCGAGTCCTCGCCGTGCGGGTCGCGCAGGTGGTCGGCCCAGGTGCCGGCGCACCGGATCTGCGAGTCGCGGTAGCGGCCGTCGGCGTCGAAGGTGTGGAGCACCGTGTAGAGGCGTTTGTGCTCTTCCCACCCCTCGTCGAGACCGAATCCCTCGGGGAAGGCGTAGGTGATCGACGCGAGGAACTGACCGTCCGCGTACCGGCCGATGGACTCGGTGCGGTGCTTCGGCCGGTAGCCGATCGGGATCACGTCGGGGACTGCCATGGCGAAAACCATACGGGTTGGCGGGAACATGACGACACGCGGGCCCCGGGCATCGGGGGACGCGGGGGCCGGAACGGGTGGGCCCGGGAAGCCGTACGCTTCCCGGGCCCTGTGCGCCGCGGCCCGACGGCCTACGCGGTGGGCTTCTCCTCCAGGCGCGGGAAGAGCACCGCGCCCTTGGTGACCGTGGAACCGGCGGGCAGCCGGCCCCACACGCCGGCCTCCTGCACCCGCTGCTCGGCGAGCGCGCCCAGGGTCGCCTCGGCGCCCAGGGAGTCCCAGAGCTTCTGGGAGGTCTCCGGCATGACGGGGTTGAGCAGGACGGCGACCGCGCGGAGCGACTCGGCGGCCGTGTACAGGATGGTGGCGAGACGGGCCTTGCCCTCGTCCGAGGTGTCCTTGGCCACCTTCCACGGCTCCTGCTCCGTGATGTAGCCGTTGACCTGCTTGACGAAGTCGAAGACGGCCAGGATGCCGCCCTGGAAGTCCAGCTCGTCGCCGATCTTCCGGTCGGCCTCGGCGACCGCCTTGGCCAGCCCGTCGTGCAGCGCCTTCTCGGCCTCGCCGTCGGCGGTGGCCTCGGGCAGCCGGCCGTCGAAGTACTTGCCGACCATGGCGGCGACGCGGGAGGCGAGGTTGCCGTAGTCGTTCGCCAGCTCGCTGGTGTACCGGGCGGAGAAGTCCTCCCAGGAGAAGGAGCCGTCCTGACCGAAGGCGATCGCGCGCAGGAAGTACCAGCGGTAGGCGTCCACGCCGAAGTGCGAGGTGAGGTCCTGCGGCTTGATGCCGGTCAGGTTCGACTTCGACATCTTCTCGCCGCCGACCATCAGCCAGCCGTTCGCGGCGACCTTGCCGGGCAGGGGCAGGCCCTGCGCCATCAGCATCGCCGGCCAGATCACCGCGTGGAAGCGGAGGATGTCCTTGCCGACCAGGTGGACGTCGGCCGGGAAGGTGGCCTCGAACTTCTCCTCGTTCTCGTTGTAGCCGACCGCCGTGGCGTAGTTCAGCAGCGCGTCGACCCACACGTAGATCACGTGCTTGGTGTCCCAGGGGATCGGGATGCCCCAGTCGAACGTCGAGCGGGAGATGGAGAGGTCCTGCAGCCCCTGCCGGACGAAGTTCATGACCTCGTTGCGCGCGGACTCGGGCTGGATGAAGCCGGGGTTCGCCTCGTAGTGGGCGAGGAGCTTCTCGCCGTACGCGCTCAGCTTGAAGAAGTAGTTCTCCTCGCTGAGGATCTCCACCGGCTTCTTGTGGATCGGGCAGAGCTTCTGCCCCGCGAAGTCGCCCTCGCCGTCGAGCAGCTCGCCGGGGAGCTTGTACTCCTCGCAGCCCACGCAGTACGGGCCCTCGTAGCCGCCCTTGTAGATCTCGCCCTTGTCGTACAGGTCCTGCACGAACTCCTGGACGCGGTCGGTGTGCCGCTTCTGCGTGGTGCGGATGAAGTCGTCGTTCGCGACCTCGAGGTGCTCCCAGAGGGGGCGCCAGGCCTCGTCGACGAGCTTGTCCGCCCACTCCTGCGGGGTGACGCCGTTGGCCTCGGCCGTGCGCATGATCTTCTGACCGTGCTCGTCCGTGCCGGTGAGGTACCACACCTTCTCGCCGCGCTGACGGTGCCAGCGCGTGAGCACGTCCCCTGCGACGGTCGTGTAGGCGTGGCCCAGGTGAGGAGCGTCGTTGACGTAGTAGATGGGGGTCGAGACGTAGTAAGCCTTCGTCCCCTGCTTCTCGGTTCCAGTGGCCGCCATGCCCGGAATCCTACTGGCCCGGCGAAGGTCCACTCACATGCGTTTCGGGGGGCGGACGGGGCCTGGGCGGCGGTCCGTCCACCCCCCGGGTGGCGTGTGGGGCGGGTGCGGTGGGGTGCGGGTGGCTTGCGGGTGCGGGGCGGGTGGTTACGGGCGCCAGGACGCCAGGACGCCCTCGTACAGCTCCTGGTCCGTGAGCTCCCGCGGGGTGGGGCCCGCGTGGAAGAACGCCGTGTTGGGGGTCTTCAGCTTGCGGAGGTAGTCGAAGGCCTTGTTGTCGTGCTCGCCGAACGCGACGAAGGAGAAGAAGACCGTGGGGTGGTTCTTCGCGGCGTCGGTGAGGGACTGGGTGGCGGGGGTCTTGGCGTCCGGCGCGCCGTCCGTCTGGAAGATCACCAGTGCGGGTGACTGCGCCGATGCCCGGTGCCGCTCGTGGTGGGACACGACGGCCTCCACTGCGGCGTGGTAGCTGGTACGGCCCATGCGGCCGAGGCCTGCGTGCAGCTCGTCGATCCTGTTCTCCGGGTCGGCCGGGGTGAGGTCGGCGGTGCCGTCGACCTCCGTCGAGAAGAAGACGACGTGGACCTTGGGCTCCGTGCCCTCCGGGGTGAGGTGGGCGGCGAGGGCGAGGGTCTGGTCGGCGAGGGCCTGGGCGGAGCCGTCCTTGTAGTACGGGCGCATGGACGCGGAGCGGTCGAGGACGAGGTAGACGTCGGCGTGGGTGCCGGCGAGGTTCAGTTTCGCGAGGGTGCCTCGGGGGGTGCCGGGGGTGGCGGAGGTGCCGGGGGCGGCGGGGGCGGCGGGGGCGGCGGGGGCGGCGGGTGCGGTCGCCTCCTCGGCCTCCGCCGTCTCCTCGGCCTTCGCCGTCTCCTCGGCCTCCGCCGTGTCGGCCGGCTCCGCCGTGTCGGCCGGCTCCGCCGGGGCGGGATCCGTGACGGGCTCGGGCTTCTCGGCGACGGGCTCCGGCTCGGGGGCCGGCTTCTCGGCGACGGGCTCGGGCGCGGGCTCGGTCTCCGGGGCGGCTGCCGGGACGGGCTCTTCGGCGGGCGCCGTCTCGGCCTCGGGCGTGACCTCCTCGGCGGCGGGCGCCGTCTCGGGTTCGGCCTGCGGTTCTGCCGTGGGCTCCTCGGCGACCGGCTCGGTCGCGGTGGCGGGCTCCGGGGTGGCGGGCTCTTCGGCGGCGGGTGTTGTCTCGTGCTCGGGCTGCGGCTCCTCCGTAGGCTCCTCGGCGACCGGCTTCGTCTCCGGTGCGGCCTCCGGCTCGACGGTGGCCTCCGGGGCCTCCGGGGCAACCTGGGGCTCGGCCTCCTGCACCGCCTCTTCGGCGACCGGCTCGGCCTCCGTCTCGGTGGAGGACGCGTCGGTCGTCTCCCTCGCGTCGGACTCGATGTCCGGTGTGGCCTTCTCCGCGACCGCCGTCGGCTCGACCTCGGCCTCCGGCGTGACCTCGTCCGCGACCGGTGTCGGCTCCTCCGCGTCCGTTGCGGGCTCCTCTGCCGCCGGGGTGGCCTCAGCTGCGACCGGAGCGGGTTCCTCCGCGTCTGCAGCGGTCTCCTCCGCGACCGGAGCGGCCTCCTCGGCCACCGGGGTGGCCTCAGCCGCAGCCGGAGCGGGTTCCTCCGCAGCCGGAGCGGGCTCCTCCGCAGCCGGAGCGGGCTCCTCCGCAGCCGGAGCGGGTTCCTCCGCGTCGGCAGTGGGCCCCTCCGCGACCGCAGCGGCCTCCTCGGTCACCGCAGCCCGCTCCTCCACGGCCGGAGCCCGCTCCTCCGTCACCGGAGCCGCCTCCGCCTCCCCCGCCGTCGGCTCCTCAGCCGTCGGAGCCGTCGGGGCCGTCGGAGCCGTAGGCTCCGCCTCCCCCGGCGTCCCCGGCGCGTTCTCCGGCTTCGCCGTCGCGGAGGGGGTGTCCTCTGTCGGGCGGGACGGCTTGGGGACCGTTACGTTGTCGAAGGCTGCTGCGACCAGGTCGTGTTCGGTGTCGGCCGCGGTGCGGGGCTCGGGGACGTGGGGGGTGGGGGCGGCCGGTTCGGTCGTCGGGGGTGTGGCGGGGGCCTCCTGCGCCTGCGCGGGGGGCTCCTGCGCCGGCGCTTCCTGCCTCGGCGCCTCCTGCGAAGGAACCCGTTCCGCACCCTCTGCCTCGGCCGTGCGCGTCTTGCGTGAGCGGCCGAACGCGTTCCGCAGGAGAGTGAGAATGCCCATATGCGCAACCCTTCGCGTGAGTTGATGCCCGTAAATCCCTGGCCAGGACGGACACGTAAGGTTAGCGGCCCCGAGCGGTGATCTTGGGGAGGGGTGAGTGAGCGGTGGGCAGGTGTGTCAACACCGCCTCGGCGTTCCGTCAACCTCCTTGTGGCAGTCGGGGATTCACCCGCCGTTCACTCAGCGTCAGCGCTTCCGCACATATGTACCCCTACCGTCACGGTCACACCATGGGCACGCAAGGGGAGAGTAAAGGTGCGCAAGCTTCTGCCGCTGATCGGTACGCCGTCCCAGTCGCATCCGGGCGGACGATCCGCCATGACCTGTCGTTTCCGGTGTGGTGACGCCTGCTTCCACGAGGTGCCCAACACCAGCGGCAACGAGTACGTCGGTGACGTCATCGCCGGCGCCCTGAGCCGCCGCTCGATGATGCGCGCCGCCGCCGTCGTCACCGTCGCGGGCGCCGCCGGAGCGACGGGTGTCGCCGGGGCGCGTCCGGCCGCCGCGGCGGCCCAGGAGTCGACCGCGGCCTCCGCGGCCTCCGCGGCGCAGAAGACCTCGAAACCGGGCAAGGCCGCGAAGGGGCTGCGCTACAGCAGCGTCGCGCCGAACACGACCGACGCCGTGGTCGTCCCGGAGGGGTACGGGCAGAACGTCGTGATCCGCTGGGGCGAGCCCATCCTGCGGGGTGCGCCGGCCTTCGACCCGGAGAACCAGACGCCGGCCGCCCAGGCGGCCCAGTTCGGCTACAACAACGACTTCCTCGCGCTGCTGCCGCTGCCCGGCGAGCGCAACCGGCAGCTGCTCGTCGCCAACCACGAGTACACCGACGAGATCCTGATGTTCCGGGGGTACGACGCCGCCAACCCGACCCGGCAGCAGGTGGAGATCGCCTGGGCCGCGCACGGCCTGTCCGCCGTCGTCGTGGAGGAGGACCGGAAGACCGGCAAGCTCGTCGCGGTCCCCCGGCACTCGCTGAACCGGCGCGTCACCGCCACCACCGAGTTCCGTCTGACCGGCCCCGCCGCCGGCTCCGACCTGCTGAAGACGTCCGCCGACCCGACGGGCACCAAGGTGCTCGGCACGCTCAACAACTGCTCCGGCGGCACCACCCCGTGGGGCACCACCCTGCACGGCGAGGAGAACTTCAACCAGTACTTCGCCAACAGCAGCCGGACGACGGACAAGCGGTACGGCATCGGCACCGGCACCACCGAGCGCAAGTGGGAACGGTTCGACAAGCGGTTCGACGTCGCCCAGGAGCCGAACGAGGTGCACCGGTTCGGGTACGTCGTCGAGTTCGACCCGTACGACCCGACGTCCACGCCCCGCAAGCACACCGCCCTGGGCCGGTTCAAGCACGAGGCCGCGACCGTGCGGCTGACCTCCGACGGCCGGCCCGTCGTCTACACCGGTGACGACGAGCGCTTCGACTACTTCTACAAGTTCGTCGGCAGCAAGCGGATGAAGCACGGCAGCTCCCGCGCCGTCCGCGAGCACAACCTCTCGCTGCTCGACGAGGGCACCCTGTACGTCGCCAGGCTCACCGGCGACTCCCCGGCCGCCGAGATCGACGGCACCGGCACGCTGCCGGCCGACGGCGAGTTCGACGGCAGCGGCGAGTGGATCCCGCTGGCGACCGCCACCGCCAAGGGCGCCGTCTCGCACGTCGAGGGCATGACCGCGGAGGAGGTCTTCGTCTTCACGCGGCTCGCCGGTGACAAGGTCGGCGCGACGAAGATGGACCGCCCCGAGGACATCGAGCCCAGCCCGGTCACCGGCAAGGTGTACGTCGCCCTCACCAACAACTCCAACCGCGGTGTCGGCTCGAACGCCAAGGCGGACGAGGCCAACCCGCGCAACGCCAACAAGCACGGGCACGTCCTGGAGCTGACCGAGCGCCGCAACCGCGCGGAGGCGACGGAGTTCGCCTGGTCGCTGTTCCTCGTCGCGGGCGACCCGGAGGACCCGGCGACGTACTTCGCGGGCTTCCCGAAGGACTCCGTCAGCCCGATCTCCTGCCCGGACAACGTGGCCTTCGACCCGCACGGCAACCTGTGGATCTCCACGGACGGCGCGCAGCTCGGCTCGCACGACGGTCTGTTCGGTGTGGCGACGCGCGGTGCGCGGCGCGGCGAGCTGAAGCAGTTCCTCACCGTGCCGACCGGCGCCGAGACCTGCGGCCCGCTCATCCAGGACCGCCGCGTCCTGGTGGCCGTCCAGCACCCGGGTGAGGTCGACGGCGCGTCGGTGGAGAAGCCGGCCAGCACCTGGCCGGACGGCGCCGGCAAGATCGTCCGCCCGGCGGTCGTGGCCGTGTGGCGCCAGGACGGCGAGGACATCGGCGTCTAGCTCCCTCCAGGCTGTGCCGACCGCGCTCCACCGCCCCGGGTCAGCGGGGCCGGTGGAGCGTGAGGTCCACCAGCAGGGAGCGGTGGTCGGTGCCGGGCAGGTCGAGGAAGCGGGCGCGGCGCGCGGAGAACTCCCCGGAGACGAGGACGTGGTCGATCTGGGCGCCGAAGGCGGGCGTGGTCCGGGCCGGCCAGCTGGGCTCGCGGTGCGCCCCGGCGAGGCGGGCGGCGTCGTGCAGCCCGGTGTCCAGGACGCGGCGGAACGCGGCGTGGTCCTGGGAGGCGTTGAAGTCCCCGGCGAGGATCAGCGGCCCGTCGGCGCGGTGCGCGGCGGCGAAGTCCGCCAGCCGGCCGAGCTCCCGCTTCCACAGGGCGACCTGGCGGGGCAGCGGCGGCTTGGGGTGCGCGAGCTGGAGCCGTACGGCGTGCCCGTGGATGTCGGCGACCGCCCCGGGCATGCCCATCCGGCCGGGCACGCCCGCGGTCGGTGTGAGCGGGAACCGGCTGAGGACGACCGACCCGACCGAGGTGTCCCCCGGCACGGCCCGCCGGTGCGGATAGCCGCGCCCCAGCTCCCGCGCCACCGCCGCCTGACAGCCGTACTCGCACTCCTCGACGAACACCAGGTCGGGCCGCTCCCGTCGCACGGCGGCGATCAGCGCGTCGGTCGCCTGTCCGAACTCGACGTTGGAGGTGAGGACGCGCACCCGGGCGACCGGCACCCCCTCGGGCCGGCCCTCCTTCCCGTACGGCTCGATGAACCAGGCGAGCAGTGCGAGCAGGACGACCCCCCACACGAGCCCGGTCCACCAGCGCGCGAGCAGGGACAGCGCCAGCCCGATCCCGGTCGGCACGAGCAGCCACGGCAGGAACGCGAGGAGCTGCGGTACGGGGGTGAAGGCGTCGGTGTCCGCGGCCCGGCACCCCACGACCACGCTCACCCCGGCGCACAGCGCCCCCGCGCACCAGCGCCCGAACAGCGCCCGACGCCGCCGCCCGTCGGGCACGTCAGCGGAACTCCCGTACGCCCTCGATGCGTCCGACGATGTGCGCGTTGAACTCATCCAGTTCCTCCGCCGGCACCCACAGCCCCAGGATGCTCTCTCCCCCGGCCTGCCGTACGGGATACCAGGGATTACCCGCCGACCAGCCCTGCCACCCGATCCGTGGAACGTTCTCCGGTCCGTCCGGTTCCGTCGACGCGTGCGAGGAGGTCCGCCAGGGCCGCGTTGAACTCCTGAGGGCGTTCCAGGTTCGGCATGTGCGCGCAGCCCTCGACGACCCGGAGCTCGGAGTCCGGCACCAGGGCGTGCAGGGCCTGCGCGTCGGAGACCGGGGTGAACTCGTCGTCCGCGCCGACGACGATCAGGGTGGGGACGGTGAGGCGGGCCAGGAGGGGGCGGTAGTCGGGGCGTTCGGCGCGGCCGCGCAGGGCGGCGGCGGCTCCCTCGGGGGGTGTGGCCGCCATCATGCGGTGGACGTGGGCCCGGACCCGGGCGTCGGCGTCGGGGGCGACCATCTTGTCCAGGACCTCGTCGGCGTAGCCGCGCATGCCCTCCCGCAGCAGACGGTCGGCCGTCTCGTGGCGTGCGGTCCTCCCTGCGGGTGTCTCGGGGGACGCGAAGGTGTCGGCGAGGACCAGGCCGCGCACCCGGTCCCCGAAGCGGGCGCAGCACTCCATCGCGATCTGGCCGCCCATCGACAGACCGGCCAGCACGAAGGCGTCCACCCCCAGGTCGTCCAGGAGTTCCTCGATGTCCCGGGCGAAGCGGGACAGGGGGGTGACGCCCGGGGTGACGGGGGAGGCGCCGTAGCCGCGCAGGTCGGGGGCGATGACACGGCGGCCGGTGGCGAAGGCCTCCGTCTGCGGGGTCCACATGGTGTGGTCGAAGGGGTGGCCGTGGACGAGGACGAGCGGCGTACGGGCGGGATCGGTGCCTTTGTCCACGTATGAGAGGAAGGGTGCCATGGCGTCGACAGTAGGTCCGCTCAACTCCTCGGTGCAATAAGATCTTTGCCCTCGGTGCAATGTCATGGTCACGGGTGAGGGTCGGGGCACGGACAGGGACGGGGACGGGGACAGGGACAGGGACAGGGACAGGGACAGGGACAGGGACGGGAGGTGGGCCTCGTGGAGGACTATCGGCGGATGGCCGACCGGGTGGCCGACGACATCGCCGCCGGGCGGCTCGTGCCCGGTCAGCGGCTGCCGCCGCAGCGGTGGTTCGCGCGGCGGCACCGGATCGCCGCCTCGACGGCCGGGCGGGTCTACGGCGAACTCGTGCGGCGGGGGCTGGTGGTGGGCGAGGTCGGCCGCGGCACCTTCGTACGGGCCGCGCCGGCCGTCGGGCAGGGGCGGGCGCTGGTCGAGACGGCGACGGCGGCCCCGGTCAACATGGAGCTCAACTACCCTTCCGCCGAGGGCCAGTCGGAGCTGCTCGCGCCGGCGCTCGCGCCCCTGCTGCGGCCCGATGTGCTGGGCGAGGCGATGCGGCCGGCCGCCGTCGACGGCACCCCCGCCGCCCGCGCGGCCGCGGCCGGTCTGCTCGGCCTCCCGGGCTGGCGCCCGGACCCGGGGCGGTTCCTCTTCACGGGCAACGCCCGCCAGGCCATCACCGCCGCGCTCGCCTCCCTGGTCCGGCCCGGCGGCCGGGTGGGCGTGGAGGAGCTGACGTATCCGCTGGTCAAGGAGATCGCCGCCCGGCTGGGGATCGTGCTGGTGCCGGTGCCCGGTGACGCCGAGGGCCTGCGGCCGGACGCCCTCGCCGACGCCCACCGCGCGGCCCCGCTCTCCGCCCTCTACCTCCAGCCCGCCCTGCACAACCCGACGTCGCTGACGACGAGCGAGCGGCGGCTGGTGGAGCTGGCGCGGCTGGCCGGCGAGCTGTCCCTCCCCGTGGTCGAGGACCGCATCTGGTCCTTCCTCCGGCCGGACGCCACTCCGCTCGCCGCCCACGCCCCCGACCTGACCCATGTCGTCGACGGCCTGTCCAAGCGGGTCGCGCCGGGGCTGACCGTCGGTTTCCTCGTCGTGCCGGAGCACCGGGTCGAGGCGGTGGCCGGCGCGGTGCGGTCCGGGGGGTGGAGCGCGGGGCGGTTCGCGCTGGAGGCGTCCGTACGGTGGGCCGGGGACGGGACCGTGGCGCGGCTGGTGGCGGCCAAGCGGGCCGACGCGGCGCGCCGGCAGCGGCTCCTCGCGACGCACCTGCGCGGCTTCGCCGTACGGACCGATCCGCACGCCTACTTCGCCTGGTGGGAGCTGCCCGCGCCCTGGCGGGCGGACACCTTCACCGCCGCGGCCGCCGCCCGCGGCATCGCCGTCACCCCGGGCACCGCCTTCGCCGTCGCCGCACACCGCACCCCGAGCGCGGTCAGGCTCGGGCTCGCGTCGGCGGCGGAGGGGGAGCTGGGGCGGGCGCTGGGCGTTCTGGCGGAGGTGGCGCGGGGGGCGTGACCGAGGCGAGCCGTGGTCGGCGTGACCGAGGTGAGCAGAGGTCAGGGGGCAGAGGTCAGGGGGGCAGAGGTCAGGGGGCCGGGGCGTGGGGCCGGGGCGGTGTGGGGCCGGGGCGTGTGTGCGGGGGCTCAGCCGAGGCGGCTGGGCGGGTGCGTGAGCGGTGCCTGGGGCGGATGCGGGGGCGGGGGTGGGGTTCCGGGGGCCGGGGGTGCCGGGGCGGGCGTGGCCGGCGGCCGGCGGGAGGCCGCCGTACGGCGGACCCGGATCTGCCGGGTGAGCCACACCGCGCCCGCCACCGTCAGGCCCGCCGCCAGCAGCAGCCAGGACACCGTGCGCAGGGTCGAGGTGAGGGCGTCGTAGACGGCGGCCGCGGCCGGGCGGTGGGTCTGGTCGGGGAGGTCCCCGAGGGTCAGCCGGCGGCCTAGCGCCACCGCCAGGCCCAGGAACGCGCCGCCGAGGGCCGTGCCGAGGGCGGTGGCGGTGAGGGCGCGGCGGCGGCGCACCGCGACGCCGATGCCCGTGGCGGCCAGGGCCACCGCCGCGACCGGAAGCCAGAAACCGGCGATGTCGAGCACGTGGTAGCCCTTCCGGAGCGTGGCCAGGTCGTCCGCCGGGAGCAGGGCGACGCTGGTGTGCCGGATCGGCACCTTCTCGGCGAACGGCACCCGGTCGGCGACGAGCTGCGCCTTGAGACGGGTGGTCACCGGAGCCAGGTCCACGGAGATCCCGCGGGCGCGTTCGTCGTGCAGCGCCGTCATGACGGCCTTGTGCGCCTCCTCGTTGCCCGCGTCCCACGCCCTGCGGTAGGCGCGGGTCCGGGTGAAGGAGCGCACCGCGTCGTGCACGAAGGGCGTCACCTCGGGGTGCAGGGGGCGGTGGCGGTCGGTGGCGGCCTCCCGCAGGATGCCGGCGGCCACCGCGTCCACGACCTCGTCCCGGACGGCGGGGTCGGAGGCCAGCGGGGCCATCGTGGTGACGTAACGGCCCGTGTCCGTCAGGCCGTACGCGGCCCAGGCCGCCAACGCGCCGAAGGGCAGCAGGAGGCAGGCCAGGGCGATGGAGACGGCCGAGACGGCGGTTCGCAGGCGTCGGGACACGTCCTCAGACAACGGGAGCGGCGGCGGGTGCGCCAGCGGGGCTGGGCCGCCCGGGTGACGGCCGCCCACGGACGGCCGGTCGGCCCGCTGTCCGCGCAGGTGGCACGCGGTTCGGCGGTCTCCGGTGGAGGGTTCACCCGAACGGGTGTCTCATGGATCAGGGGAGAAGGAGGCGATGATGCGCACCACTGCGATCCTGCGGGCTCTGGCCGCGGTCCTGCTCACCGGTGGAGCCCTCGCCGCCACGGCGGCGGGCACCACGGCGGCGGCAGCCCCGCAGGCCACCGCCGAGGCACGAGCGGCCGGCGTCGGTTGCCTGGTCCTGGGGCACGACTGGAGTGCCACCCTCGCCGACGCCTTCAGTTACTCGAGCTCCTGGACCATCGGCGTCTGCGAGGCCTCCGTTGATACGTCCGGTACCTCGTCGGGCGAGTGGGAGTGGACCCCACTGGCCCGGTGAGTGGAGGGATGAGGGAAGTGGGCCCCGGCGGGGAACCGCCGGGGCCCACGCATGTCCGCGTGTCCTTGCGCGTCAGTCGAGACGCGTCAGCCGATACGGTGCCCCTCCGCGTCCTCGTGCGTGTAGTACCGGTAGAACAGCACCGCGAAGACGCCCGCCGCGATCACCAGTGCGATGCTCGCCGAGTAGAGCACGCTCGCGCCGGTCTGGTTGATCAGGAAGCCCAGCGCGCAGCCGGCGAACGCCGCCCACAGCAGGGCGTGCACTTCACGCCGCATGCGGGAGGCCAGGGTGCGTACGGCGGCGTACAGCCCGATGAACACGAGCGCGGTCACGAAGCCGAACAGGATGTTCCAGCCGGTGACCGGGCCGCCGTGGCGCTGGTTGGCGGCGGCCCAGTAGCCGTAGACCAGCCCCATGGTGACGGGCACCGCCCACTTCGCGATCAGGTGGGTCCGCGCGCCGAAGACGTCGGGTGTCGTGGTGGTGACGGTGGACGTGGGCCGCACGCTCGGTGCGGGTGCCGCATGAGCCATGAGAGCACTCCTCTCTCCTCGCCCCCGGTTTCCAGGGCACACCTGGGCGCGGGCGGTGGCAAGTCGGCACGTCGGCCCCCCGGCCGCCCTCCGTGGAAGCGTGCGGCCTGCGGGGATGCGTGCGGCCTCCGCCCGTGTTTCGCTGACCTCATGAAGCGGGGCCAGGGGCTGCTCGACCGCCACCCGCGGACCCGGCGCCGGGACGTCCCGCACCGCCGGCGGCGGCTGCTGCGGATCCGCGGCCGCAGCGTCACCTGGCTGGTGCCGCTGGTGACGCTGGTCGTCATCGCCGTCGTCGACTACAACACCACCGGCGAGTTCCGGATCGTCTCCTGGTGCGTGTTCGTCGCCGCGATCGCCGCCGTCCTGTGCGGGGTGTGGACGACGGCCCTCTTCGCGGTCCTCGCGCTCCTGACGTACGTGGAGGCGGACCGGGCCTGGCCCGACCAGTACCGGTCGGGTCCGGCCGACTTCGTCCTCGTCCTCGTCGGCGGGGTCCTCTCCGTCCTCGCCGCCGCCGTGCGGGTGCGCAACGAGCGGCGGATGCTGCACATGCGGCACGTCGCCGAGACCACCCGCCGTACCGTGCTGCGCCCGCTGCCGCCCGGCTGGGGCGGCCTCGACCACGCGGCGGTGTACCTCGCCGCCGACGCCGACGCCCGCGTGGGCGGCGACTTCTACGACATCCAGCCCGGCCCGCACGGCACCCGTGTCCTCCTCGGCGACGTCCAGGGCAAGGGGCTGGGCGCGGTGGAGGCGGCGGCCGCGCTGCTGGGCACCTTCCGCGAGGCCGCCTACCACGAGCCGGACCTGGCGACGGTCGCCGACCGGCTGGAGACCCGGATGCGGCGCCACCGCGACCACACCGTCGCCCTCGGCCGCGACGACGGCGACCGCTTCGCGACGGCCGTGCTGATCGGCTTCCCGCGGGGCCGGCCCGAGCGCGGGAACGAACGCGGGAACGACGGCGGGAACGAGGGCGGGAACGAGGGCGGGGGCCCGGCTCGGGGCGAGGGAGGAGGGGAACGGGCGCCGGGTGCCGCTGCTCCTACCTCCTCCTCCGCCTCCACTGCCTCCTCCTCCGCCACTGCCGCTTCCACCGCCGCCACTGCCGCCTCCGCCTCCATCGCCTCCTCCTCCGCCACAGCTGTCGGCGCCGTCGAGATCGTCGGTTTCGGCCACGAGGCGCCGCTCGCGGTCGGCCCCGAGGGCGTACGGTCCCTGCCGCAGGGCGAGGGACTCCCCCTCGGCCTGGGCGAACTCACCGGCGGCCTGCCGCACGTCCTGCGCGCCGCCCTGGCCCGTGAGGAGACCCTGCTGCTGGTCACCGACGGGGTCACCGAGGCCCGTGACGCCGCCGGCGCCTTCTTCCCGCTCGCCGCCGACATCGCCGCGGCCCTAGTAGGACTCCGTTAGGTTGCTCTGGCTCTTGGGTTCTGGCTGGTGGCGGAGGTTCTGGGCAGGGGGCGGTGGCAGGTGGTGCAGGTGCCGGTC